>CALGAG010000036.1 GCA_937951995.1 uncultured Bacillota bacterium
TATTCTTGCCAGTACGTTCTTTGGCTCTGCTATTCCCTTGCCTGTTACAGTTACGACTCTTTCGTATAATGGCTTCCCGTACAGAACCGCTTCAGCTATCGCCTTTGCCGTGGAAACGTTTGAAACAACGCATCCGACGTCCATAGGAAGACCACCTGTAGGAACTTTTCTGCCGGTTACAGCATCGATTACCCTCTTCTCATCTCCTTGAGGATATTTGGTTTTTAGTGTTACTACCTGGATTCCATCAGCTGGATCGACTGCTTTCTTCAAAGCTTCGATTGCATCCGGTTTATTATCTTCTACTGCTATGTAAGCTTTTTCAACGTTTAGAGCTTTTTTCACTGCTTTGAGTCCCAGGACTACAAGTTCAGGCTGCTCAAGCATTACTCTATGGTCACTTGTGAGATAAGGTTCACACTCAGCGCCATTAAGGATCAAAGTATCAATTGGCTTCTCCTTAGGAGGAGAAAACTTTACATGTGCCGGGAAGCTTGCACCACCCATGCCTGTAATGCCTTTTTCCTTTATTATTCCAATTATTTCCTGCGCTGTAAGCTCATCAAGGCTTTTTTGTGTTCCAAAATCGTCCATTTCTTCTGTGCCATCGTTTTCAATAACGACACATTTTACCTTCATTCCTGTAGGAGTATACATCATCTTTATCTCCTTGACGGTACCAGCTATACTTGCATGGATGCTTCCTGAAACAAAAGCGCTTGATTCCCCAATCTTTTGACCAATCTTTACCCTGTCACCAACATTTACTATCGGTTCACATGGTGCACCGGTATGTTGATGCAATGGTATATAAGCGAATTGAGGGCTTTCAGCAACTATTATTGACTTCTTCTCGGTTAATTCCTTGAACTCGGGTACATGAACTCCACCCTTGAAAGTCAACTTTCCTTGGCTCATTCCTATTCCACCTCTTTACTTGATATAATTTTAGCAATTTATGCCAAATTTTCACACACAAATCACTGCTATGAACATTATAGCATTAATTAGTTTGAATGTATATAAATATGGGTATCTTAATTGTCTTTGATTTGGGAAAAATAAATGAAATGGGTAGGTATTGGTGCGAGTGATGGGACTTGAACCCATACGCCAATACTGGCACATGCCCCTCAAACATGCCTGTCTGCCGATTCCAGCACACTCGCACAATATAATGATGAAACAGTCGAGTGACTGTTTCATTGGAAATGTTACTAGTACATTATAATATCTTTTGGCTCAAATTTCAATCCTAATTTGTACTCATTGTGAGATAGCAGCTTTCCAATCCATTGTATAGATTGTAGTATGTTGGTTGAAGGGGCCCAGATATGCCTGAATCAACCAGCAGAGCCTTGTTTCTAAACAACAGGCTTCCATATGGAACCTTCTCAACATAGTATTCCTGAAAATCTCTATAGATGTCTATTTTCGTATTTTCATCCCAGGCAACTCTCATTTCAGAAAGTAATTGGTCCATTTTCTCATCGGTAAAACGCGCTAGATTTTCTGGCCTGGATGATCCTAGGAATGATTCAAATGATGGAATAGTGGATTGCTCCCATTGCAGAATTGCCGTTTGGTAATCACCCTCAGTTAACATATTCCCCATATTCTCCATTGCTTCCTGGGAAGTCTTCCCTGGAGGATAGACTATCTCAACTGAAATTCCAACTTCCTTTAGATTGCTCTTGATCATTTCTGATGTTTTTAGTTTTAGATCCGAATAGGGATTTACCAACATTTCAATATTTAATGGATTTCCTTCACTGTCCTCTCGAATTCCATCTCCATCGGTGTCAATATAGCCACCACCATTCAAGATTCCTTCAGCACTTCCAATGTTGTATCCATACATGTCCGTCTCTGAGGATGACAAATATGAAGCTGGATGTACCGGTGTGTCTACCTGGGTTCCATGCTGCAAATACACCTTGTCGATTATGGATTGCCTATCGATGGCATATAGGATTGCCTGCTTCAATTGTTCAGAGCCATCAGAAGCAAACCTTTCATCTAGACTGTTAAAGGCCAGAAGCTCCTGGTCCCCAGAAACGTACTCATATATTGAGATTCTTTCATTGTGTTCGTACTTGTCCCAATCAATTCCAATGGAAGGAGCCATATCCAGTTTTCCAGTTTCAAAGGCAGTGAGTACCAAGCCTCTGTCATCATAAATTTTTCCTGTTATATATGATATTTGGGGCTCTCCTTCCCTGTATTGCGGATTTGATTCAAGGTGGACCTCCTTGAATTTTACATGTTCCACAAACATATAGGGTCCAGTTCCAATGGGAATATAGTTTTCCACAGCCAATGCTCCACTTCCCAAACCTTTGGAGATTATTGGAAATGTAAGCATGTCAAGGATGTTACCTGTAGGTTCGCTAAAGCTGATTTCCACCCTGTTCTCCGACAATGCCCTGGCTGACATGATGTTCAGGTTGCCTGGAGAGGCACCGCTTCGAACCAGCTTTCCATAGAGGCTCTCCTCCCCCGCCTTTTTCATGGTTTGTACTGTGAACACAACATCATCTGAGTCAAGGGATTCTCCATTATGCCACAATATGTCATTTCTCAGGTATACCTCCACTGTCCTGCCATCTTCACTTATGGTGTAGGTACTGGCCAATCTTGGTACAGGTTGGAGATTTTCATCATATTCAAATAGGCCTTCAAATATGAGCTTGCTGAAATGGTAGTAACTGAGATTGTCCATGTATAGGGGATTCAGTGTTTTGAAGCTAGTCAAGGGAAGACTAATACCTGCATTTTCAAAAATGAAGTAGTCAACACCTTCCTGAATTTCTCCAATATCTGTTGAATCCGGTTCCAATCCACAACCGGAAACAGAAAATAAAAGTAATGCTATGATGATAAAAATGGCTATTTTCCTCATTATATCTACCTTAACCCTTTAATTGTATTTTTTAACCAATTCCTCGTACTAATCACAAGTCCATCAAAAAAAGTATCTCTCCCGCTTAATAGGCTGCTCCCGTATACAAGCTCATAAACCCGTTTATTTCGCTGGACCCTCCTAACATACTCTTCAGTTTCGGAAAATGGTATATTCTGAAGGTTTTCACCATCATTGCTGTATTCCTGGTTTGACAACCATTCTGAAACATTTCCACTTCCAGCGTTGTAGGCAGCCAAAGCCACATACTCATGGTCGTATTGATCCAACAGCTCCCTTAGGTACCAGGCCCCTATTCGAATATTTGTTTCAGGATCATATAGGAGATCACCAGTATATTCCTCCAGCTTTAAGATTTCAGATGCCCAACGACCTGTTGATTCGCCAATTTGCATTAACCCTCTTGCACCCTTGTGGGAGATGGCATCCTTGTCAAAGTTACTCTCTGTCTTAATAACTGCCATGACAAGCATCGGGTCCAGATTGTACTCCTCTGAATATTTGACCACAGACTCCTTGTAGACCACTGGATATGTCAGGGCCACTCCTGATACTGCAAGGGCAGCTAAAATCAAGGCAACCGTTATACTTATAAATATTTTTTTCATAACTCACCACTATCTATATTCATTCAGCAGGTCCAAGACCTGCTTTCTTGTATCTTCAACACTTCCCGAATTGTCGATAAGCCTATCTGACAGAAGCCTCTTTTTTTCAATGTCCATTTGAGACCTTATCCTGGCTAAAGCTTCTTCATACTTGTAATTGTTCCTGTTCATAAGTCTGCTTAATTGAATTGCTTCCTCAGTATAAACCAGCCATACCTCGTCTAGCTTAACACCAGATTCCTCTATGGTTTCCCGGGATTCAAACAGCAGGGGAATATCAACAAAGACCACTTTGTTAAACCCTGCGGCCTGGGATATCCTCGATACCATGGATTCCCTGATCAGTGGGTGGAGGAGGCTGTTGAGAGTCTCTCTCTTATTGTCATCATTAAATATTATTTCCCCAAGCCTTTCCCTATCAAGATTTCCATCTTCCATGAGCAAATCCTTGCCAAATTCATTTATTATCAATGCCAGGCCCTTGCTTCCCCTTTCGACAACCTCCCTGGCAATAGAGTCTGAATCTATAACCTGAAAGCCTTCATTTCTTATGATTTGGCTGACTGTGCTTTTACCTGTTGCGATTCCACCGGTGATTCCAATAACCTTTACATTATTTTGTATCATACCAGCTATCACCCTCCAGTATGTCCACCCTAAGAGGAACCTGCAGCTTAATTGCATTTTCCATTGTTTCCTTCATCATTTGCTTGACATCCTGAACCTCATCCCTGTGGGCTTCAATAATCAATTCATCGTGGATTGTCAAAATCAATCTGGACTTTAGCTTCTTGTCTTTTAGAACCTTAAACACATTGACCATGGCCATTTTTATTATGTCAGCTGCACTTCCCTGTATGGGCATGTTCATTGCTACCCTTTCTCCGAATGACCTTATGTTATAGTTCCTGGACGCCAATTCAGGTACATATCTACGACGGTTCAGCAGGGTCTCAACATATCCGTTTTCCTTACCCTTGGCAACTGCATCGTCCATGTAGGACCTTACCCCTGTGTAATTCTCAAAATAATTGTCTATATATTTCCTTGCTTCCTTACGACTGATTCCTATATCCTTGGATAAACTAAAGTCTGAAATTCCATATATAATACTGAAGTTTATAGCCTTTGCCTTGTATCTGAGCTCTGATGTAACCTCATCCTTTGGATATCCGAACACCTCGGCTGCAGTTTTGGTGTGTATGTCTTCGTTATTTATGAATGCATCAAGCATTTTTGGATCAGAGGAAATATGGGCCAGTAGCCTTAACTCTATTTGAGAGTAGTCTCCATCCAGAAAAACATAGTCGGGAGTCTGTGCAATAAATGCCTTCCGAATAAGTCTTCCTTCTTCACTCCTGATTGGTATGTTCTGGAGATTTGGCTCTGTACTGGATATCCTTCCTGTAGATGTGACAGTTTGATTGAATCTTGTGTGTATTCTTCCAGTGTTCTGATCAATCATTCCCTTAAGGCCTTCGATGTAGGTGGATTGAAGCTTTACAAGCTGTCTATACCTGAGAATTTTTTCAACTATTTCATGCTCTCCCTTAAGCTCATCTAGAACTTCAGCATTGGTGGAGTAGCCTGTTTTTGTTTTCTTGATCACCGGTAGCCCAAGATCTTCAAAAAGAACCTCGCCAATCTGCTTGGGTGAATTCACATTGAACTCCTTGCCTGCCAATTTGTATATTTGATCAAGAAGCTCCTTTATCTCAATGTCAAACTCCTTGCCCAGTACATCCAGTTCTTGCTTGTCAACCTTCACCCCATAGTATTCCATGTATGCAAGCACTTCAATCAGGGGCATCTCAATTTCCTTAAATAGCTGGTCCATCTTCCTTTCGTGGATAATATCCATCATTACCGGCTCCAGTTTTTCAATCTTTTCCAAGGTGAAGGCCATGTATCTTTCCACAAAGCTAGCTTCCAATTCCCGGATCATCTTCTTGCCCTTACCCTTGCCTATTTCTCCATCTATATCCGGCCCAGCTTCGCTGAAGTATTCCTCTGACAATTTGTTTATTGAAAGGTTGCTCTGACTTGGATTTATTATATATTCAGCAATTGACGCATCGAATTCCAGGCCTTTGAAGTCCCAACCCATCTGGATAGTCTTCAAAAGGTCTGATTTTGAATCAAGGCCGGATTTTTTTATGCCTTCATCCTCAAAGATATTCTTAAGAACTGCCTCATGATCCTTATCAAGCTTGTCCAGGTAGACAAGGTAACTTGCCAGACCCTTTGGCTTGATTCCCAAGCACAGGGGCTTTTCAATGAAATATTCCTCCTCAGTGAGGATCTTAAATGAAATTTCCCCTGATTTCCTTGAATCCTCCGCCAATTTCTTGATTCCATTCAGGTCATTTACAATGGAGATTCCATATTCCACAAGCTCCTCCTGTGATTCAATTGTCTCCAAGTCTAGTTTTCCCAGCAGACTCCTAAACTCAAGGTCCTCGTACATTTCCTTTAGCTTGAGAGTATTCTCCTCCCCTACCAAAAGATCTGACACTTGAAAGTCCAAGGGTACATTTAGTATAATCTCTCCAAGCCTCCTGCTTAGGAAAGCTATCTGCTTGTTTTCAATCAAATTCTCCTTGAGCTTTTTCCCGCTTACAGAGTCTATGTTCTCGTAAACCCCTTCCATGTCTCCAAATTCCTTTACCAGCTTCAGCGCAGTTTTCTCTCCGATTCCAGGTACTCCCGGTATATTGTCTGACTTGTCCCCCATCAGTCCCTTAACGTCTATAAACTGCTTTGGATCAATCCCATAGTCCTGAACTATTCTTGCCTTGTCGTAGCCTTCCATTTCAGAGATACCTTTTTTGGTTATGAGCACCTGAGACTTTTCAGTGGCTAGCTGGAGGTAATCCTTGTCTCCAGTTACCAGTAGAACTTCCATACCCTTCTCCTCACCGATCCTGGCAAGTGTTCCAGCAATATCATCTGCCTCGTAATCCTCCATGTCAACAGTCTTGATACCTAGGTTTTGGAGTATTTCCTTTAATATTGGAAATTGCTGGGAAAGTTCACTTGGGGTCTTATCCCTGGTTCCCTTGTATTCACTGTATTCCTTGTGTCTGATGGTTGGCCCCTTTCTATCGAAGGCAACACAGATATAGTCTGGCTGTTCCTGGTCTCTGATTCTATATAGCATGGTCAAAAATCCATACACACCGTTTGTAAACACTCCCCCCTTGGTGGTCAGCAGGGGTAGAGCATAAAAAGCCCTGTGCACAAGAGAACTTCCATCAATTATCATTAGTTTTTTATTATTCATAGGTGGCCTCCAATTCTTTAGTCCTATACATAGTATACATTATTGATGCAGTAGTTTCCACAAAGAGGACCATAATAATACCTTTTATCTGACCCATTTTATGGCAATTATTTATATTGCTTTTTATGTCCAACTGTGTTAATATATATTTCGTAGTCAATGCGCCGAAGTGATGGAATTGGCAGACGTACTGGACTCAAAATCCAGCGGTGGCAACACCGTGCGGGTTCGACTCCCGCCTTCGGCACCACTTAAAAAGTACAGTTCATTAGAACTGTACTTTTTTCTTTGCCCTTTACTGCATATTTCTGTAGTCTTCAACATTCCTAAGGTGTTCATTGTAGGTTTCAGCAAATACGTGACCGTTGGCTCCCATTACGTAGTAGTAATAGCTGTGGTCTTCCGGGTTCAGGGCTGCCTCAATTGAGTTCCTTCCAGGAGAGGCTATTGGTCCTGGCGGTATCCCTTGGATCCTATAGGTATTAAAAGGGTTGTCACTTTCCAGGTCCTGGTATAAGACTCTAGTCATGTGCTCCTTTCCTTCTCCAATACCATATATCACGGTTGCGTCTATCTGCAGGGGCATTCCAACTGCAATTCTGTTGAATATGACGCCGCTTATGGTACCCCTCTCTTCATCATTGTAGGCTTCCCTTTCAATCAGTGATGCCAAGGTCATGATTTCATGCCTGGTCATCCCCAGGGCTTCTCTTTTTGCCTCCATTTCTGGGGTCCAAAGATTTTCTCCTGTATCCACCAATCTTTCAACTATTTGAGTTACTGTGCCCTTTGTGGAGAAATTATAGGTTTCCGGGAAGAGATATCCTTCAAGGCTGTAATATAAAAGGTCATTTTCAAACCTATCTGCGTACCTTTCCCTGTAAACATCCTCTGTGGCTTCAATAAATTCATCCCTTGTACCAAGGCCAGCTTCCTCTATCTTCTGGGCAAACTGATATAGGATGAAGCCCTCAGGAAAGGTTACAGATACCTGAGCCTCCTGCTCACCTACCTGTATGATTTCATATAGGTCATTTATGGTCGTTCCACTGTCAATTGTATAGGTCCCGGGTCTGATTCTGGAAGCAACATCCTGTCCATTGTACCTAAACCACAATCTGCTTCTTATTACACCTTCATCATAAAGTCTTTCTGCTACTGAATTGAGTGTGTCGCCACGTTGGACCACAAACTCCACAGGTTCATCATTGTGTGTCTTGTCCAGATATCCAGGTGCAAGGAAAAATCCAGCCACCCCAACAATAAGAATCAATAAAAATAAAACCAGTAAAGCTTTTTTCATCCTACTCCTCCCCTGTTGAACCGATTTGGTCCGTAAGTCTTTTTTTGTACAATCTATATGTTTTATATATTTTGCCACCGTACTTCTCGATGTCCCTTTTCATTGGTTCATTGTAATCCCAGATTGTTGAACCCTCTACAAAATCATACCCCTTATTGACAGCTGCCTTAAAGGTATGCCAGTAAATCGCAGAAGAAACCCCTTTTTTCTGGAACTCAGGGACTACAAAAAGCACAAAGAACCTTATTTTTCTAATCTTGTTTTTGTAGTAAAGGTACTTTATAATCCCAAATGGAAGAAGGTGGCCCTTCATTCTTATAAGAACTTCATTGTAATCTGGCAAGGCAATGTTAAAGCCTATTGGCTCTCCATCCTTGGTTCTTGCAATATAGATCAGGTCTGGATCAGCATATGGTACCAACTGTTTTGCAATCAGGTCAATCTCCTCATCGTTTGGCGGAATAAAATCCTCCCATTCAGATGGCATGGCCCTATCTATGATTCTCTTTACATCCTTCATCTCTCTTTCAATGTTCTTCAGGTCTATGGGATCAACCCTGAAGCCATACCTTTCCATTGCAAAGGGTGCAATCTTCTCATACCTTTTGATGTTCTCATTGGCGCTGTCACTTTTGTAGGCATATACATCGCAGTATTTCTCAAACCCGAACTCTTCAAACATCTCCGGATAGTAGGGTTTGTTGTAGGTATTCATAATCAAGGTGGAATCAGTAAAATTATCTATCAAAAAACCCCTGTTGTCATCTCCACCTGGTAGTGACAATGGCCCCTTTACAAACTCCATCCCCCTTTCCACCAGCCATGCCTCTGCAAATTCAAGCATTAAGCCTGCAGTTTCCTGGTCATTCTCACACTCAAAAAGTGAAATGTACCCTTCCTTGAGATTCTTGTGATTATTCAAGTGTTCATTGATTCCCACCAATAGTCTGCCACATACTTCCCCGTCCCTTATAGCTATGATTTTTTCGTTGGGGCCAGACTGGTTTAGATAGTTACCCTCACCCTTAACATACTTTTTGAAGTCCCCAACCAGCGGTGGAACCCAAGCCTTGTCATCTTCATAAAGGACATATGGAAATTTTACGAACTGATTAAACTCTCTTCTATTTCTAACAGTCTGTATAGTAACCTTTTCACTTGGGCTCACTTAATTCATCTCCCATGGATTTAATCAAACAAAAGCTCTATAAACTCAGAATCAGCCATATTGCTGAAATAATCTGATATTTTAATGTTTGCCAACAGTTCTTTGACATTGTCTTTGTCATATCTTACACCTTTAAGTATCTCCACCAGGTCCTCAACATCCTTTGTGCCAAAGAAATCTCCAAATATTTTTGCATCATTTATCACGCCATTCTTTATCTCAAGTCTTACCTCCACCGAACCAGATGGGAATCTCTTGTAATTCTTCCATCCGAAATCCGGGGATTCACCATAATTCCATTCCCAGGTAGAGTACTTCTCCTCGTAAAGTTTTTGTATGCCATCAAGCTCCTGTTGGCTTAATACATACTCTTCCATTTCCTCATTGTGGTACTGGAATATGTTCTTTAGCAGCATGTCCTTGAATTCAAGAATTGATGCATCTTCCTCCATGTATGGTCTGATGTTTGTAACCCTTGACCTAACTGATTTTACTCCCTTGGACTCAATCTTATCCGCCTTCACATTAAGTGCCTTGGAAAGGACACTCATGTCTGTATCGTATAGGATTGTTCCATGGTTCAGTATTCTTTTCCTATATACCGATTGGGCAATTCCGGATATTTTCTTTCCGTCAAGGGTCAGGTCGTTTCTACCGGACAACTCAGCCTTGATCCCAAATTTTTCCAATGCCTTCAGTATTGGTATGTTGATCTGACCAAAGTCTATTCTTTCCTGGCCCTTGGAATTGGTATATATTGAAAAATTAAGGTTCCCCAGATCGTGGTATACTGCCCCACCACCGGTTATTCTCCTTACAATCTTTATATCATTTTCCTTAACGTATTCGCTGTTGATTTCTTCCAATGTGTTCTGGTTTTTGCCAACAATTATTGCAGGACCGTTTATCCAAAGATATACGAAATCTTCATCCTTGGGCAAGTTTTTGAAGCAATATTCCTCAAATGCCAGGTTGTAGTTTGGGTTGTTTGATAGATTTGTCAAATACTTCATTTCTTCCTCCTATTTTCCAATTAAAATATTTAAGTCCATTAGTTGACTTTGCAAATCAAGCAATCTATTCTTAAGAAGGTCATAATCATTTTCCAAAAGCTTTTCTTCAAACAGTCCATTTGACCTACTCATAAGGGAGTTGAACTGTTCATAAACCACTTGCAATTCCTTGGCAATGTCCTCCCTCAGGATTTCAGGTTCGATTGTCATCCCCTTTTCGACTTCGATGGCATCGATTGCCACCCTATATGAATTGCCCATCTTTGGTATGATTGTCTTCAGTCCAAACCTTTCCTCGATCTGGTTGGAAAAAGCCTTTGCAGTTTCCCTTTCTCCGTGGACTATGAAAACTTTCTTTGGCTTTTTCTCAATCTTCTCAATCCAATTAAGCATGAATGTCCTGTCTGCATGGGCTGAAAAGCCTTCCAGGTCATATATTTCCAGTCCAACATGGATCTCTTCACCCAGCAGCTTAACCTTCTTGGCCCCATCAAGGAGTATCCTTCCCAAAGACCCTTCAGCCTGATATCCTACAAAAACCAGGCTATTCTTGGGATTCCACAGGTTATGCTTCAGGTGGTGCCTGATTCTGCCTGCAGTAGCCATGCCACTGGCTGAGATTATCACCTTGGGGATATCTGATTCATTCAATGCAATGGATTCCTCAACCGACCTAACGTAGTTCAGGTTGTTGAAGGTAAATGGGTTGTCCCCCTTTAGTATAAGGTCCGTGGTTTCCTGATCAAAGGTTCCCGCGTTATTTTGAAATACCTCTGTTGCATTTATTGCCATTGGGCTGTCAATATATATTGGCACTTCCAGATGAGGCTTGATGTCATTGTACTCGTAATACCTGTTTAGCTCATATATGAGCTCCTGAGTCCTTCCAACGGCAAAGGATGGTATCAATACGGTCCCGCCGCGTTCAGCTGTCTTGTTGATTATCTCGATTAGTTTTTCAGTGCTTTCCTTCATGGGAGGATGGTCCTTGTCTCCATATGTTGATTCGATAACAAGATAATCTGCCTCGTCAATGTATTGGGGATCTCTGATTATTGGCCTATCAGGCATACCCAGGTCTCCTGAAAAAACAAGCTTTGTTGTCTTCTCATCCTCTGTGATCCACAGTTCAAGAATTGATGATCCCAAAATATGACCAGCATCCTTGAATCTGATGGAAATTTCTCCATTAATGTCTATCTTCTGTTCGTATAAATGTGGCTCAAAGTATTTTAAACTATGCTCAGCATCCTCAATTGTATAAAGAGGTTCTATTGATGGCTCCCCTCTTCTCTTTCTTTTTTTGTTTTCCCACTCTGCGTCATATTCCTGAATCTTGGCACTATCCAGAAGCATTACCCCACACAGGTCATAGGTGGCCTTTGTTGATATGATCCTGCCCCTAAATCCTTCCTTGACCAACTTGGGTATCCTCCCGCTGTGGTCTATGTGAGCATGGGTCAGTATCATTATGTCAATTGATGCAGGATCGAATGGAAATTCCTTAAAGTTCAATTTCTCAGTTTCCTGATTACCTTGAAACATTCCGCAATCTATGACAATATTATGATTTTTGGTGCTCAATAGATAATTTGAACCAGTTACCATCTGGGCTGCTCCAAAAAAGCTTAATTGCATAGCCATACCTCCTTCAGTTAGTTTGTTGTCGTCCTTCTCACCATGTTTTTACACACTTATGGCTACATTATACCATTAAATCAAAAAAGATGGTAACTTCCTCTTACAAGAAGCTACCATCAGTTTCACCTACTGTGCACTGGTTATTTCAGTCCATATTCTATCGTATTCACTTATGATGTCTTGAGGGTCCTTGAAGACCTCTGTATTTTCAAGAATATCATCAGATGGATATGCTACCGGGCTGTTCTGAATCTCTTCGTCCAGCATGTCCACTGCCTCTGGCACTGGTGATGAATAGCCTATATAATCAGCATTCATGGCAGCAATTTCAGGACGTGTCATGAAGTCGATGAATTGTTCTGCCACTTCCGGACTCTGTGAATTCGCTGGAATTACCATGGCATCAAACCATAGATTTGTTCCCTCTGATGGGATAACATACTCCAAATCCGGATTCTCATCCATCATTGCCACAGCGTCACCCGACCAAACAACTGCAATGGCAGCCTCTCCACCAACAATTACATCCTTGACCTCATCTCCAAGATAGGCATATACTATTGGCTTTTGCTCTATAAGTTCATCCCTTGCTTCCTCCAGCTCACCTATGTCTCTGGTATTCATGGAATAACCCAATTTCTTCAGAGCCACTGCAAGGGTATCCCTCTGGCTGTTGAGCATGATGATTTCGCCTTCAAATTCCTCGTCCCACAGGTCTGCCCAGCTGGTAAGGGGTCTGTCCACCATGGTTGTGTTGTAAATTATTCCCACTGTTCCCCACATATAGGGTACTGAATAGGCATTTTCAGGATCGTAGTCAAGATTTAGAAACCTGTCATCCACCTTGTCCAGTATGGAAATATTGTCCATATTGATTTCCATAAGAAGATCTTCCCTTATCATCCTCTCAATCATGTAATCAGAAGGGATTACTACATCATAGCTGCTTCCTCCCTGCTTCATCTTTACATAAAGGTCTTCATTTGTGGCATATGTGTCATAAACAACCCTTACTCCAAATTCCTCCTCAAAGAGGTCCAGAACCTCAGGGTCGATGTAGTCTCCCCAATTGTATACATTCAATGTCGGTTGGCTGCCACCACATCCAGTTGCAACAACACCAACCAGGATAACCATGACAAGCATTGCTATAATTTTGTTTTTCATATTTCTACCTTCTTTCCTGAATTATTTTTTTGGATTTCTCGCTTCTGTTATTTATTATCAAGAGCAATGCAACCAATGAAATGAACATCAGTGTTGACAGTGCGTTTATTGTTGGATTAATTCCCTTCCTGGCCATTGAGTAAATGTATATGCTCAAATTGGAAATCCCATGTCCTGTTGTGAAAAAGCTTATTACAAAGTCATCTATTGACAATGTAAATGCCAATAGTCCACCTGTGATAATACCAGGCATTATTTCTGGAATCACTACCTTTCTAAGTGCATACATGGGGGTCGCCCCCAAATCCATCGCAGCTTCTGCAAGGTGTACATTCATCTGCTTAAGTTTCGGTAGTATTGAAAGGACCACATACGGTACGGAAAATGTTATGTGTGCAAGGAGCAGGGTGATGAATCCGAATTGCAACCTAGCCATTCTGAACAATGCCATTAAGGCAACCGCTGTTACTATGTCCGGATTCAGTACCGGCAGGTAGTTTAGGTTTAGGATGGACTTCTTGGTAAAGCCTCTCATTCCGTGAATTCCTATTGCAGCAACTGTTCCAAGGACTGTTGATATTATTGAGGAAGTTATAGCAATTGCAAAGGTATAGTATAGAACCCTTATAACTTCCCTATCCTTGAAAAGCTCAACATACCACCTTAAGGTAAAGCCACTCCAGTCCCCTCTAAATCTCGAATCATTGAAGGAATATATTATAAGGATGATAATGGGTGCATACAAAAATGCGAATATCAAGAATGTATACAGCCTTTTCAGATTCTTGTTTACCATAGTCCCCCACCTCCTCCTTCCTTCTCCTTGTCAAATTTGGAGGTCAGTGCCATGGAAGCAAGTATGAAGACCATAAGAATTATCGACATGGTGGATCCAAAATGCCAGTCACCAGTATACCTGAACTGCTGCTCAATAAGGTTACCTATGAGGGTGGACTTGTTACCTCCCAGTAGGCCAGAAATTACAAAGGTGCTTACAGCCGGGATGAACACCATGGTTATTCCCGTTATGACTCCAGGTAAACTCAAGGGGAAAATAACCTTCCAGAATACTTCCGACCTGTTTGCTCCCAGGTCTTCAGCAGCCTCAACCAGGTTATTGTCCATCTTGGTCAGCACTGAAAATATTGGCAGGACCATAAAGGGCAAAAAGTTATATACCATTCCAAGGAGTACAGCTGTATCATTGTAGAGTAGACTGACCCCTTCAAGTCCTATAAAGGACAAGGCCTTAGTGAGTATCCCATTCTTGCCCAGCAGGGTCAACCAGGCGTAAGTTCTCAACAGAAAGTTCATCCACATGGGTATTACAAGCATAAGAACCAGTATGTTCCTGATTTTTGGCTTTTCCTTACTGATTATCAATGCTATGGGATAACCCAAAACCAAGCATATCACTGTGGATATGATGGCCAGCCTCACTGATCTGTACAGTACACCCAGATAAATTGGAGACATGAACTTTTCAAAATTCTCCATGCTGAAGGTGAATGTTGAGAAATTCTGGCTGTCACCTGTGGTAAATGCAAAATACGTGACCAGCAAAAGAGGTATTAGGATGAATATTCCCAACCATATCAAATATGGATACCCTATCCTGTTAAGCTTCATCAGCCTCCCCCTTTCGCATGATGTGTATGTTATCAGGAACTATAATCATTCCTACCTTTTCTCCAACATTCTTCATTATGGTGGAGTGAACTGTCCATGTATAGTCATCGTCCCTAATTTCCATTTCATAGTGGACACCCTTGAAGATCACGCTCTCCACCTGGCCGGAAATATATCCTTCGTCATAGGCTACAATCTGGAGGTCCTCAGGTCTGATCACCACATCAACAGGCTGGTCAAGGCCAAATCCCTTGTCAACGCATTCAAAGGCTCTCCCGGAAAAAGTCACCTTGAAATCCTCATTCATGATTCCATCGACTATGTTGCTTTCACCGATAAACTTGGCTACAAACCTGTTGATGGGCTCATTATAGATATCGGTTGGTGTTCCAATCTGTTGAATTCTACCCCTGTCCATTACCACTATGGTATCTGACATTGTCAGTGCTTCCTCCTGGTCGTGGGTTACGTAGATGAAGGTTATTCCAACTCGTTTTTGAATTCTCTTAAGCTCCAGCTGCATGTCTTTTCTAAGCTTCAGGTCAAGTGCCCCTAACGGCTCATCAAGGAGCAAAACCTTAGGTTCGTTGACCAAGGCCCTTGCAATTGCAATCCTTTGCTGCTGGCCTCCACTTAAGGAGTCGATATCCCTATCCTCAAAGCCTTGAAGGTTTACCAACTTAAGCATTTCTTCAACCTTGGTCCTTATGGTTTCCTTACTCATTTTCTTTATTTTCAGGCCAAATGCAATGTTATCAAATACATTCAAATGGGGAAAGAGTGCATACTTCTGAAATACTGTGTTAATCTGCCTTTTGAATGAGGGTAGCTCAGTTATGTCCTCTCCTTCAAACATCACTCTGCCACTTGTTGGGGTTTCAAATCCACCAATTATTCTTAGGGTCGTTGTCTTTCCGCATCCACTGGGACCCAGCAGGGTCAGGAACTCGTTCTGCCTTATATAGAGATTGATATCCTCCAAAACTGGAGTGTCTCCAAATTGTTTGTAAATCTGTACCAAATCTATTGCGTGCGTTTTTGTCATCATACCCCTCCTAAAAGTTTGGTGGTGTACTCACCCAAATTAAGGATGCCTCACTTTTGCCGGCATTTTCTATATAGTGATCACTGTTTGTCCTGTAGTAGAAGCTTTCACCTTTCCTCACCTTGTATTTTTCATTGCCTAGGTGGAGGTAAATGGTTCCGGAAAGCACATATCCAAATTCTTCACCCTCATGAGGGGAATCTTCTTTTGTTCTACCTCCCTGGGAAAGGGTTACCATAATTGGTTCCATTGCATTCTTCTGCGCATTTGGTATTATCCAATGAAGAACGTATTTCAAATCTTCGTTTACGGTTTCAAAAACGTCTTCCTTTCGAAATACGATTTTTTCTTCCTCTTCCTCGTTGAAAAAATCCTTAAGGTTGGTCCCCAGTCCTTCCAAAATATCAACAAGAGTGGCAATGGATGGTGATGTAAGGTCTCTTTCAACCTGCGATATAAAACCCTTTGTAAGTTCGCACCTGTCAGCAAGCTCCTCCTGGGTAAGGTTTTTCTTGACTCTTATAGCCTTGATTTTTTCTCCGAAATTCATAGCGCCCTCCGTTTCATTAAACAAATAGTTTATGTTTACTAAACAGCTACCACAATATTATAGATTAGAGATATTATGCTGTCAACCCATATTAGTATTAAATTTCTGTTGTTTTCATGAATTAAATTTGTGAAAATATTGACTGTGTTAAACATAGAGTAAATAAATAGAAAACAAAAAGGACCTTGCGGTCCTTATTCGATGTTCGTTATTTTCATTCCGTCTATTGCTTCCTGGACAAGACTTTCAATATCCAAAGCCTTTTCCGATTCTTCAATATCCTGGATTTTTGGCCTTGTTACCGGATGTTTTGGCAAAAATACGCTACAGCAATCCTCGAAGGGCTTAATCGATGTCTCATAGGTTTCAATATCCTTTGATATCTCAATTATATCAACCTTATCCATCCCAACAAGGGGTCTTAGTATTGGCATCTGGACAGAACGATTGATTACATCCATGCTAAAAATAGTCTGGCTGGCAACCTGTCCCAGGTTCTCACCGGTTATCAATGCCTGGTATCCACTTTTATCACTGATTTTCTCGGCAATTCTCATCATGAACCTTCTTGAAAGTATGGTCATTTCATCCTCAGGACAATTCTTGTTGATCTCCTTCTGGATGTTCAAGAGGTTAATACTATATATCTTCATGGGGCCAGTATACATTGAAACAATCTTGGCCAAATCCATTACCTTCTCTTCTGCCCTTTGGGAGGTGAAGGGATATGAGTGGAAATGCACCGCATCCACCTCCACACCTCTCTTAGCCATCATGAAGCCTGCCACAGGGCTGTCTATGCCCCCTGACAGCAGTAGTAGACCCTTGCCATTGGTTCCTATTGGAAGGCCCCCATAGGCCCTTGTCCTGTCTATGTAGACATAGGCGTATTCCTTAACATCAACATAGAGCATGAAGTCTGGGCTGTGGACATCCACCTTCAGATTGTCTGTATTCTTTAGGACATAACCTCCTATATCCCTTGATATTTCAGGGGACTTCAAAGGATACCTCTTATCTGACCTGCTGGTTTCGACCTTGAAGGATACAGTTTTATCACCAGGGACCTTTTCCTGAACAAGTGCCAGGCCCGCCTCCCTGATATCTTCCATATCCCTGCTTGTCCTGATGCAGGGACTGATATAAACCAGGCCGAAAACCTTCTTCAGTCTTCTGATTGCATCCTCTTGGTGGTTATCAAGGCCCTCCAGGTATATCTTGCCCTGTTCCTTGTATATTCTATACTCTCCAAAGTCCCTGAGAACCCTTTTCATATTCTTGATCAATCTGTCCTCAAAGTACTTTCTATTCAATCCCTTAAGGACGACCTCCCCGAGACTTACGCTTATTACCCTTTCCAATGCATCATCTCCTCATTACACTTCTTACCATTTCAACAGAATCCTTCAATGCCTTGACTGTCCTGTAGACATCTTCCTCACTTATCTCATATGAAAAACATATTCTCACTGTGCCCTCAATGTGATTATCATCTAGTCCAATGGATTTTAACACATGACTTTTATCGGTACCCTTGGAGGAACAGGCTGAAGTGGTTGATATGAAAATCTCTTCTTCCTCCAGATAGTGAAGCAACACCTCTCCCCTTGTCCATCCAAAAGACAGATTCAGAATGTAAGGTGATGACAGGTCTCCAGCTGGGCTGTTTATTATTACATCTTCTATCTGTTCCATGAGGGATTTGGTCATCAAATCCTTCAAAGCACCTACTTTTTCCGATTCGATCAATCCCTGGTCCTTAAGAATCCTTACGGCCTCCCCAAATCCAGCTATACCCGGTATATTCTCTGTGCCAGACCTCATTCCCATCTCCTGATTCCCGCCAAAGATGACTGGATTGACTCTGGCCTTCCTGTTGATGTAAAGGCCACCTACTCCCTTTGGACCATGAATCTTATGTCCACTGAAGGCATAGCTATCAACACCATTTCCAATCAATGAAAATTGGATTTTACCAAAGGACTGCACACCATCCAGATGAAAATGCGGCTTGGATGGGCTCTTTGACAGGAGGTCGCCAACTGCCCCTATATCCTGGACAGTCCCAATCTCATTGTTGACATGTATCAGTGATACTAGAATTGTTTCATCACATAGCTCTTCCTCCAGCCTTTTAAGGTCAATTCTGCCATCCTTTCCATTGGGTATCCAGGAAACTCGGAAGCCTTTCTTTTCATACTCCTTGATTGTATTCATCACAGCTGGGTGTTCAATCATAGAGGTAATGATATGGTTCCCTCTGGATTTCCTAGCATCCAGTGCTCCTTGAATGGCAATATTGTTGCCTTCGGTTCCACCTGAGGTAAAGTATATTTCTTCGTTCTTGACCCCCAGATAGCTGGCTATGACACTTCGAGAGTCCTTCATGATCTTTTCAGCATCCATACCCATACGATGCAGGGATGATGGATTACCGAAACTAATCCTGAGGGCATCTGTCATTTTTTCTACCACAAGATCACGTGGTCTTGTGGTAGAACAGTTATCTAAATAAATCAAATTCTCACCTCTTAATATCCCATGTCTTCATCAATAATGTATACATGTATACTGGTTCCATTGGGATTCTTGCTTAGTATGGTTTCAGCCTTGCAGATCCTGTCCTTGGAATCACAGTCACTGCAAACCCCAGTATATACACATGGTGTTGTCAGATTCAACCTTTTTGCATTTAAGGGAGCGGCAATTGTTTCGATTCTCTTGAATGCAGCATCCACATCCTTGCACACCTTGTTTTTCCCAACAATAACAAATACCTTCTTGTGTCCAAAAATCATGGAGGCCACTCTGTTTCCAGTTCCATCCTTATTGACCAGCTTACCATCTTCAGTAAGGGCATTTGAGCTGGTAAGATATACATCAGAGGTTGTTGCATATTCCAAGGCAGCCTTTTTATCCTCCGCCTTCCAATGCCAGTATGTATCATTTCCTCTTTCCATCAGTTCCTCATATACGCCCATGTCAAGTATTGTCATGGAACCTCCGATTCCAACAGATTCGCCTATGGCTATTTCATTCAGTAACTTCTCCTTGGCATCCTGTGCATTCTTGAAAATGCTTGCAGTAAAACCATTCTTCTCAAGAGCCTTGATAACTTTATCCATTGTAAATCTCTCCTTTCTCATCATCCCTATTATACTTTAAATACTCATCTATTTAAACTCTATTTTGTTAAATGATAAACTTTATCATTTGTCTTGCAATGAAATAACATATTTGTTATAATCTATATGAGGTTATCCCCCTGGTAGCCTCAAGTTAGATCTCTATTCCCAATACCCCTTTTGAACGGTTATGTTCCATCCTATATTGATAGGATGAAAGGCTCCAAAGCGTGGAGCCTTCTTTTTTTGTTGAAGGTTCTCCTTAATTGTGTTACGATTTTCATATACTAAAGGGTTATACTCAAGCTGAATCGTTAAAAATAAATAGGAGGTGGCCAGATGACAAAAAAGTTGGCAATTATTTTTACTGGTGGAACAATTTCAATGAAGATCGATCCAGAGATCCATGCTGCAATACCTGCATTGAATGCCGATGAAATTGTAAGTTCGCTTAAGAACATAGAGGATATTGCAGAATTTGAGGTAGTCAACTATGCAAATCTTCCCAGTCCGCACATAACTCCAGCCATTATGATGGATATATATCATCTTGTAACAGACAGGCTAGCAGACCCAACCATCGATGGGGTAATTGTAACTCACGGAACAGATACCATGGAGGAAACAGCTTATATGCTGGATCTTTTAATTGATTCAGACAAGCCGGTGGTAATTGTTGGAGCCATGAGAAACTTCTCTGAACTTGGATATGATGGTGCCAGTAATCTTTCGGCAGCTATCTGTACAGCCGTATCTGATCTTTCAAAAGGAAAGGGTGTACTTGTAGTTAT
This sequence comes from uncultured Bacillota bacterium, assembly GCA_937951995.1. Classification (GTDB taxonomy): domain Bacteria; phylum Bacillota; class Clostridia; order Tissierellales; family Tissierellaceae; genus Gudongella. The sequence continues at coordinate 20,247 of CALGAG010000036.1, forward strand.
GAACAATGAGGTCAACGCCGCCAGTCAGGTCACCAAAACAAACACCCTCTCCCTGGATACCTTTAAATCCCCTGAATTTGGACCACTGGGCATAGTAGATAACGATGAGGTCTTATACTACAGAAATATAGTTTCCAGGCAGGTAATTGAAACTGAAAAACTTGAAGAAAAGGTTGCACTGATCAAGACGGGCGCAGGAATGGAATCTGATATTATGGACTTTTGCATTGATAGGGGCTACAAGGGTATTGTCATAGAGGCTATGGGTAGAGGTAATCTGCCACCTGCCATGGTTCCAGGCGTCAAAAGGGCCATCCAAAACAATGTCCCAGTGGTAATGGTTTCAAGATGCAATACGGGTAGAGTACTCTATACCTATGGCTACGAAGGTGGCGGCAGGCAACTTAGGGACATGGGAGTCATTTTAGGTGGAAATTTGCCTGGTCAAAAAGCCAGGATGAAGCTGATGCTGATCTTAGGGAAGACCAGTGACTACAATGAAGTTAGGGAACTGTTTGAACTTAATCTATACTGATATCCAAGGGCGCCCTGTCAAGGGCGCCTTATCTATGAGATTCCTTTTTATCTCAGTCTGCTTTCCAGGTCGTCAATGTCACAGTTTTCAACCTTTATTGTATGATACTTGAGGCTCTCTGTGAATTTCAAACCTGATGCAGTTGCAATGCAAACAACTACCGCATCTGATTCTATCTTCCCTTCCTCCATTAGCCTATTTGCAGCAGCCAAGGATGTGGCCGATGCAGGTTGGACAAATATCCCTGCATTGGCCAGGATCTTCTGATGATTGATAATTTCATCCTCACTGACATCTACAGCCATTCCCCCATTCTTCCTGATTAACCTTAAAACCTGATTGCCACTTGGTGGATATGGATTCTCAATGGCATGAGCTATTGTTCCAAACTCTTCCAACTGCTGGACTTCCTCCAATCCAGAATCAAATGCTCTGACTATGGGATTGCAGCCTCTTGCCTGTGATGCTATGAATATTGGCATCCTATCTGTAATTCCACTTAAGTACAGCTCCCTAAATCCCTTTTCAATTCCTCTAAAATTCCCTCCAGCACTTGTTGGGACTATAACATAGTCTGGTACCTTCATTCCCAGCTGCTGGAAAATCTCAAAGGAGCTTGTCTTATAACCCTCTACCCTGTAGGGTGCATCTGAATTGATGAAATAGATACCATTCTCCCTTCCCAGTCTTATACTTTCTGTATAGAGCTTTCTGTAGTTGCCCTTAACCTTAATAAGCCTTGGCCCATAGATCCCTATAGGGCCTATCTTCTCATCTGCCATTTCCTCCTTAACCAGGATAGTTGCATGAAGGCCGGCTCTTGCTGCATAAGCTGCCACAGATGCAGCCATGTTACCAGTTGAGACCGTCCCTACACTATTGTATCCCATGGCCTTGGCATGGAGCAGGCCTGTAAGGGTTCCCCTATCCTTGAAGGACCAGGTTGGATTCATTCCCTCGTTCTTAATATATATTTTACTGCCCTTAACACCATTGGTTCCCTCCCTTATGTGAACCAATGGTGTTGAGCCTTCTCCAAGACTCAATGCCAGGTCCAGGTCCAGGAAGGGAAAGAAGGATGCATACCTATTGAATATTCCCTTTTCCATGGGAAACTCATCTGCTATTACTCCATTTGTTATTGGCTCAGTTTCAAGTGGCTCACCACATACTGTGCATCTACCGGTTTCAGTCTCTAAATCGTATGTTTCACTACAATTTGTGCATATTAGTTTTTCCACAAGGAATCTCCTCCTATTTAAATGTTTTCAGGTGTTCTGACGCCTCTTTCGCAATATCTACAATCATCCCAATCCATTTATCCTTGTTGCCGGGGCTAAATCTGTTCTTTGGTCCTGAAATGGATAAACAAGCCATTACATCCCCATTGGGACCAAAAACTGGTGCCGCTATGCAGGATACGTCATCATCCCTCTCTTCCACATCAAAACCATACCCATCGTCTTTTATCTTCAGCAACTCCCTTTTCAGGTCTTTCTTGTCCGTTATGGTGTTCTCAGTGAATCTTTCCAGCTTTAAGCCATCAATTATCTGGTCTCTTTCATCCTGATTCTTGTATGCAAGAAATATTTTCCCACTTGCAGTACAATGTAGGGGTGCAGTCGCTCCTGTCTTTGTAAACATCTTAATTAACTTGTCGCTCTCCTCCTGGGCCACATACACAATCTCATCCCCTTCAAGAATTGTGAGGTTCGCTGTCTCCCCTGTTTGATCCCTAAGTTTTGAAAGATAGGGCTTAAGCTCAAGAGAAATGTTGTTCTGCTTATAGGCTGTCATTCCCAGTTGCCAGAGCTTTAGGCTCAGTTTATATTTCTTGGTCTTTTCATTCTGGGTGATAATATTGGACTCCTTCAGTGTGTTGAGAATATGGTAGCTTGCACTTACTCCATACCCCAAGGCTTCACTAATTTCCGTTGCCCCTTGTTCCTGCTTCTGTTCTGCAATATAATTGATTATATCGAAGGCTTTTTTTACCGACCCAATGGTCTTTTTTGATTTTGATTTATTTTCCAAGCTATCCCTCCGTTCTTCTATTATTGTACACTATTTTCTCTATTGGTAAAAGCTATTTAAGGATAAACAATAATTTCGAAAGGTTGATGTCCTATGCAAATAATAAAACACAATATTAGCATTCCCTTGAATTTCCGGCCCTTGATTGAAATTGATAATGTTTGCTTCTTTGATATTGAAACCATGGGCTTAAGTAGGGAATATCACCAGATCTACCTGATAGGGCTCCTCTATTACAACAATGAATCCAGTGATTGGACCCTTATCCAGTTACTTGCTGACGATCTAAAGGAAGAAAAGACATTGCTATTAGAGTTTTTGGATATGGTGAAGGAGTTTGATAGGCTTGTTACCTACAACGGGGATTCCTTTGATATTCCATTTGTAAAAAAGAGACTCGAAAGGTTTGGAGTATTTTGGGATGTGGACAATTCACTTGACCTATACAGGTATGTACGAGAAAACAGGAATATATTGAATTTAGCTGACCTAAAGCTAAAGACCTTGGAAAAACATCTTGGAATCCAAAGGGAAGACTTGATTTCTGGAAAGGAATGTATTGAACTCTATAAATCCTACACCAGCACCAAAAACCATGACTCACTGAAGCTAATCCTCCAGCATAATTATGATGACCTTCAATATATGCCATATCTGCTGAAAATCTACAATATAATAGACCGCTCTAAAACCATAGGCATTAATGAAGTTGAACCAAGTGTCAAGTTTTACCTGGAAGCTATAGATTTTTCGGAAGAAAAATTGATGATTAAGGGTTGTTACGATCCAAAATTCGGCCTTCCATGGACCTATTACAAGCCAACCTACACTTTCTCACTAGATAAGGACAAGGTATTTAGCTTTACAATAGAAACTAAAAAAGCCAGATTATCCGAAGATATTCTGGCCGATATCGTAGATACTAGATTAGTTGGTGAGTTGAACATTGAGGATGATCTTTCTCCCCATGATGCCCCAAAGGGCATAATCATACTCAGGGCAAATAAGAATATTTATATGCAAAACATAGAATTGCTAATTAAAGGTCTCTTCCTCCTTCATTACAGAGGGTGAGAAAATTTGAAAAAAAAACAAACCTAATGGTTTGTTTTCTTGTGTGGTGGGCCTTCAGGGACTCGAACCCCGGACCTACCGGTTATGAGCCGGGCGCTCTAACCAACTGAGCTAAAGGCCCTTAAATCAATTAATTATGATTTAAGTGGTGGACCTGGGTGGACTCGAACCACCGACCTCACGCTTATCAGGCGTGCGCTCTAACCACCTGAGCTACAAGTCCATACATTAATTTTTGTAGATTCCAATGGACTTTTTGCGTGCCCAACCG
>CALGAG010000037.1 GCA_937951995.1 uncultured Bacillota bacterium
TCCTGTTATCCACGCAGGAGGAGGGGTTCTACTTGCGGGAGCATCCAAGGAGCTGGCTGATTTTGTAGAGTTTCTGGACATACCAGTATCAAGAACTCTGGCAGGACAGGGTTGTATATCCGACAAGCATCCGCTAATGCTAGGGCAGACAGGATTCTGGGGCCTTGAGTTTACACATCGATATACAGCCAATGCTGATGTTCTATTGGGTCTTGGGACAAGATTTGCTGAGGCGGATAGCTCCAGCTGGTATCCGGGAGTAACATTTGATATGGAAAAGACCGAATTTCTTCAAATTGATATTGACCCAACCGAGATTGGGAGAAATTATCCTGTGAGTATAGGAGCTATAGCAGACATCAAGGAGGCCTTAATACAGCTTTTGGATGAAGCCAAGAAGCTTAAGCCTGAAGGAATCAACAGGCCAGAGGTTCGTGAGGACATCAAGACAAACAGGGATGGCTTCAGAGAATCTAACAAGGATATTTCAGAGGATGGACGTTTCCCTATGACACCACAGAGAATCCTTAAGGATGTTAAGGAAGTAATCCCAGAGGATGCCTTGATATTTACCGACGTTGGATGGAACAAGAATGGTGTGGCTCAGCAATTTGATGTTACGTTGCCTGGAACAATCCATCACAGCTCGGGATTGGCAACCATGGGATTCGGAGGATCAGCACTGATTGGTGGCAAGGTGGCTGCCCCAGACAGGGTAGTGCTAACACTGGTTGGAGATGGTGGATTTGGGGTAAATCCAGGAGCCCTTGCCACAGCTGTAGAACAGAACATACCAGTAATTTGGGTAGTTATGAACAATGCAGCTTTTGGGACCATAGCAGGATTGGAATATGCAAACTACAAGACCAAGTTCGGAACTGTTTTCACTACTCCGGACGGACAAGCATACACCCCGAATTGGGCAGATGTAGCAAAGGCATATGGAGTTGATTCAATTAAGATTTCATCAGCTGATGAGTTCCTGCCAGCATTGAAGAAGGCTGTAGAAAGCAACAAACCGTATCTACTGGATGTTCCAATGGAGAACATAGTGGTTCCTACACCAGGATGCTGGAATATAAATGATATATATACACCTAAGGCAAATGTTGTAAATGGTAAGGTTAGAAGGAATGAAAAAGGTGAACTTGTTCCGCCTAATCATTCAGGATCACATAAATAGGAAAAGATGGAGAGGAGTGCTACCATGTCAAGAAAGTTTTCATTGGCTTACCTTACAATACCAGGGACAGACCCTGTAAGCCAAATACGTATAGCTGCAGAGGCAGGGTATGATTTTGTAAGCCTTCGACCAATACCAATGCACCTACCCAATGAACCACTTTTCCAGTTTGACCAGGACAAAAAGCTATTTGTAGATATTAGGAATGCCTTGGAGGACAATAGTATTGGATTGATGGACATTGAACTTGCAAGAGTGAGAGAGGATCTTAAAGTCGATGACTTTGAGTCCGCATTTGCTGCTGGTGCTGAACTTGGTGCGACGGATGTGCTTTCAAGCATTTGGACTGAAGATAGAACATTTGCAATCAAGGAATTTTCGAAGATTTGCGAAATGGCAGAGAAATATGGTTTGAAGGTAAATCTTGAATTCGTTACATTTGCAGGAATCAAGGGTCTTACAGATGCTCTTGAGATACTGGATGAGGTTGATATGCCAAATGCCTACCTTATGGTTGACACCCTCCATGCCCATAGGTCGAACGTATCCCCCGACGACCTAGCAAAAGTGGACCGCAATAAATTTGGATTCATTCACCTTTGTGATGGGCCAGCAGAAGTCCCTTCTCTGGAC
>CALGAG010000038.1 GCA_937951995.1 uncultured Bacillota bacterium
ATGGAGGGAGTCACAGCCCTAACGGCTGCAAGCATGATCAAGAACCAGCCTGACCTGGGACGGGAGGTCGACTACAACATGAACAATGCCCCTGACCTTCTTGCGGCAAGCGTCCTAAAGGAGGAGGCAGACATTGCAATGGTCCCAACAAACCTTGCAGCCCAGGCCTACAACAAGGACCTTCCCTACGTCATTGCGGGAACCTCAACCTGGGGCAACCTGTATCTTGTTGGTAGCGAGGCTGTTGAGACCCTGGCTGACCTTGGGGGTAAGACGGTACATACCTTTGGCAAGGGACTTACTCCGGAGCTTGTGCTCCTTATGATACTCCAGGAGAATGGACTGGATCCTGCTTCTGATGTAGACCTGAACTATATGAACTCGGCTGCTGAGGTTGCCCCCTTCCTCCTTTCAGGACAGGCAAGCCTTGGGGTCCTTCCAGAGCCAGCCCTTACTAGTGTTGTACTGAAGGGTGAGAACATGGAGGTCCTTCTTGACCTGAACTCCCTATGGGCCCAGGCAAGGGGTGTGGAAAAGGGATATCCCCAGTCCTGCATAGTCATAAAGAAATCCCTTATTGAGGATGATCCGGAGTTTGTGGAAAGCTTCCTAATGGAGTATAATAGTAGCATAGAATGGGCAAATGGTAATCCCGAGGCCCTTGGGGACCTTTCAGAGGAGTTACTCCTTGGACCCCCTAAGGCTGCTGTTGTTCAGGGAATAGGCAGAATGAACATCGGAAGCTTCCCAATCGAGGATTCCCTGGAGGAATACGGGGACTACTACCAGGCAATCATGGACTTTGCCCCTGACTTTATCGGAGGAGCGCTGCCTGATGAAGAGATCTACTACAAAAGATAACCAGCTTAAGCTTATCTCCGCTCTTGTCCTGATCGGGGCCTGGTCACTCCTGTCCCTTTTTGTGGGCAAGGAGGTCCTTATCCCCTCTCCCCTGGCTACCTTAAACAGCCTTGTTGAGATTGTGGGGAATGGAGGATTTTTTAAGACGATATTTTATACAATGGCAAGAAGCCTTGGAGGATTTTTATCCTCCCTGCTTCTTGCTGTTTTTTTTGGTGGGCTTTCCAAGTGGTCGAGGTTTGT
>CALGAG010000039.1 GCA_937951995.1 uncultured Bacillota bacterium
TACTGGAGCATATCTATCCCAGACTTGAGAATTCTTTCAATTTGTTCAAACCATGGACTCTCATCCTTCATATCACCTGTAATAAGATAAATTTTCATTGGCCAAAACCTCCAACTCTGTTAGTAAGCTTTCCTGAATCCTCCCATATGGAAGATTAGGTGGAACTTTTTCTGCAATTTTTGACATTATATTTGCCGAAATAATTGATGCATCAAAAGGAGAAAAATCCTTCAACAGAAGACAGCCTATGATGGTACCCAGTATGCAACCTGTTCCAGGAAGCTTGTTTATTTTGCTTGCTGGCATTTCCACCAACTCATGTCTTTTTCCCTGCGTTATTCGGATTGTCCTACCCGTAGTCACTAGCACAGTATTGTACTCAAGGGTGAAAATTTCTTCTGGTTTTCCATGGAGAAGAGTGCTTATCTCGCTCAGATTTCCTTTTATGACAGAAATTCCTTTGCCTTTAATCAGCTCACTTGCAAGGTGTCTTCTGGTACCTGATAACGAAATTCCAACTGGATCAAGGACGATTGGCCTGCCGGTCATTTCATAAATTGGAATGGTTTTTCTTATCGCCATAAGCTTGTCTGGAGTTGGCATTCCCAGGTTCACAACAAAGCCAGAAGACATTGAGGCTATTTCATGGGCATCCAGACTGCTGTTACCCATTATGGGCATCAGTCCCATAAGCTCTGTTACCTGTGCCTGAAGGTTAGAGGCGACTTCATTTGTTATGTGGTGGAGGACTGGGATTTTCTTTCTTTCCATATCATCATTCCTTTCGTTGAAGTGTAGTATAGTAGTGAAACTATGGCCATTGACGGCAACGTGGTGCCAATGGAAAGGTCTATGCTTACAAACAACCTGTATACACCAACCCCAACAAGCCAAATGATCAGGGCAAGGATGTCAGATTGGGATTGATTACCCAGGATGTAGTAATCGGTAATCAGGATGGCAAACAGGGGTACAAACAAGGCGCCTATCCAGAGGAGAAAGCTTTCATATGCCGTCATTGGAAAGGTTAATGCTATGAATGTTGAGATAGCAACGACCCATGTTCCAAGCTGCTTCTCAGACAGGGTGGGTACAAGATTTTTAATGGAAAGTCCTGCACTGAAGGCATCCAGATAGGTTGTGGAGATGGTGGAGAGCATTATTATCAGAACGCCAACAAGTCCGTAGCCCTGATTAAGGAGTATGGAGCCTATGTCCGTGCTGCCAAATCCCAATGCTGCAATTAGACCTACAAAGTACATAAGTGAGCTACCAAAAAAATATCCGATAAATGTACCTAAATTACCCCCAATTTTGCTTTTGCTATCCCTTGTGTAGTCTGCCACAAGTGGTACCCATGAGATTGGCATTACTATTGTCAGTTCAATTGCCAGACCTATGGATATGGTATTTGTGTCAGGCAATGATGTTATACCTTCATTGGCAAGGCCAATCCTTATAATGAAAATTGTTAAAGCAAGCATTGAGATCCCTATTATGGCATTTCCGGTTTTCCATAACCCTTTACCAGCATACAGCCAAAGGGCTACAAGTAAGCCAAGAACAATTATCCAGGTTGAAGTACCACCAAAGGAGAATATATTCCGAGTAAGCACTGATGTTGCAGCACCGCCTGAAATAAGCATGATGACTGTCCATCCAACAAGCTGGGTTGCATTAAGTAGGGAGAACAGGGTCTTTCCGTACCTTCCAAAGGTAAGTTCAGTGGATTCCATGCTTGCAAGTCCCATTTCATATCCTATGTTGCCTGCAGCCACCATTATTAGACCACCGATTACATGACCGATAATGATTATAAACAGACCAAGCTTAAAACCCAAAGGTGCCAGCAGGCCTCCAGCCATTATTTCCGCTACTGAAATTGCAGCTCCAAACCAAAGGGCTGTAAGATTTAATCCGCTGAATTTATTCATCATGGCTACCACCTTTATATAAATTATGAAAATGATGAAGGGCCCCGACGCCTTTTCCCACTGAAAAGCCATTGCTTATGCTTTCGTATACATAGGACTTCCCTTTTTCAACTGCTACCGGTAGGCTGTAACCCTTGGCAAGGTTGGAACAAATTGTCGAAGATAGGGCGCAGCCTGTGCCGTGGTTGTTGTTGGAAGAAATCCTATCAGCTTCGAATCTTGTTATTTCCTTACCGTCATGAAGAATATCAACTGCAGGACCATCAAGGTGTCCACCCTTTAGGAGGACGCCCCCACATCCAAGATTCATAAGCTCTCTGGCTGCCATGATCATGTCATCTTCACTTAATATCTTTATGCCGGTCAGAACTTCCGCTTCAGGGATATTTGGTGTTATGAGGAATGCCATGGGAATCAGCTGCTCTTTTAGGGCATTTACTGCAGCTGGCTGCAGGAGATTTGAACCACTCTTTGAGACCATTACAGGATCCAGTACAATCTTGGGCAAACAATAAAGGCTTAGGGTTCTGGCTATCATTTCTATGGTGTCAGGAATGGATACCATGCCAATTTTGATTCCATCGATTGCAACATCATTGAATAAAGCCTTTATCTGTGCTTGGATCACTTCCTTTGGGATGTCGTGGACCATGTAAACTCCCTGTGTGTTTTGTGCAGTCACCGCAGTAATAACACTCATCCCAAAGGTTTCATTTGCAGAAAATGCCTTTAAATCTCCCTGTATACCCGCTCCTCCTGAAGAATCACTACCAGCTATTGTTAAGACTTTTTTCATTTCAACAACACCCCATTTCCAAGACCACTAAGTGATTTGACTGTGAAGATTCCAAGAACTGCTCCGACGAGGCTTGAAATCAGAAAAGGGGGGATAAAGAAGAAAGCACCAGTTTCTGACCCCAGAAGGAATCGTGACAGGGGAAATGCAGCCAGACTTCCAACAAACCCTGTACCAATCACTTCACCTATGCAAGCCGAATATTCATTTTTGAAGTGCTTATAAAACAGACCTGCAAGCATTGCTCCAAATATGCTACCTGGAAATGCAAGTACTGACCCGACTCCCAAAATGTTTCTCAAAAGAGAAATCAGTAATGCATTGGCAACAGCATAACCGGGTCCCAGCATCACAGCTCCAATAACATTAATTGTGTGCTGCAAAGGATATGCCTTTGCAACACCGACCGGAACCACTATCACATGGCTTGCAAGTACACCAAATGATACAAGTAATCCACTTAAAACGAGCCTCTTTGTTTGCATAAGAAAACCTCCTTGTATTTTTGTACTAGGAGGCAATGTGTCTGCAAGGAATTAAAAATGCATATCCCCTTGCGTTGGAATATGCACATCATGCAGTAGTTACTTTCCTACGCTGGTATTATCCAGATCAGGTATGAGGGTAAGAAACTTACGGGTTTCACTTTCAGCTGGCCATCCCAGCTCCCCTAGTACAATTGTCTATTAACTTGAGAATAATATATCAGAAATGAAAATGGGTGTCAAACACTATTCTTAAAGGGATGTCATTACAGGCGAATAGAATTGTCTTGTGGCTGTAGCCAGGTGAAGGGTATAAATCAAATAGAACTAAGTCTCACTAATTACCATTTAAGCTGGGGGATTAGGGTTGGATAAGGTGATTTGGTTGTTCTTGCATGAAATGGTAATTAGTGAGACAAGGCTGACTTATGGAGGAGGGATGCGAAATGGATGAAGGATTTTACGTACCGTGGAAGCTGATTGGGGGTTTTATGGTCCAAGCCTTTAAAAAGGTCGGGGTCCCAGAGGAGGATGCAAAAATCTGTGCCGAAATCCTTATGGAAAGCGACAGGAGAGGGATTGAAAGCCATGGCGTCAACAGATTTAAGCCCATATATATCGATAGGATAAAGCAGGGAATCCTGAACCCGGTAACTGATATGGAGATAGTGAGGGAGACTCCAACAACCGCTGTGGTTGACGGTCACAACGGCATGGGTATGGTGATCTCATACAGATCCATGAAGCTGGCAATTGAAAAGGCCAAGAAGTATGGAATGGGCATGGTGGCTGTTAGGAATTCAACCCACTACGGAATCGCCGGCTACTATGTGACCATGGCAACAGAGGAGGATATGATCGGAATCACAGGAACCAATGCAAGGCCGTCCATTGCTCCAACCTTTGGCATGGAGAACATGCTTGGGACAAATCCCCTTACCTTTGGACTGCCCACCGATGAGAATTTCCCCTTTGTCCTTGACTGTGCAACCAGCATAAGCCAGAGGGGGAAAATTGAGTACTATGCACGACTTGGCAAGGCAACACCTGCAGGTATGGTTGTTGGCAGCGATGGAAGTGCAATGACTGACAGCGAAAAAATCCTCAAGGACCTACTAACAGGGGAGGCAGCATTTGCACCTCTTGGAGGGATTGGTGAGGAAATGGGAGGCCACAAGGGATATGGCTATGCAACCGTTGTGGAGATATTGTCGGCTGCCCTTCAGGCTGGAAGCTATCTGAGAATGCTTTCGGGTATTGGGGAGGATGGACAGAGGATACCCTATCCCCTTGGTCACTTCTTTATTGCAATAGACACTGAGGCCTTTGTGGGTGCGGAATCCTTCAGGAGAACAGCAGGAAACATCCTAAGGGACCTTAGAAGCTCAAAGGTGGCCCCTGGCGAAGAGAGGATATACACTGCCGGCGAGAAGGAATACCTGGTAAAACTTGAGCGGGACAATAAGGGAGTGCCTGTGAACAAGGGCGTACAAAAAGACCTTTTGGATATTAGGGACAGTCTGGAGCTTGATTTCAGCTTTCCATTCGAGGACTAGGAAATGACAAATTTCCATTTGACGCTTGACATTGAAGGTCAGTTTGATATAATTAGCGACAATATATTAATACTTTAAGTTGATGAGTTGGAGAGTACCATCCAGTAGTTTGGAATAGCGAGTTGGGGACGGTGGAAGCCTGATGTTCAAGCCTGGTGGGAAGAGGGCCAAGGAGACTTTCTCTGAAATGGCAGTAGGAGGAACGTTAGCCAGCGATAAGGCTTTGAGTGGACATGTTATATGTCAATTTGAGTGGTACCACGGCAATCCCGTCTCTTAGTTTTAAGAGATCGGGATTTTTTATGCATAAATTTAAAAGAAGAGGTGATGTAAGTGAAGCTATGGGGTGGACGTTTTGAAAATCAGACTGAAAAGGCAGCCTTTGATTTCCAATCCTCAATTCACGTTGATAGGCGGTTATATAAGGAGGACATACTGGGAAGCATTGCCCATGCCAAGACCTTGAACAGGTGTGGAGTGCTTACGGAGGATGAGACCATAAGGGTTGAAGATGCCTTGAATGAAATACTAAAGGATATTGAAGCGGGAGACCTGCAGATTGGAATGGACCATGAGGATATCCATACCTTTGTTGAAAGCACATTGACGGAAAGGATTGGAGACCTGGGCAAGAAGATCCATACGGGAAGGAGCAGGAATGACCAGGTTGCAACGGACTTCAGGCTATATCTAGGCAAGGAAGTGGACAATATTGTTGAGCTCATAAAGGACCTTGAGGAGGCTTTGATGTCAATAGCCGAGGATAACCTGGATACAATCCTTTCAGGCTACACCCATATGCAGAAGGCCCAGCCCCTGACACTTGGACACCACATGATGGCATACTTTGAAATGTTCAGGAGGGACATTGAAAGGCTTCTTGATGCTAGGAAGAGGATCATGGTAATGCCCCTTGGCTCAGGAGCCTTGGCGGGGACCACCTTTGATCTGGACAGGGAGTATACGTCTAATCTACTAGGCTTTAATGACATCACATACAACAGTCTGGACGGTGTAAGCGACAGGGACTTTGCAATAGAGCTGGTTTCTGACCTGTCAATAACAATGATGCACCTGAGCAGGTTTTGCGAGGAGATAATCCTCTGGGCAACCGGAGAGTTTTCATATGTGGAGATGGATGACGGCTACAGTACGGGCAGCAGCATAATGCCCCAGAAGAAGAATCCTGACATGGCTGAGCTGATACGGGGCAAGACTGGCAGGGTCTACGGGTCCAACATCACCCTCTTGACCATGATGAAGTCACTGCCTCTTGCCTACAACAAGGATATGCAGGAGGACAAGGAGGCTGTCTTTGATGCAATAGACACCGTAAAGGCGTGTATTGAGGTATTTACTGGAATGATTAAGACCACAAGGTTTAAGAAGGACAGGATGTATGAAGCATCGGAGGATGGCTACACCAATGCCACTGACCTGGCAGACTACCTGGTCAGGAAGGGTGTTCCCTTCAGGGAGACCCACGAAATATCAGGGCAGATTGTCCAATTTGCAATAAAAAAGCAGAAAAAGCTATCAGAGTTGACCCTGGAGGAATTTAAAGGCTTCAGTGACCTTATAGAGAAAGACATATACAAGGAAATTTCAGTCCAGACATGTGTAAGCAAAAGGAACCTGATTGGAGGACCTGCCAGGGAGGCAGTTCTCAAGTCAATCAAAAGAGGTAAGGAATTCTTGAACAAATAGATGGGAGTGTAAAGGTATGAAAAAAGTTGTATTGGCCTTTTCAGGAGGCCTGGACACATCATTCTGTGTCCTGTATCTGAAGGAGAAGGGCTATGATGTTGTAACTGCAGTTGTGAACACAGGAGGATTTGACGATGAGAAGCTTAAGGAGATAGAGGAAAAGTCCAAGGAGCTTGGAAGCATAAAGCATTATACCGTTGATGCCACAGAGGTCATATATGAAAACATCATTCAGTATCTCATAAAGCTAAACGGTCTTTATGAGGATGAGTACCCCTTGATGTGTGCAGACAGATATATCATTGCAGAGGAGATCTTAAAGATAGCGGAGGCGGAGGGAACAGACACAGTGGCCCACGGTTCTACAGCCGTTGGAAATGACCAGGTTAGGTTTGAGGCATCCCTTATCACCCTTAATCCAAACGGTAATATCATTGCGCCAATAAAGGAACTGAACATCACTAGGGCCAAGGAGATAGAGTATTTGGAGGAAAGAGGCTTCCAGGTTGACAAGGAGCTTAAGAAGTACTCCATCAACGAGAATATCTTTGGAATAACAGTTTCAGGAACTGAAATCGATCAGAACAAGGAGCCAGACGAGTTTGCCTACACACTGACAAAGAGGGACCCTTCAAAGACAGAGGAGTACCTGAAGCTGGAATTTGAAAAGGGACTTCCAGTAAAGCTTAACGGTAAGGAGATTCAGGGCGTGGACCTTATATCAAAGCTTAATGCAATCCTTGGATCTTATGGGTATGGAAGCAGGATTTATGTGGGTGACTGCATAATCGGAATAAAGGGACGGATAATGTTTGAGTCTCCTGCCCTTCTGGCCCTGATTGAGGCCCACAAGAAGCTGGAGCAGATAGTATTGACAAAAAGACAGATAATGTTCAACAAGCAGGCATCTACACAGTGGTCAGACCTGGTCTATGGAGGACTCTACTATGAGCCACTTGTGAAGGATATAGAGGCCTACACGGATTCAGTGCAGGAAAGGGTTAACGGGACTGTTTGGATCAAGGTTCAACCAAACAGCATCCAGGTTGTTGAGATGAGCTCACCTAACTCCCTGGTGAATGCAAACATCGCCATGTATGCACAGGAATCCAAATGGAGCGGTACTGAGGCAAACGGATTTATCAAGCTTTACTCGATGCAGCAAAGACTTGCAAATATAGATTGGGAGGAATAAGAAATGAATGAACTATTGAAAAAGTATGAGAACCTTAACCTTGAGGTATTTATAGTTGTAAACAGACTTCACTGGGACAAGTACAAGG
>CALGAG010000040.1 GCA_937951995.1 uncultured Bacillota bacterium
TTTAAATGATAAAATCATCTCAAAACTAAAGAGGTGATTTTTTCTATGGACAAAAAAGCTAACCAGCAGTACTGGAAACAGGTTATGGAAGATCAAGGTGGTAGCGGCCTGACTCAAGCAATCTGGTGTGAAAAGAACAATGTCAACATACACAACTTCAGGTATTGGAAGAGAAGGCTAAAAGATGAGGAAGATTCTGATGCCAACAATCCAGACCCACAATGGGCACTTGTGACAAACAGTCCTGGGTCTACCCAGGCTAATGAGGATTCTACCTTACCCTTAGCCTCAAAGACTGGGATTGTCATTAAATCCGGGAACCTGTCTGTCGAGTTCACAGGACCAGTTAATATAGAGACTTTAACTGGAGTCATGGAGTTTTTAATAAGCCATGATAGATAGCAAACATATCCACCAGGTATACCTTGCCCTTGGTCCCACAGACCTTAGAAAATCAATTGATGGTCTAGCCCTGATAGTGAAGGAGAGATTCAAGCTCGATCCCTTCTCAAGAAACCTCTATGTATTCTGCAACAGGAAAAGGGACAAGATAAAGATCCTGGAGTGGGACACCAGCGGTTTCTGGCTCCACTACAAGAGACTGGAGAAGGATAAGTTCCGTTGGCCTGATAATATTGAAGGAACCCACATCAGCATAGATGACAGGTCCTTCCGCTGGCTACTGGATGGGCTTAGCATAAGGGAAAAGTCTGCACATAAGCCCGTAAATGAACGACAGATAATGTGATAAAAAGTCTTCTAAACCTTAGCAAAATAAATGGTTTAAAGGCTTTTTTTGTTTGTCCATAAATGGTATAATAGTAGTATGAAAACAAGAGATAAAGCCGGCTTGGATACTGGTGAAAACCTTAATAAAATTGAATCGGAAGTGGAAAGGCTCAAACATGAAAACGAAGAGCTAAAGGCCAAGGTGAAGTTCTACGAAGAGCAGTTTAGACTATCCCAGGCCAAAAAATACGGTCCCTCAAGCGACAAGGTACTGGAGGACCAGACCTGTCTTTTCAACGAGGCAGAAATAGAGTCTCAGAAGAAAATGGAAGAGCCGGATATTGAAGAGATACTCTACAAGAGGAGAAAGGCAAGAAGTAAGAGCAGAAAGACCTATGAGGACCTTGAAGTGGAGGAAATATACTATCAGCTGGAAGATGGAGATAGAGCATGTCCTAGCTGTAATAATGAACTTCACGAAATGAAGGTGATCATAAGAAAAGAGCTTAAGGTGATACCTGCAAAAGTGACCCTTGTCCACCACAAAAGACAGGTCTATGCCTGCAGACACTGTGATTCAGTAAACAGTGAAGGGGAAAAGGGAACAATAGTAACAGCTCCCATGCCAAATCCAGTACTTCCAGGATCCATGGTAAGCCCCACCCTTCTTGCTACAATACTGGACATGAAATACAACAAGATGATGCCCCTTTATAGGCAGGAGCAGGCCTTTGTAGACATAGGAATAGACATACCAAGACAGAACATGGCATCCTGGGTCATAAAGGGAAGTGAAAGATGGCTAACCCCTCTCTATGACAGAATGAGAGAACATCTTCTAAGAGAAGAGGTGGTCCATGCAGATGAGACATCCCTAAACTGTCTGGATGAAAAGGACAACAAGAAAAACTACATGTGGCTGTATGCAACAGGCGAAAGGGCAGAAAAGAGGATATATCTCTACGATTACCAGAAGTCCAGGTCCAACAAGCACCCAAAGGAATTCCTAAGGAGCTTTGAGGGTTTCCTCCAAACAGATGGATATGCCGGCTACAACAGTGTTGAGAATGTAACTAGACTGGGTTGTCTGGCCCATGCCAGAAGATACTTCTCAGATGCCCTAAAGGCACTGCCAAAGGAGGCAGAACTATCTGCATCAAAGGCAAACCAAGCTCTAAAATTCTTCAAGGAAATCTACAAGCTGGAGGATGAGTACAGTGATCTATCTTCAGAAGAGAGATATGAAAAACGCCTTGAAAACACAAAGCCAATACTGGATGGCTACAGAAGGTGGCTTGAAGATGAGAGCAAGAAGACCCTGCCAAAGAGCAAACTTGGAGAAGCCATAAACTACTCCCTAAAACAGTGGGATAGCCTTGTGGTATTCCTAAAAGATGGCAGGCTAAGCTGCGATAATAATCTTGCGGAACGTGGAATTAAGCCATTCGTACTAGCCAGAAAGAACTTCCTCTTTG
>CALGAG010000041.1 GCA_937951995.1 uncultured Bacillota bacterium
GGCTTTGCTGGACTGGTTTAGGAGGTGTGAGAGATGACTAACATTATTAATCCGGTTGTCGTTCTCGGCGGCCTGGGACTGCTTTTCGGAGTACTGCTCTCAATTGCCTCTAAGATATTTGTGGTTGAAGTTGATCCGAAAATTGAAGAAGTACTCAATGCTTTACCAGGTGCCAACTGCGGTGCCTGTGGATACCCTGGATGTGCCGGCTGTGCGGCTGCAATAGCTCAAGGCAAGGCACCTGTTACCGCTTGTACAATAGGTGGACAAAAGGTAGCTGAAAGTGTTGCGGATATCATGGGTGTAAATGCAGCTCAAATGGACAGAAATGTAGCGGTTGTACTTTGTCAGGGAGATTGCGAAAAGGCAAAGGATAAATACGTGTATCAGGGACTTCAGGATTGTAGAATTCAGGCAACTCTTGCAGGCGGACAGAAGGAATGCTCCTATGGATGTCTTGGTTGTGGATCATGTTTTGATGTATGTGAATTCAACGCAATCAGAATGATTGATGGCATAGCTGTTATCAACAAGGAAAACTGTACTGCTTGTAACAAATGTGTTGAGATTTGTCCTAAGAAAATCATTGAAATGGTACCTTACGAAAGCACTGCAATTGTAAAGTGCAAGAGTGAGGACCTTGGAAAGCTTGTAAGAGGATATTGCTCAACTGGTTGTATCGGATGTAAGATATGCGTTAAGAACTGTCCGACTGAAGCATTCAGCTTCGAGAATAATCTTGCATGGATCAATTATGATAAATGTATCAATTGTCTGGTATGTGTGGAGAAATGTCCTACTAATGCCATTGATAATAGTTCCATTGTAAGTGAGGAATTTGCTAGGGAGTTTGCAAGTTAGAATAGAGCCCACCGGGCTCTATTTTTCCTTTTTGTAACTTGTAAATAAAAGTTACAAATGATAAACTATAGTAGTGATATTTTGACCTTGAAGAGGATGATTTAATTGACAAAGGGAGATAAGATTCTGGTATTGTTCATAGTCCTATTGAGCTTCCTATCCTTTGCATACATAAACAGATATGCATTTTCAGACCAGGAGAAGTTCATTAGTGTCCAGGTAAATGGAGAGGAGATTAAGAAGATACTTTTCGACCAGCAGCTGGTTGGGCATACAATTCCTGTTGAAACAGAGTTTGGTTACAATCTTATAGAAATAGGAGATGGTCAGGTCAGAGTTATCGAGGCTGACTGCCCAGACAAGATAGACGTTAAACAAGGCTATATATCCCGAATCGGTGAGACTATTGTATGTCTTCCAAACAAGTTGGTTGTCGAGATAAAAGGAGAATCAGGGGAAGATGATATAGATATAATGAATTATTAGAGTGGGGTAGACATGAGAAAAACAAATAAGATGATATTCATATCCCTTCTCGTTTCAGTGGGTCTTGCCCTCAGTGTCATAGAATCAGCTATACCATTGCCGATAGCCATGCCGGGGGCAAGATTGGGATTGTCGAACATGGTGGTTCTGGTCACCTTGGTGGTATTTGGATTTAAGGATGGAATAAAAGTAGGAATGTTGAAAAGTACAGTTCTAATGTTGATTACTGGGAGTGTATCAAGTTTCATATATAGCATTTCAGGTGCCATATTAAGCTGTGTGCTCATGCATATTGCCTACAGGTACTTCTCACGGATATTCAGTCTCATAGGAGTGAGCATTGTAGGAGCGGCTGCACATAACTTTGCCCAGGTTTCCGTTGCGGTTATGATGCTAAGCAACACGAGAATCTATTCCTATTTGCCATTTTTGCTGTTGGTTAGCCTCTTTTCCGGATATTTCGTAGGATTATCCTCAACATATATAGTGGAGAACCTAAAGAAAAATTTCCGAGTATTATTTTCGAGACAGGAGACAATATGAGAAAAATAGTTTTGGCATCTGCATCTCCAAGACGCAAGGAACTTCTGGAACAGTGCGGAGTTAGACCAGAAATAATAACAAGCGACATAGAGGAAATCATCTCACCCAATCATACGCCTGAAGAGATCTCCATGAGCCTTTCTTTCCAAAAGGCAAGGGATGTTTCAGAAAGGATCGGTGAGGGACTGATAATTGCAGCAGACACGGTAGTTGTTCTTGACGATGTTATTTTAGGTAAGCCTTTGAATGATGAAGAGGCTTTTTCAATGCTCAGGAGACTCAGTGGGAGAAGTCATCGTGTAATTACAGGCTACTCCATAATAGATGCAGAAGGCAAACAGAAGCTGGTTGAATACGAGACGACCAAGGTATACTTTAGGAGCCTCAGTGATCAGGAGATTCTTGATTATATCTCAACCGGTGAATGCTCTGATAAGGCTGGAGCATATGGTATTCAGGGAAAAGGTGCTCTTCTTGTGGAAAGAATTGAAGGGTGTTATTTCAATGTCATGGGCCTTCCCATTTCAAAATTGAACTACAGTCTCAAGAAATTCTTTAACACCAGTTTTTAATATTCTTTATGATGTTTTGTATTCATTAAAATTTACTATAAGGGTGATGCAAGGTTATGGAGATGGTCAAGACGGAATGCAGAGGGTACACTATTAAGGATCTCCCCTTAAGTGAGAGACCTAGAGAAAAACTGTTGGCAATGGGGCCAGGTGCTCTTTCAAACAGTGAGCTTTTGGCTGTTATAATCAGGACTGGAACAGGTAGCGAAACTGCAATTGAGGTTTCTAGAAGACTCTTGTCCATGGATAGTAGGGGAGTTGCCTTTCTTGCTGACGCATCAATAGGAGACCTGACAGATGTCAAAGGAATCGGTAATTGCAAGGCAGCACAAATAATGGCAGCCATTGAACTGGGCAAGAGGATGAAAAGATTGAATCCCTATGATAAGATTAGGGTAACATCGCCGGACGTGGTGGCTAATTTGGTAATGGAGGATATGAAGCTACTGCAAAAGGAACATTTTAATATAGCTATACTTGACACAAAAAATCAGATAATAAGCATAGACAATATCTCAATTGGGACACTGAATGCATCAATTGTCCATCCAAGAGACGTTTTTAATGCCGCAATAAGGAAGAATGCAAACTCAGTGATTCTTCTACATAACCACCCCAGTGGTGATGTGAATCCAAGCAATGAGGACATCAACATAACAAAGAGACTCATTGAAGCTGGAAATATCATTGGAATTAAGGTCTTGGACCATATAATAATTGGCAATGATGTCTTTCTTAGTATGAAAGAGAAAAATTTTATGTAATTATGGAGGAGTAAAATGGTATTATTTAAGGGCTTGACAAAGGATATGGGAATAGATTTAGGTACTGCAAATACACTGGTCTATATCAAGGGTAAGGGTATAATTTTAAGGGAGCCATCAGTTGTGGCAATTGACAGGAACACTAAACAAGTTCTAGCTGTAGGTGAGGACGCAAAGAAAATGATCGGCAGGACCCCTGGGAACATAGTGGCGATTAGACCATTGAAGGATGGTGTAATAGCTGATTTTGATATTACACAGGAGATGTTGAAGTATTTCATAAGAAAGGCCACCCAGAGAAAGTCTGTTTTTCAACCTAGAGTTGTAGTATGTGTACCAAGTGGGGTAACTGAGGTTGAGAAGAGAGCAGTTGAGGAAGCTACAATCCAAGCAGGTGCCAAGGAAGCCTTTCTTATTGAGGAGCCCATGGCTGCTGCAATCGGTGCAGGACTTCCTGTCCATGATGCAACAGGTAGCATGGTGGTGGATATAGGAGGAGGTACCACTGAGGTAGCGGTAATATCCCTAGGAGGCATAGTTACAAGCAAGTCCATCAGGGTAGGTGGAGATGAACTTGATACCTACATTGTCAACTATGTAAAGAAGGAATATAGCTTGATGATAGGTGAAAGAACTGCTGAAGAGGTAAAACTCGGCATAGGGTCTGCAATAAATGATCCTGAGCTGGGAACAATGGAAATCAGAGGAAGGGACCTGGTCAGTGGCTTGCCTAAGACGTTGGAAATATCTTCAAAGGAAATATATGAGGCTCTAAGGGAGCCAGTGAACAACATTATTGACTCGATCAAGTCTACCCTTGAAAAGACTCCACCAGAGCTATCATCAGATGTCATGGAGTTTGGAATTGTGCTTACAGGAGGAGGGGCCATGCTTAACGGGTTGGATTCCCTGATCACCAAAGAAACTGGAATTCCTGTATTTGTTGCTGATGATCCGCTGGACTGCGTTGCAAACGGAACCGGAAAGGCACTGGATAGTATTGAAATATTAAAGAAGACATCATCAAGAAATAATAGATTAAGGTAGTGATTCCATGCATTTCCTAAGAAAATACAAGGAAAGAATGATAGTGATTGCAATCGCTATCATTCTGCTTATTGTAATAGGTCAAACAAGTAAAGAGAGAATTTCACTGTCGGGGATTGAAAGATTAACCGGTAATATTCTGTCTCCATTGACAAGTGGAGTGACCACTGCAAGGGAAGGAATAGCCGGTTTTTTTTCTTCAATTGGCGAAACCTTTGAAGCAAGGGAAGAGAATGAACTGCTTAAGGATGAAATCAAAAGGCTCCAATCAGAGAACCGAAACCTCTTGGACATAATAGGGAAAACAGATTACCTAAGAAATGAGATGGAGCTGGAAAGGGCAACTGAGCTTACCTTGCTGAAGGGCAAGGTTGTTGGGAAGGAGCCCGGAAATTGGTTTAGCAGGTTTACCATTAATCTCGGATCAAAGGATGGAGTTATAAAGGGCGCCACTGTTGTACAGGGAGTTGAGGTTGAACAGCAGCTTTATCAGGAAGGGATTGTCGGCAGGGTTGTGGATGTTGGTGATAATTGGGCCAAGGTAACCACTGTAATTGATGAGCTAAACAGTGTATCATTCAAGATCATAAGAACTCAGGATGGAGGGGTCCTCTCTGGTGGCCTGGATGGGCAGCTGGAAGGTTACCTATTTGACTTTGAAGCGGATGTAATAGTTGGGGACAAGCTATACACATCGGGCTTGGGTGGAGTTTACACCCAGGACATATATATTGGAGAGGTAACTGAAATACGGACAAGCCAGGAAGAATTGACCAAGACCATAGTGGTACAACCAGCAGTAGACTTCAGGAAGCTCTACAATGTATTTATTATAGTAAATTGAATGAGGGATTTAATTGACCATTCTGCTTATTACCATGTCAATAATACTTAACATAATAATCCAAGCTACTCTGATACCAAATATCGGAGTTTTTGGCGTTGTTCCAAATACAGCCCTGGTTCTTGTAGTGATGATAGCACTTAAGAAAGGGAGAATATATGGATCTGCCTCCGGACTGCTGGCAGGTCTTTTACAGGATGTGCTCTTTTCCATAACAATAGGTGTCAATGCATTCATATTGTTCTTTATTGGCTACTTTGTAGGATTTGCATACAATAGTCTAACAAGGGAGTCTGGAATAAACCATTTTATCTTCACTGCATTGTCAACGGTATTCTACAATGTGCTTTTTTCGCTTATACAGTTCTTCCTTTCCAGGGATGTTAGCTTTGTTGATGCCGTCCAGAGCATATTTTCACTGGAAGTGGTATACAATGGAATCATCGCTGTGTTGTTATTTATGCTTATTCAAAGGTTATTCACACAGCCAAACTTAAAGTTTGGCAGGAGGTAAGATGTAATGAAGCTTAGAGAGAAACTTTTCAATAGATACAGTTTAATGATATATTTTCTTGTTCTGATTACAACGATGCTTCTCTTTAGACTTGCTACCTTGACCATTGCACAGGGAGACTATTACAGGGATCTCTCAGACAACAAGAGGGTCAAGGAGGTCTATACCACCGCACCAAGAGGTGAAATTCGAGACAGACACGGTCGACTACTTGCAGGTAATGTTCCTACATTCACTGTGCAGCTACTTAAGGACGAATTGAACTTTGGAGATCGAACTGTAAGGAATGACAGTTTGCTTCAGCTGGTGAGGCTACTTGAGAGCGATGGGACAGAGTATGCAAACGACTATCCCGTAGAGCTTAACCTTATCAAGTACAGGTCAATAGATTCCTATTTGACCAATGAGGTTGGGCCAATGGATAAGCTGGTAATCCAGATTCTTGAAAACAATCTATTGAATGAGTTCCTGAACATGGAATTTTCTAAGCCCTACAATGACCATTTTGGTCTTTCCATATTCAAAAGGGCGCAGGATATACTCAGCGACAAGAATCCTGAGATATATTCACTGGACCCTGGCAATGAAGAAGATGTACTAAAGATCTCCCAACTCCTTCAGGATGACAAGGTGAACACCAGGAAAATAGTCGACCATCCTGTGGCCAGACTGCTGGCATATGACCTGCTGAGAAAGTACGACCTACAGGAGGACCTTGCCCTTGAAGCATATGCATTGACCTACTATGAAGATTATATTCAGCAAAAGGCAGACCTGATGGATGAGTATCCATATATCACAATGGATACGAGTGGTGAGGAGGATTTTATAAACCTATTCAGTGAAATAGGATTATATTCATTCCTTAGCAGGGCAATTCCATTGGGGGGTGAAACAGAAGAATACCTGATACCTGGAGAGGTGCTGATTGAGTATCTTGAAGAAAATGGAGGAAGCTCACCAATAGAGATCAGGATAGGCGACAATGGAACCGACCTCCTGTACAGCTTTGTAGACACAACAGGAATTTCAGACCAGGACCCGTTGGACCACCTAATTGGACTTGCTGAGGAAATGAATTTACTGGCTGGGTTTATAAAGGATGAAAGAATCAGATACCAGGCTCAGTCCCACCTTATTAACAGTGGAATCAATCCGAGGATTTCCGTTGCGGGTGATATTGAGTATGTTCACATAAACAATATGAACAACTGGTATGAAGCGAATAAGGTAGAGAAGGGAACACCTCTCGATGAAGCATTCATGGATGTCAGGAGAATCTATAGCATCAATGAGAGCATATCCCCTTATGAGGCAAGGGCGTTGCTGGGATTGATCAACCAGTTGAACATTCAAGGATACCTGGCATACCAGCCCATAAATATCGCATATGGAATAAAGGATGAGACTGTAGCAAGAATTGAGGAAGGCTTATCGGGAGTTCCAGGGATAAATGTTTCCATTGAGCCCGTAAGGGTCTATCCTGAAGGAACAACAGCATCCCATATACTAGGCTATATCGGGAAGATCAGTCAGCCCTTTGAAATAGAAAAGTACATCAGGGAAGAAGGGTATTCGCCAGGGACACTAATCGGAAAAACAGGGATTGAGGAGAGTTATGAGCTTCAATTAAACGGAGTGAGCGGAATCAGGAAGGTGGAGGTTGACGTAGTTGGCAATACAACTAATGTCATAGAGGAGATCAGTCCTGTACCTGGAGACAATATTTACCTCTCCATTGACCTCAAGCTGCAAAAGACAGCTGAGGAAGCAATGAAACATACCCTGGACCAGCTTAGCAAAGGTGGAACCTTCAAAAGTGAATGGGGAGATTATACATTTGGGACCCATCGCAGGAAGGGACGACCCTATATAAATGCCAATTCTGGGGCTGTGGTGGTGCTTGATGTAAAGACAGGTGAAACCCTGGCCATGGTTAGCTACCCATCCTTTGACCCCAATCTTTTCTCCACTGGAATCAACAACACAGACTGGTTGAGTCTGTTTCCAGAGGATGCCGATAACCCCTTGGCTGCAAGACCATTGTACAACATAGCCACTCAGACAGCCGTACAGCCTGGTTCAACCTTCAAGATGGTCACAGGCTTGACTGCCCTTGAGAAGGGTCTTAATCCCCTTCTGAGGATCAGGGACATGGGTTATGTAACAGTGGGTGACAAGAGGTTTCATTGCCTAATATACACCAATACTGGGGGTACACACGGTTATGAGAATTTCTATGAGGCCTTGAGTGATTCATGCAACTACTATTTCTATACCCTGGCCCTTGGAAGAAACCAAAGGACAGGCCAGGACATCGGGGTAAAGATTGAAATAGAGGACATTGTAGAAATGTCCAAAAAACTTGGTCTTAATGACAAAACTGGCATTGAGATCAACATACCATCTGAGGTTTCAGGTGGAGTGCCTGATCCCCAGCGAAAAATCATCACCACTAAATATCTTTTAAAGCAAATGCTTCAAAGAAGTATGGAAGGTTACATTATGGATGGCCATGAATTCAGTGAGGAAGATATTCAGCTTGCCATAGACGAGATAATAAGCTGGACAGAACTTGAAGAAACACTTTCAAGAGCTGAAGTTGTAAGAAGACTTACCGGCATGGGTATCGAACCTGAGATGAGGCTTGCCGGTGAACGGGAAGGCCTTGCTGATAAGATCAAGTACACCTACCTCAACCAGGCTGGATGGAATATTTCAGATACACTGAACGTAACCATCGGTCAGGGACAAAGTGCATACACACCTATACAAATGGCAAATTACATCGCTACCATAGCCAACGGAGGTTATCTTAACAGGGTAACACTTATTGACAGTATAAGAAACTACAACAACGTTTCAGTCCTATATGAACACAAACCTGAGAGAGAGCTGATTGGCCTGAATGACTATGAAAACCTTGAGCATGTGAAGCAAGGGATGGAAAAGGTTGCAGATGATGGAACCGCAAGAAGGATATTCCAAAACTTTCCTGTTCCTGTTGGGGTAAAGACAGGTACAGCAGAGAGAAGCGGCATTAATCCATCAACTGGCGATACCTATGACGACTTCGCTTGGTTTGTTGGCTTTGCCCCCTATGATGACCCTGAAATAGCAGTTGCCGCAGTTCTTTTCCAGGGAGGTTCAGGAGGCTACGCTGCACCCATGGTTAGGGAGATTATCGCTGAGTATCTTGGATTAAACGATGTTGAGCAGATTGATACCCTGCCAATGGAGAACTCCATTGTATTTGATTAGAACAAAATAAAAATCTAAAACTATGGATTTTTACACCATAAACTAGTAGAATTAGAATAAGGCATTAGTTTGGAGGTAGCACATGAGAAAAGATGTAGTTTCTATCAAGGGAGTTGCTGGTGGCATTTACTTAAATGTCGAAGGAAATGATCTTGGACAGATCAAGACAGAGCTTGAAAGCAAAATGAAGACAGCTTCAAATTTCTTTAAGGGTAGCAAGTTCCTGGGAGTAAGGGGAGAAGACCTTACAGAGGAGAATAGGGTTGAAATCATGCTGCTTCTAAAGTATAAATACGATTTTGAGATTCAGATTGAAAAGGTTCCTGATCATGTTGTAAAGGACAATTATGAACCTGTTAAGGAAATGATTGCAGCTGAACCGGAAGTAGTACAGGAAGGCATGACCAAGTTCGTGCACGGTACCCTAAGGTCAGGACAGGAGGTGTCCTACAACGGAAATATTGTGGTAATAGGCGATGTGAACCCTGGGGCCCTCTTGAAGGCAAAGGGAAACATAGTAGTCCTGGGCTCATTGAGGGGTGTTGCACAAGCAGGTATCGGAGGCAATAGGCATGCAGTTGTCGCAGCTTACAGTTTGCTGCCCACTCAGCTTAGAATAGCAGACTATATAGTTAGGCCCCCAGAGGATGATATACAGTACAAGTATCCTGAAATAGCAAGAGTGGTTGATGGTGCAGTTGTAATAGAACCTTATTTACCTAATAAATAAAAGGGAGGAACATAAATGGCTAAAGATAAGATGGGAACAGCTATTGTTATTACATCCGGTAAAGGTGGTGTTGGTAAGACAACAACAAGTGCAAACATCGGAACCGGGTTGGCAATACTCGGGTATTCGGTTGTAGTGCTTGATGCAGATATTGGGTTGAGAAACCTGGATGTTGTAATGGGACTTGAAAATAGGATAGTTTACGATATTGTAGACGTAGTTGAAAAGAACTGCAAGCTTAAGCAGGCACTGATAAAGGACAAGAGATACGAGAAGCTGTACTTACTGCCAGCTGCCCAGACAAAGGATAAAACCGCTGTTAAGCCTGAGCAGATGGTAGAACTGGTAGGTGAACTGAAGAAGACCCACGACTACATTATAATTGACTCGCCTGCGGGAATTGAACAGGGATTCCAGTATTCAATCGCTGGAGCAGACCGAGGAATAATCGTAACCACACCTGAGATATCAGCTGTAAGGGATGCAGACAGAGTCATTGGCATTCTTGAAGCCAATGAGCTTCACGACCCCCAACTGATAATAAACAGAATCAGACCAGACATGGTCAAACGTGGTGACATGATGAACATGGATGACATTATCGATATTCTTGCAATTGATCTTATTGGGATAGTACCTGATGATGAATCAATAGTAATCTCAACAAACAAGGGGGAGCCTGTAGTTATGGATGAGAAGGCATTGGCAGGCAAGGCATACAGAAATATCGTTAGAAGAATCACCGGTGAGGAAGTTGAGCTGCTGAATCTAGAGGAAAATGATGAGAGTAAGTTCAGTAAGGTTCTTAAACTTATATTTGGCAAGTAAAGGAGGCGAACGGTTTGGATTTTTTCAAAATGTTTACTAGAAAAAAGGAAAACAGTAAAAATGTTGCAAAAGAAAGATTGAAATTGGTATTGGTACATGATCGCTCCGACCTGTCTCCTAGATTTCTTGAAATGATCAAGGGTGATATTGTCAAAGTGATTTCACAATACGCAGAAATTGATGAGTCAGAAATCGAAATCAAGATGACCAAGATGAAGAAGGAAGGCAACAAGTCTCCCGTATCAGCACTGGTTGCAAACATCCCAATTGTTAATGTAAAAGACAAGAAGAAGTGATTGCTCTAACCTTGGTTAGAGCTTTTCTTTGCCTGTGGGAAAGATTTCCCTTGAGGCAGTAAATCAATTGAAAGGTGAATTGAATGATTAATAAATTTAAGTTGGATAAAGTTTTGATGAAGGTAGAAAAACCTTCCAGATATATTGGAATGGAGCAGAACATGGTACAGAAAAACCCGGATGAGGTTGATGTTAGTTTTGCTTTTTCATTTCCTGATGTCTATGAGGTAGGAATGTCACACCTAGGAATGCATATCCTCTATAACCTTATAAACAATGAATCCAGATACTCATGTGAAAGGGTTTTTGCCCCTTGGGTGGACATGGAAGCCCAGATGCGCAAGGAGTCCATACCCCTGTTTACAATTGAGTCCAAGGAGGAAGTCAAGAATTTTGATTTCCTGGGATTCACTCTTCAGTATGAAATGAGCTATACCAACATTCTGAATATTTTGGACCTGTCAGGGATTCCGATCCATTCCAGGGACAGGGGTGGTGAGTTTCCACTGGTCATTGCCGGTGGCCCCTGTGCATACAATCCCGAGCCATTGTGGGAGTTCATTGACCTCTTTGTAATAGGTGAGGGCGAGGAGGTTACACTGGACCTGATCAAACTCTATGACAAGCATAAGAAGAAGGGCTATGACAAGAGAGAATTTCTTGAGGAAGCACAGGCTACAATGGAGGGAATATATGTACCATCCCTATACGATGTGAATTACAATGAGGATGGAACAATCAGGGATAGGTTCCCATTGGTCTCAGGATTGCCTGAAACAATCAGCAAGAGAATGATTAGGGACCTGGATAGCATGTTTTCTCCAGAAAAGATGCTTGTACCGTATATGGAGACAGTCCACGACAGAATATCAATGGAGTTGTTCCGGGGATGTACACATGGATGCAGGTTCTGTCAGGCGGGGATGATATATAGGCCAATAAGGGAAAAATCCGTAGACAGGCTAATGGAGTTGGCAGAAAAACTTGTGGATTCAACAGGCTATGAAAACATTTCATTATCCTCTTTGAGCTCATGCGACTACTCCCAGCTCCAACTTTTGATCTCAAGCCTGATGGATAGGTTTGAGGATAAAAAGGTAGGAGTCTCCCTGCCTTCCTTAAGGTTGGACTCTGTAAGCATAGACATTCTGAAGGAAATTGAGAAGGTTAGAAAAACTGGTCTTACATTTGCCCCGGAGGCTGGCAGCCAGAGGCTTAGGGATGTAATCAACAAGGGTGTTGACGAGGAGGACCTTGTCAATGCTGTGGGCTATGCATTCAAGGAAGGTTGGTCGAGGATCAAGCTGTATTTCATGATAGGCTTGCCAACTGAGACCGAAGACGATGTATTGGGTATCAAGGAGCTTGCATACTTGGTAAAGGACCTGTTTTTCAATAGACCACCGGAAGAGCGAAAGGGTAATTTTTCAGTTACTGCAAGTGCATCCTGCTTTGTTCCAAAGCCATTTACCCCCTTCCAATGGCATGGACAGGATACAATTGAGGAGTTTCAGGCCAAGATCAACCTGGTAAAGGGGAGTATCAAGGATAAGAAGGTAACCTTTAATTACCACGATCCTAGAGTTAGCTATTTGGAAGCCATAGTGGCCAGAGGAGACCGGAAAACAAGCAAGGTGATTTACAAGGCCTGGGAAAAGGGATGTAGATTTGATGGTTGGTCTGAACACTTTAAATATGAAACCTGGCTGGAAGCCATGGATGAGCTTGGAATTGATGGAAGCTTCTATGCAAATAGAAACAGGGAGTTTTCAGAAAATCTTCCCTGGGATTTCATCAATCCAGGCCCCAGCAAAAAATACCTCCAGAATGAGTACACCAAGGCAATAAAGGGAGAAACAACAAGGGATTGCCGACTTGGTTGCACCGGTTGCGGAATACAGGATTGTGCCATGTGGGGGGTGTTCAATTGATATTAAGGACAAGGTTTAAAAAAATTGGGTATTTGAAGTACCTTTCACATTTGGACTTGGTTAGGCTGTTTACAAGAACCTTCTCAAAGGCAGGAATACCCATTAAGTTTTCGGAAGGCTTCAACCCCCATCCTAAATTCTCAATAGGGAATCCTTTGCCATTGGGTACTGAGAGCCTTGCGGAGTACATGGATGTTGAGCTTGCTGAGGTGATCAAGCCTGAGATCTTCATGGAAAGGATGAACAAGGCCTTGCCTGAAGGAATCCAGCTAGTGGACTGTAGATTGATTGAAAAGGGTCCTTCCCTTACTTCAATCATAGCATGGTCTCACTACGATATAAGATTTGTGTCTGAACAATCAGGGGAGGCCATTGATGTTGAGGGAGCCCTTTCAAGATGGAACAAACTCTCTGAAGTTTATATAAGCAAGAAGAAAAAGAAGGGTAAGAAGAAGGTGGAAAGACAGTTGGATATTTTGCCCCTGATCGGGAATTTAACCTACAAGGGCATGGACAGTGATGGATTCCACATAATTAGTGGTCTCTTAAAATCAGGAGAATCGGGGAACTTAAAACCAATCGAACTGATTGAAGCCATGGATAGGGAACTTGAGCTTAATATTGATCTGGATATGGTAATGATAAAGCGTCTTGAAGTATTTGCTGATGAAGATGGAGAGATCAAGGAACTTGTATAGGGGTGCAGCAAATGAACACTATCTATATCGATTCAAGGGATGGAGTCAATAGAATATGTATTGTAGAGGACGGCAGACTTGTCGAATACTACAAGGAGGACACAGGTAGGCACAGATTGCTTGGGAATGTATACAGGGGCAGGGTTGTGAATATTCTCCGGGGGATGGAGGCTGCCTTTGTTGACATCGGTGAAGACAGGAACGCCTACCTGAATGTAAAGGATGCCCTTGGCAGGGAGATGATGTACTCAAAGGAAAAATTGACCATTGACCAAGTCCTGAAGCAGGGTGAGGATATAATTGTTCAGGTTGTCAAGGAGCCATTGGGAAACAAGGGACCCAAGGTCACCACCCACCTTTCAATACCCGGAAGGTACATGGTCCTAACTCCCTATTCCAACAGGGTGAACATATCAAAAAAAATCAGAGACCAGGATGAGATTGAGAGACTGAGGCATTTGGGTAAGGAGATTGAAAGGGAAAGGATGGGGATGATTTTCAGAACCGTTTCCCAGGGGGTGGAATCAGACCTTCTTAGGGAGGAATACAATGACCTGGTTAGAAAATTTGAGGCAATTGAAGGTGAAAGAAATTATCTGCCCACACCAAAACTGATATATAGCGAACCGGTTCTGGTCCTGCAGATACTCAGGGATTATTTCGATGAATCCAAGACTGATGTGGTCACCAACAGTCGGGACATACTGGAATATCTAAAAACCACAACCAAGCTTAGGGACTACAACCTTGGAGACAGGCTGACATATGATCCAAATTACAACATGGACTACCACATGAACATACAAATGGACATGAAGGAGGCCCTTTCCAGAATGGTTCAGCTTAAGAGTGGTGGGTATATAGTCATAGATGAGACGGAAGCTCTCACTGCAATTGATGTGAATACCGGCAAATATGTGGGAAACCTTACCCTAAGCGACACCATAGTAAGGACCAACATCGAGGCAGCCGTGGAAATTGCAAGGCAGGTGAGACTTAGGGATATTGGTGGCATAATCATAATAGATTTTATTGATATGAAGGTCCAGGATAACATTGACATTGTCCTTGGAAAGTTGGATAAGGAGTTTAGAAAGGACAAGAATAAGCCTTACGTGGTAGGAATGACCAAGCTTAATCTTGTTGAAGTGGTCAGAAAGAGAAACAGACCAACCCTTGACAAGGAGACCACCATAGTATGTCCAACCTGCAATGGCAGGGGTCGAATAAGGAAAAATGAAGCTTGACAATAAGGGTTTAATTTGTTAAACTATTTTAGGTGTAGAGCCGCTCAATATGGGTTTTAAGCATAGTCACCTGATATTGGCGAGACTAGGTAAGAGGAGGTGCAGTAAATGTACGCAATTATTGAAACAGGCGGTAAGCAATACAAGGTTCAGGAAGGCGATGTAGTTTTCGTTGAGAAACTAAACGCTGAAGAAGGAGACGCTGTTAATTTTGACAAGGTTCTTTTAATGTCAACTGATTCAGGAGTGACTCCTGGAAAGCCATTCGTAGAAGGCGCGAAGGTTGAGGGAACTGTCCTTGCACAAGGTAAGGCAAAGAAAATTGTTGTTTTCAAGTATAAGGCAAAAAAGAACATCAGAAAGAAGCAAGGACATAGACAACCATTTACTAAGGTTCAAATTAACAAGATTGTAGGTTAATTATGATCAAGGTAATAATCGGAACTGACAATACTGGGAACATTGAATCCTTTGAGATGTCAGGACATGCTGAATATGGACCATACGGTAAGGACATAGTTTGTGCAGCTGCTTCAGTTTTGGGATACACGGCTCTTAGAGCCATGGTCGAAGTGGCAGGTGTCGACGAAGGAAGCCTTGACTACAAGGTGGACGATGATATGGGCTATATGAAGGTTAATCTGGGAACAGAATTGGAAAACGGTAATTTATCCGATGTTCAGGTCATATTAAGGACATATGAAGTCGGAATCAGATCAATGATAGAAAGTTACCCTAAATATATCACTCTTGAATATAGGGGAGGTGGAACTCGTGTTTAAATTGAATTTACAATTGTTTGCTTCTAAAAAAGGAGTAGGTAGTTCAAAGAACGGTAGAGACAGTGAGTCTAAAAGACTGGGTGTCAAAAGAGGAGATGGACAGTTTGTATTGGCAGGAAATATCTTGGTAAGACAAAGAGGAACTAAAATCCATCCAGGTAACAACGTACAAATAGGTGGGGACGATACTTTATTTGCCACAGTTGATGGTGTTGTTAAATATGAAAGAAAAGGTCGCGACAAGAAACAAGTTAGCGTCTATCCTCGAGAAGAATTAGCGTAAATTTTAAGCTTACCGTCTGGTAAGCTTTAATTTTTTTGTTGTGTAGCATATGTTTTCCCAGACAGTGTTAAAGACACTTTTTAGGGTAACAAATAAAAGATGGTTTATGACCGGATTGTATAAATATAGTGAATGAGGATGATGGTAATGTTTATTGATGTTGCGAGAATATCAGTTAAGGCAGGAAAAGGCGGAAACGGAATAGTAGCGTGGAGAAGGGAAAAATACGAGCCCTCAGGAGGACCCTATGGTGGAGATGGGGGAAGGGGCGGCTCAATTATTCTCTATGCAGATGAAGGAATCAGAACATTAATGGATTTTAGATATAAAAGATCCTACGCAGGAGAAAATGGTGAAGATGGACGGGCAAAAAAACAATTTGGCAAGGATGGGTCAGACACATACCTTAAGGTACCTGTAGGAACCCTCATAAAGGATGAGGAGACTGGAAAGGTTATAGTTGACCTTAAGGAACCTGGTCAGGAGTTTGTCATTGCAAGAGGTGGAAAAGGCGGACGTGGCAATGCGAAATTCGCAACTTCCACACGTCAGGCCCCAGGATTTGCTGAAGCGGGAACAAAGGGCCAGGAAAGGAAAATTGTCCTGGAGCTTAAGCTTCTGGCTGATGTGGGACTGATTGGTTTTCCAAATGTTGGCAAGTCAACAATACTGTCAACGATTTCAGCTGCCAAGCCCAAGATAGCAAACTATCATTTCACCACACTAAAACCAAACCTGGGAGTTGTAAGGGTTGGAGAAGAGAAAAGCTTTGTGATCGCGGATATTCCTGGTTTGATTGAAGGGGCCTCAGAAGGTGCAGGTCTGGGACATGACTTCCTCAGACACATTGAGAGAACGAGAGTCTTGGTTCATGTATTGGATTCATCCGGCAGCGAAGGTAGAAACCCGGTTGAGGATTTCTATAAAATCAATGAAGAACTGTTTCAATATAATGAAAAACTTAGGGACAAGCCACAGATCATAGTTGCAAACAAGACCGATTTGCCTTCATCCCAGGAATGGATAGGGAGAATAAAGGAAGAATTCTTGCCAAAGGGCCATCAGGTACTTGAGCTTTCAGCTGCAACAAGGGATGGAATTCAGGAATTGATTTATGCGATTTGGAATCTTCTGGAGAATACCGAGACATCATACGAGACATATGATGAAGAATATGTTGAAGTAATAGCTCCTAGAACAGATGAGATCATTGTGCGTAAAGAGAACGATAGATTTATCGTAGAGGGAGATTTCATGGAAAGACTTCTGGGCTCCACATACATGGATGATACGGATTCCCTTAGATACTTCCAGGAGATGCTAAGGAAGAAGGGTGTCATAGACAGGTTGAAGGAACTTGGAATTACCGAGGGAGAATCAGTGTTTATCTGTGACTACGAATTTGAATTTTTTGATTAAAGAGGAAGTGAAAAAGTGCTAACTGGAAAACAGAGAAGTTATTTAAAGAGCATTGCACATAACCTGGATCCAATATTTCAGCTTGGAAAGAATGGTTTGACTGAGAATTTTGTCAAGCAGGTGGATGATGCACTAAATGCAAGAGAGATTGTCAAGATAAGTGTTTTGAAGAACAGTGTTTTGGATCCAACGGACGTAGCAGTTGAGCTGGTCCAGAGATTGAACGCTGAGTTTGTACAAAGTATTGGGAGAAGATTTGTAATATACAGAGAATCAAAGGATAACAAGACAATCATGCTTCCCTAGTTATGGAGGGCTTCAGAAACATCTGAAGTCCTGGATCATCTGGGAGAAGGAGGGGTACAATGGCTATTGGACTAATGGGGGGAACATTCAACCCCATTCATTTGGGTCACCTGCTCATGGGTGAATACATCAGAGAGGAATGGGACCTGGAGAAGGTAATCTATATCCCATCTGGCAATCCACCACACAAGACAGAAGTGGATGTCTTGGATTCTGCCTACAGGTTGAGGCTTGTTGAACTGGCTGTAAAGGATAATCCATATTTTCAAATGAGTGACATTGAGTTTAGCAGGGAAGGATTTTCCTACACAATTGACACAATAAGGCAGATGAGTATAGAATACCCTTATGAGAGGCTGTATTTCATAATTGGAACGGATACCCTCTTTGAGCTTGAAACCTGGAAAAATTTCCAGGAAATCGCCAAGGAGATTGAATTCATAATGTATGGCAGATCCAACCACTCAGAAGAAGATATCCAGAATAAGATCAGCGGTCTTAGGAATGATTACGGATTTAGAATCAATAGAAGCAAAGGACCAGAAATTGAAATTTCATCGACACAAATTAGAGATAGGGTCAAAAGGGGCCTATCGGTCAAATATATGATTCCGGATATTCTTATTGAGGAGATTAGGAAGGAATCCTTATTCAAAGGGGAATAAAATGGACAGGATAATAGAGGTTTTAAAAGAAAAAATCGGGGAAAAAAGACTCAACCATACCCTAAGCGTAGTGGAGGAAGCCCTAGGCTTGGCCAGAAGACACAAGGCTCCAGAGGACAAGGTTAAAATCGCAGCCCTTCTACATGATTTTGCCAAGAACATGACCTTGGAGGAAGCCTTAAAACTTGCTGAGGAATATGGTCTTGAGCTGGATGATGTTACAAGAACAAGCAATGAGCTTATCCATGGTCCCTTGGGGGCTAGGATGGTAAAGGAATATTTCAACATAGGTGACCAGGAAATACTAAATGCCATTACATATCACACCACAGGAAGAGAGAACATGACAACTGTGGAAAAGATTGTTTTTTTGGCGGATTTCATAGAGCCAGGCAGGGAATTTGAAGGGATTCAGGTCATTAGAGAAAGGGCTCAGGAAGACCTTGATGAAGCAATACTGATGGCCCTTAACAGTACAATGGCATACCTTTTAAAGAAAAATGCCATTATTCATGTGAATACCGTTCATGCGAGGAATTATCTTCTCAAGAATCGTATAGAGGAGAATTAGGATGAAAAAGCGCAAAAATAAAGGTATGTTTTTTAGAGTATTTCTGGTATCCTTCCTTGTTTTTATTTCCATACTATTTCTGGCGGGCAGCTTTCTGGGGACAAATGACAACCACGTTAGATTTCTGCTCCTGGGAATAGACTCCAAGGATTACAATCAGGTATCAAGTGTCAGATCAGATACAATAATGATTGTTGATATGAACACATCCTCTGGTGAGATAAACATCATCTCAATTCCAAGAGATACCAGGGCAACAATTGAGGGCAGAAAGAGTCCCGAAAAGATAAATCATTCCTTTGCCTATGGAGGACCAGAGCTTACACTGGCAACTGTGAGAAACTTGCTTGGAATAGAGCTTGACCAGTATGTACTTGCTGACTACAAGTTGGTAAGTGATTTTGTAGACCTGATAGGGGGAGTGGAGATCTATGTTCCCATGGATATGAAATATTCCGATCCAGTGGCCGATCCCCCTCTGCATATTGATCTCAAGGAGGGAGACCAGACCCTTGACGGGGACAAGGCGCTTCAGTATTTAAGGTTCAGAAAGGGCTACAAGGATGCAGACCTTGGAAGGGTAAGGGCTCAGCAGGACTTTATGAAGGAGTTGATAAGCCAGACTGTAAGGCCGGGGAACATCCCCAAAATTCCAGGAATGATTGGTATATACAGTGACAACATGGAAACAAATATTGGGTTTGGAGAGATGCTACTCTATGGTTTCCAGAGCTTAAGACTGGACATGGACAATATAAGCAGCCATACTTTGCCAGGAAGCGCCAAGATGATGGATGGGCTTTCATATTTTGTCCATAACGTGGATGAGACAGAAGGGCTGTTAAGGGATATAGGAATAAAATAAATCAAGGGAGGTCTATAAAATAATGACGGAAATAAACAAAAAGTTGGAAATAATACAAAAGGCTATTGACGACAAGAAGGGTTTTGATATTGAGGCCATGGAAGTTGGTAAAATGACCACCATAGCAGACTATTTTGTAATAGCAAGCGGAAATTCATCGAATCAGGTGACTTCCATTGCTGACGAGGTGGAGGACAAGATGGAGCAGGCGGGATTCCAAACCTTGACCACCAAAGAGGGTTACGGTAGTGCCAGATGGATAATCCTGGACTACGAGGATGTCATTGTACATCTATTCCATAGGGATGAAAGGGAGTATTACAATCTTGAAAGATTGTGGTCAGAATATGAGAAAATTTCAAAGGAGGAGAAGCAATGAACATTAACACACTAGCTACTGAAAAGGCACCTGCAGCTGTTGGACCTTATTCACAAGGGGTGAAAGCGGGAGATTTTGTCTATACATCCGGACAATTGCCAATCGACCCTCAGACAGGCCAGCTTGTACAGGAGGACATTCAATCAGCCACAAGACTTGCATTGAACAATGTTAAAGCAGTACTGGAACAAGGTGGAGCATCCCTGGAAACAGTGGTTAAGGTAACTGTGTTTGTAAAGGATATGAATAACTTTGGAGCTATAAACGAGGTTTATGCAGAATTCTTCACAGACCACAAGCCAGCTAGAAGCCTTGTGGAGGTCGCACGACTTCCAAAGGATGGAGTAATTGAAATAGAAGCCATAGCAATAGCAAAATAGCATGAATAAAGGCCAGGACAATGTGTCCTGGCCTTTTAACAACTATTTGGGTGCATAAGGAACCCTATACATGGATTGCCTGCTTCTTCTGGAAGACATCCTTCGCCGCTTTTTCTTTTGCAGTATCAATATCCTCATGACAATATATGCTCCAAATACAAAGAGGTACCATTTGCTGATCAGCTTTCCAGGCATAACTGAAAGTGGGTCAACCTGGACTGAAACTGTGGAGATGATATTTCCTCCACCTATGACCTTTCCATCGATCAGGAACTCAACCTGACCCAGAATTTGACCCTTGTCAATGGGGGCTACAAGATTTTCATTAATCTGGACCCTTTGCTCAATTAGATTCGAGTTTGCCTCCGAAACCGGATAAACAATATCCCTGTCTAAAATTCCAGCGATAAAGGGAGCCTCTCCATCTGCTATTGTGATATTATCAATAAACTGGTTTGCGCTGGCAACTATAGTATTGCTATAGTTCTCAAAACCGTAATCCAAAAGCTTCTGGCTATCTGAAAACACCATGTTTCCATCTGCTTTAAGGACGGCCGCTATTAGGCGCTGGCCATTCTTTTCCCCATAGGATACCAGACAATTCATGGCCTGGGATGTATAGCCGGTCTTAACCCCTGAAGCGGCATCATAGCGTGCTGCCACAAGCTCACCATTCTTATCTATCAGCTCTGAGCTAAAAAGCAGCTTGTTGGTGGTCTTGAAATATCTGGTTTCTGTCTTGATATTTGTTGGGGGTATTTCATATGTAACCTTATCCACTATGCTCCTTATTGTTTCATTGCTCATGGCATAACGTCCAATTAGGGCCAGGTCATATGCTGAGGATACATGCCTATCATCATGGAGACCGTTGGGGTTCACAAAATTAGTATCCAGAGCTCCCAGCTCACTGGCTTTTTGATTCATCATGGATATGAAATTCTCAATTGAACCCCCAACATGCTTGGCAATTGCCAGTGCTGCATCATTTGCTGAAGGCAGGAGCAGGGCGTGAAGCATCTGTTCCATGGTAAGGACCTCGCCTGGTTCAAGGGCGATATGGCTACCCTTTGTGAGACTAACAACTTCCTGGTCAACTGTAACCAGCTCATTTAGGGAAGAGTGTTCCACTGCCAGTATTGCTGTCATCATTTTTGTGGTGCTTGCAGGATACAGCTTAAGATGACTGTTTTTCTGAAAGAGAATTTCTCCCGAATCGTAATCGATCAGAATAGCACCTTCTCCGTTTATATTTAGAGTTTCAGCGTAAACTCCCGAGCCTGAAACAAGAATTAAAACCAAACATATTAACACCAATGACTTTTTCAAATTAAACCACCTCGTCTGTATTTTGCAGTACCTGCTGACTATATTGATTATACCAGAAAAAGATGTATAATTTAACCTCTAGAATCTCAAAAAAAGAAGGAATTTCATAAAATAGGTCGAATATAATAATATACTATACTATTTTCTGGAGGTAATGGACATATGGAATTCTTTACAAAAAGGGAACAAATAGCTATACTTAGTGTAGTCGTCCTAATCCTAGGTATATTCGGAGCCAGGATTATTTTTGAGGACAGAGAACCTGAAACGACCCATGTGAGAAGCCTTCCTCAGGTTGAGGAGTTGGAGGATGAGACAGGCAGTGAGGATATCAGACCAAGTGTAATAATGGTACATATCAGCGGTCAGGTATACCATCCCGGTATATACCAGCTCCTCCAGGGAGATAGGGTGGTGGATGTAGTTGACCTGGCTGGAGGTTTGACCAAACAGGCAGATTTGGATAGAATAAACTTAGCGAAAAAACTTGTTGATGAAGACAAGATCTACATACCATCACTTGATGAGGCGGGAGCCATTGAGGCTGAAGCAGTCATGTCAACAGGAGGCAAGGGCC
Source organism: uncultured Bacillota bacterium (assembly GCA_937951995.1). Taxonomy (GTDB): domain Bacteria; phylum Bacillota; class Clostridia; order Tissierellales; family Tissierellaceae; genus Gudongella. The sequence continues at coordinate 22,179 of CALGAG010000041.1, forward strand.
TTTTGAACATCAACAGCTGCACACAGAAGGAACTTGAGAGCCTGCCTGGCATAGGCGAGGTTATAGCAGCCAGGGTGGTGGAATACAGACAGGACAACAGGTTCAAGAATCCTGAGGATATCATGAAGGTATCCGGCATAGGTGATGCAAAATATGAGCAGATCAAGGACCTGATAACTGTTAACTGATAGGAGGAATTAAATTGTTGGATAGATTGACCCAAATGACAAAAAGCTCTGGATGAGCGGCAAAAATAGGACCGGATGTCCTGGCACAGGTTCTGTGCCATTTACCAAAGACCAATGACAGTAATTTATTGGTTGGAATCGAATCATCTGATGATGCTGCAGTGTATAGGATAAATGATGATTTGGCAATAATTCAGACATTGGACTTTTTCACCCCAGTGGTGGATGATCCCTACACCTTTGGCCAGATTGCAGCGGCCAACTCCCTTAGCGACATATACGCTATGGGTGGGGACCCAAAGCTGGCCCTTAATATCGTTTGTTTCCCTGATTGCCTGGATCCTGAAATCCTGGCCCAAATAATGAAGGGAGGCCATGACAAGGTCACTGAAGCCGGTGCCATACTGGTGGGAGGCCACAGTGTTTCCGATGATGAGCCTAAGTATGGACTCTCGGTGACAGGCTTTGTACATCCCGACAAGGTTCAGGCAAACAACACAGCAAAACCTGGAGATGTGCTGGTACTGACCAAGCCTCTGGGCATAGGAATCATCACAACTGCAATAAAGGGAGACCTTGCCAGTGGTGATGCCAGAGACAAGGCCATCCTTTCAATGGCCACATTGAACATCCACGGGAAAGAAGCCATAGATGCCACAGAAGAAGTTCACTCCGTAACAGATATCACAGGCTTTGGATTGTTGGGGCACAGCCTTGAAATGGCTGAAGGTAGTGGAGTCACAATCAAAATATTCAGCAGCAGGGTGCCCTACATCCAGGAAGCCAAGGAATACTCGCAGATGGGCCTGATTCCTGAAGGAGCCTACAACAACAGAAATTTCATAGGAGACAAGGTCAAAATCCATGAGTCGGTACCTGAATACCTGAAGGATATCCTATTCGACCCTCAAACATCAGGGGGGCTTTTGATTTCAGTCGCAAGGGAAAGTGTGGATAACCTTTTGGAGAAGCTTTCCAAATCACCAGTGGAGTTTGGAGTTGTTGGAGAAGTAATATCAAAAGATGAAAAACAGTTGATCGTAGAATAAAGGATTGGTGGAAAATGAGCGATGTTAATCTATTTAAAATGATTCCCAAGGTGGATGAGCTCCTGGAGAATGAGCTAATAAAAAACCTGGACAAAAAGGTACCAAGAAAGACCATGGTTGATTCAATTCGACTTGCCACGGAGAATGTCAGAACTGCCATAAAGGATGGAAGGGAGCCTGAGGAAATTAAGGTCATGGTCAGGAGCCTGGCGGACACCATTGTCAAGATGGCGATCAAGAAGAATTCATTTCAATTGAGACCTGTCATAAATGCAACAGGAGTGGTAATTCACACAAACCTTGGAAGGTCACCGGTTAGCCCTGAAATACTTGACCATATAAAGGATGTATCAGTGGGCTATTCAAATCTTGAATATGACCTGGAAAAGGGAAGTAGGGGATCACGCTACTCTCATTTGGAGGATCTTGTGGCGGACATAACAGGTGCTGAGTCGGCCATGGTTGTAAACAACAATGCTGCAGCGGTGCTTCTTGTTTTAAGTACTCTGGCGTCGGGAAGGGAAGTAATTGTATCAAGAGGGGAACTGATCGAAATAGGTGGGGCATTCAGAATCCCGGATGTAATGTCTCAAAGTGGTGCTAAGCTTGTGGAGGTTGGAACCACAAACAAGACCCACCTGAGGGATTATGAAGGTGCGATCTCCGAGGACACTGGTGCAATAATGAAGGTCCATACCTCCAACTATAGAATAATGGGGTTCACTTCAGCTGTGGAGGCCTCTGACCTTAAGGATGTTTCAGAAAGGCACAGGATACCACTTATTGAGGATTTGGGCAGCGGTGTACTCATTGACCTTTCAAAATATGGAATAACATATGAGCCAACTGTCATGGATAGCCTGAAGAGCGGGGTGGATATTGTTACCTTTAGCGGAGACAAGCTCCTGGGAGGACCACAGGCAGGCATAATTGTAGGCAAGAAGGAATATATCGATATGATGAAGAAGAATCCGCTCACAAGGGCCTTCAGGGTGGACAAGTTTACAATATCAGCCCTTGAAGCAACCTTTAGGTATTATTTGGACATGGATGCTGCCCCATCCCAGATTCCAACCCTGAGAATGTTAACCTATAAAATGGAAGTTCTTCAGGAAAAGGCTGAGAAGCTCATGGAAAAACTGGTTGGAGACCAGGTTCAGACAAAAGTGGGCTTGTCCATACAGGATGAGTATTCAGAGGTTGGGGGAGGATCATTACCCATGGAAAAGCTTCCAACAAAATGCGTAGTCGTTGAGCTTGGGGAAGGAAGCACAGCAAGGTTTGAGGACCTTTTAAGAACCAACACCATTCCGGTCATAGCAAGAATCCATAGGGATAAGGTCTATCTTGATGTGAGAACCATAGATGATTCTGAAATGGAAATAGTGTCCAAAGCCGTCCGGAGGGCAGTTGACGGACTGGAGGAGTGTATAGAATGAAGCATTTGATTATTGGAACAGCCGGTCACATAGACCATGGAAAGACGACCCTTATCAAGGCCTTGACAGGAAGGGAAACCGATAGGTTAAAGGAGGAGAAGGACAGGGGGATATCCATTGAACTTGGCTTCACATACTTCGATCTTCCCAACGGTCAGAGAGCGGGTATAATTGATGTGCCAGGACATGAAAAGTTCATAAGGAATATGCTGGCAGGTGTTGTTGGGATAGATATTGTTATGCTGGTCGTGGCAGCTGATGAGGGAATAATGCCGCAAACCGCCGAGCATCTTGCCATACTTGACATGGCTGGTGTGAAGAAGGGATTTGTTGTAATAACAAAGGCAGACATGGTGGAGGAAGAGTGGATCGATCTGGTAAAGGAGGAGGTTTGGGAAGCGGTAGAGGGAACTTTTCTCGAAGGAAGCCAGATAATTCCAGTATCATCAACAAAGAAGACAGGAATCGACAAGGTTATCAGTTTGATACAGGACATGGCTGGGGAACTTGAGGACAAGAATGTAAATGACATGCCCAGACTTCCTGTAGACAGGGTGTTTACAATTTCTGGATTTGGAACGGTTGTTACAGGTACCTTGCTTGCAGGAAAATTTTCCATTGGAGACGAGGTCGAGATTTACCCTTCTGGCATAAAATCGAGAATAAGGTCAATACAAGTTCATGACCAGGATTCCAAGGAGGCTTTTGGGGGTCAGAGGGTGGCTATGAATCTTGCCAATGTAAAGAAGGATGACATTGAAAGGGGTAATGTTGTGGCCCCAATAAATGCCATGGTCACCACCATGATGCTTGATGTAAAGATAAGGCTCCTTAAAGGTCTTGATAAGGTCATTGAAAACCGTACGCGACTTAAGCTCTACCTTGGGACCGAAGAGATCCTGTGCAGGATCGTACTCCTTGACAGGGAAACCCTTGAGCCTGGTGAGGAGGCATACGCCCAACTGAGGCTTGAATCCGAAACCGTAGCCAAAAGAGGAGACAGGTTTATATTGAGATTCTATTCTCCAATGTTCACAATCGGTGGAGGGGAAATACTTGAGCCTAATCCTGCCAAGAGAAAGCGATTTGATGAGGATGACATCCAGGAACTCATTATAAAGGATGAAGGGGACTTAAAGGACATAGTTGAACATATGATCATTGACAAGGCCAAGCTTTACCTATCTGTCAAGGAAATGGCCAGGGAAACGTCAATGCTGGAGGAAAACATAATCCAGGAAATAAGAAATCTTCAGGATGAAGGCAAGATAACCATATACCAGCTGAGCAAGGACATATATCCAGTTCATTTGGACCATATCACCAGTTTGGTCCAATCCATGGAGAAGGTGCTGCAAGTGTTTCACAGCAAATACCCGCTGAGGATTGGAGCTTCAAAGGAGGAAATGAGAAGCAGATTCCTACAGAAGGCAAAGCCAAAGCTTGCAGAGAATATAATTGAAGACCTGATCCAGAAAGGACACTTCAAACAGGAGAAGGACCTGATTTCCCTTCAGGATCACAAGCCTCAATATTCAAGGGACCAGCTTGAGATAAAGGAGAGAATAATGGACCAATTCCGCAGGGACCCCTTTATGCCTCCAAAGAAAGAGGATTTGATAAAGTCTGAATTGGGTAAACACGAAGATATAGATGAGGTATTAATGGATATGCTCAACAGGCAGGACCTTGTCAGGGTAAGTGACGACCTCTTAATATTGCCTGAAAATCTTGAAAGGGCAAAGAATGAGCTAGTCGGACACATCCAGAAGCATGGCGGAGTTTCAGTGGCTGAGTACAGGGATTTGTTGAATACAAATAGAAAAAACGCAATCGGTCTTCTTGAATATTTTGACCAGATTAAAATCACTAAAAGAGATGGCGAGAAGAGATTACTTGTAAATTGACATTGAGGTGAGGGTAGGTATGAGCGGTAGAATACTGATTATAGACAACGACCGGTCATTTGTGAAGGGGCTTCGTTATAGCCTTGAGCAGGATGACTATCGCATAGACATACTTTCCGAGGGAAAGGATACCCTGGACCACATAACTAGGAAAGAATACAACATGGTCCTGATTGAGACCGAGCTGCCTGATATTAATGGACTGACATTATGCCAGGATATCCGCAACATTTCATCAGTGCCAATAATCTTTATAACCTCGGTGGATGAGGATATCAAGAAAATTCTCGCCCTGGAGTATGGGGCTGATGACTACCTGGTAAAGCCATTTAACATTCTGGAGTTAAAGGCCAGGATCAAGGCCGTACTTCGAAGGATAAACCGCAAGGTTTCAGACAATGACAGTAATGTTGTTGAGATCAAGGACCTAAGGATCAATTCAGTGGGCAGAAAAGTGACCAGAAGCGACAAGAATATTTCCCTGACAGGTAAGGAATTTGACCTTTTATATGTGCTTGCATCCAATCCAGGCAAGGTGTTCACAAGGGAGGAACTGCTGGAGAAGGTATGGGGATATGCATATTATGGGGATCTAAGGACTGTGGATGTCCATATTCGTAGAATTCGGGAAAAGATTGAAAAAGACCCCAAGGCGGCGGAATATGTTCTAACCAAATGGGGTGTTGGATATTTTTTCAAGGAAAATTAGGATTGAAATCCATTAGGATTTATTGTATAATGGCTCTTGTAGCCAAATGGGGGTAGAGGAGTCCTGGTGGGCTCTCTGGTCTTCAAAACCAGCGCGGGGCGTTAGGAGCGTCCTGGGTGAGTTCGATTCTCACATACTCCCGCCAAATTGAACCAAAGCAAAAGCACCTTATTAGGGTGCTTTTTTTAAATGCCACTTTTATTGTCTCCAGGCTAGAGTCCCTGTGTGATAATTTCCCTTGCCCTTTGAAGCAGTGAATCCAGGTTGACTGTAGGTACGGAGCCTTGTACAGTGTTTGTGTTTCCCCCTCCCTTTAGCTTGAACTCTCCAGCTAGTTGTTTATAGACATTACCCAGATCAATGTTGATGTCTTTTGATTTGCTTATTATGAACTGCCCCAGACCATCATTGGATATTCCATAAATCTGTACAACCCTTTCATAATTGTTGGATATGTGGCTTCCCAGATGGCTTAGAGCCTTGAAATCAAAGTTGTCATACATCTTGCTTATCAGGCTCATATCTCCAATCTTTTCTGAACCCTCCACGAGTAAAGCGCTTCTGGCTGAAATCAACTCTTCTCTTCCAGACCTGACCTCCTTCTCAAGGTTGATTTTGTCCATTAAAATCTTTTCAACCTTTGCTTCAATGTTATCATCGGAAGAGGACAGGAGGTTTGATATTGATCGCACAGACTTGAACTTGGAGGAATAATCCACAAATGCCCTTTGTCCAGTCAAAAACTGAATCCTGAGATTGCCTTTATAGTGGTCCCACTTTGTTATTTTCAAGAGTCCAAGCTCACCAGTATGGTTTACATGTGTACCACCACATGGAGAGTAATCAAAACCGTCTATCTCAACCATCCTAATATTAGTATCCACTGAGGGTGACTTTCTTACAGGTAGTAGCCTGAGTTTTTCTTGATTTACAATGTATGTCTTTACCTTGAAGTTTGATTGTATAATCCTGTTGCACAGGGCCTCAACATTACTCGCTTCTTCATGGTCCATATCCGTCAGGGTTACATCGATTGAGGAGTAGTCCTTTCCCAAATGAAAGCTTATGGTTTCTCCTCCTAAAAGATTGTAAAGGACACCTGATAGAAGGTGTTGGCCGGTATGCTGCTGCATCATGTCGAATCTGTGGTCCGATTGGATGGATAACTTGACCTTAGGCCCTGTTACCTGGGATTCGAGTATGTGAGTCAGGCCATCTTCATGCTCGATGGTCTCAATTACCCTTTCCCCGTTTATGGTCCCAACATCCCCAGGTTGACCCCCTGACATATCAGGATAGAATATTGTCCTGTCCAGTCTTACGTGGTATTTTCCTTCCTTCTTTTCCTTCTTGATAATGGAAGCCTCAGTTTCATGCAAATAAGGATTCTCCCAATAGAGCTTTCTTGTCATAGAAGCACCGCCTTTAAATTTGTAATTTTAAATATTTGAAAAGAAATAATCCATTTATATGTTATAATTAGCTTAATTATATAACAAGGAACCATAAATATAAAGTGCTGAGGAGATAATACATGAAGCGACCTGCATTGATTCCTGCCCTTATCTTAAGCCTGGGAATTCTTACAGCTTACTATTTCAGGATTTCGTCAACTACAACGATTATACTCTCAATGTTTGTGCTTGTCATCATGATAGGATCCTTATCCACTGGCAGAAGGGTGGGAAGGATATATCTTATGCTCCCTTTCCTTCTAGCAATCCTATACACCAATCATTTTCATGTATCTTCTTTGGAAAAGTATGAAGGTTACCCTGTTCAAATATTTGGAGTTGTGGACAGGGAGTATGTCAGGGAGGGCTACACCTCCTTTGATATAATCGTTGAGAGCATAAATGGAGAGAGACTTGGGGAAAAGGTAAGAACAAACATATACCAGGATAAGGAAATAGGCCTTGGATCAAGGATATCACTTCGGGGCCAACTGTACCGACCCATGGAAAACACCAACCCAATGCTATACAACCATAGAAAGTACCTATTGACCAAGAACATTAAATACATGGTGCGTACAAAGGAAATTTCACACCATCCTAATTCCGGACCCATAGAGTTTGGATATGGGATGCAAAATTCCTTCAAGGATAGGTTGGATAAGGTCTTTGACAAGGGTCTTTCACCAGTTAATTCGGGTTTTATGAAGGCCCTGCTGACAGGTGAAAAGGACTCATTGGAGCAGGAAGAGTATGACCTGTACAGAGAAATGGGCATTGCACACATTTTGGCTATCTCAGGACTTCACATAGGTATCCTGGCAGGATTCCTACTCTTCATTATGTCAAGGTCAGGAGTGAAGAGAAATGTGGCGATTCCACTGGCACTGGTGGTAATTTGGACATTTACATATCTTGTCGGACTTCCCGAATCAGCCCTTAGGGCTTCAATCATGCTTACATTTGTTCTATTGTCCAAAATAATTCACAGGCCATATGACCCGATTAATATTTTGGCGGCATCATATATTGTATGCCTCCTGATCAATCCCTTCTGGATTTTCAGCTTGGGATTTCAATTGTCCTATGGCGCAACACTATCCCTGGCTGCAATCGCACCCTGGATCATGGAGCGGCTATATCCTGCAAAAGGAAAGCTTGCAAGGTCCATAAGTGCTGTAGCAGGAGTAAATATTGGCTTACTGCCCCTGCAAAGCTATTATTTCAATCAATTGCCCCTTATGGCACTGTTTTCAAATCTGTTGATAGTCCCTGTGGCAACGGCTAATCTGATACTGGGATTTATGGCAATTTTAATCCCGGCATTGACTCCAATCCTGGATCTGCTACTTGATATTCAGAGGTATATGATTGTCCTGATTTCTTCACTTCCAATTGAAGCACTAACTGTAGCTTCACCAGGACCCCACCAGATGATACTGTATGTTTTTATTATAATTGTAGTCCTAAAATGGAAGGATATTTCCTATTTTCATATTAGGGTAAGAAAGGTGATTTTGCTATACCTCCTATTTGTCTCTGTCATTGGGTTCTTGGGTTTCAATGAGTCCAAAGCTACTGAAATCCACTTTATTGACGTGGGACAGGGGGATTCAGCTCTTATAAGGGTTGAAGACAGGGAATACCTTATAGACACTGGTGGAGCCTTGTTCGGCAACTACGATCCAGGTAGGTCCATCACCCTGCCCTATCTCAAGAAACTGGGGGTGAGGGAGCTTGAAGGGGTTTTTATCAGTCATTTTCATGAGGACCACTACAAGGGCTTGTTCCCCATAATTGAGGAACTGAAAATCAAGGCCCTGTATGTTAACAATCCTATTCCAGACATGGATCTAAAGAATGCTGTTGAGATGGCAAACATACCGGTTTTCAAGATGGAAAAAGGGAGTAGGATAGATTTCCAGGAGACAAGCATTGAGTGTATTTTTTCTTCAGATGGAGCATACGTGAACGAGAACAACAATTCACTGGTTCTTTTGCTGGAAAGCAAGGGCAAGAAGGTTATTTTCACAGGGGATATAGAGGCTGAAGTGGAAAGTCAACTACCTGGATATGATATAGACCTTTTAAAGGTGGCACATCATGGAAGCAGGACATCATCATCTGAGGATTGCATCTCAAGGCTATCTCCAGAGATAAGCGTTATTTCCGCTGGAAGAAACAATTCCTTTGGTCACCCACATGACTCGGTGTTGGAAACCTTGGGCAAGTTTGGATCCCAGGTATATCGAACAGATGAAGCTGGTCTTGTAAAGGTGATTATAAGTGATGGGAAAATGATGGTAATTCCTTATTACGGCCCTTCATTTCAGGAGAATCTGGAGGAATTCATCTACAACCATGTCCATCAGTTGAGCTGGATGCTTCTTTATAGTATACTAGCCTATATATCAGTAAGAACCTATGCGAAAATGGAGGAGAAGGACCATGAAATACAATGAATTCCAAAGCTTAATAGAAAATGGGAATATTAACCCAATATACATATTCACTGGAGATGAAACCTACCTTCTGGATAAGGCTGTTGAATACCTGGTGGGATTTTTCATGACTCCGGAAGGAAGAACCATCAATTTGGAAAACCTGGATGGAAAGACAGCTGGGCTGGATGACCTGAAGGCAAGCTGTGAAACCCTACCCTTCATGTCTGAAAGGAGGGTGACCATTTTAAGGGGGGCGGAAGCCCTGCTGGATAGGGATTCTGCGTCTGATGAGGTCCTGAATTATATCAAGAGCCTGGGAGACCATCAACTTTTGCTTGTAAACGACAGGGATGGGAAAGTAAAGAAGAATTCAAAGCTATACAGATACCTTAACAAATCAGGAAGTGCTGTGGTATTCGAGAAGCTCAGGGGAAAGGAACTCACTGATTGGATACAGGGAAAACTATCACAGAGGGGAAAGACCATGACCTATGCTGATCTAAACTACTTCATTCAGCAAAGCAGCTATAACAGCAGGAACATTACCACCACCCTGTATGACCTGGATAATGAAATTAAAAAACTTTGCGACTTTTCCTCCGGAAAAAACATTGACCGGAATACCTTGGACCAGGTTCTGATCAGGCCTCTCGACAAGAATGTTTTTGACTTTCTGGGAGCTGTGGGAAAGAATGATACAGATAGGGCAATGGAGGTCTTCAACGAAATCTACCTGATGAACGAACCAGTGCCCCGAATTCTATTTATGATAAGCAGGCAGTTCAGGTTGCTATTGGGCTATGTGACATATCGGGAAAAGGGATATGGGTCTGGGGAAATCCAGGAGAAACTCAAAGTTAAGCCTTATGAGTTCGGAAAGATTGCAGCGCAAGGAAATGGGATGGACCAGAATCGGTTAAGGGAAATACTGGAGGACATTCTACAAACGGATAGGAATCTAAAAACCATATCCTCCGACCAGAGGTTGGAAATGGAAATGCTGATTGTAAAGCTGACTGCTGGTTGCAAGACCTATTGAAATTAATACAAAAAAGAAAAAAACTTCGGTTTGGCCGAAGTTTTATTACATTGCTTTATTAAGTGCCTTAGTCAGACGACTAATCTTTCTAGCAGCAGCATTGTCATGGACGATATTTTTGTGGGCTGCTCTCTTAAGCTTCTTATCAATGACCTTCAACAATGCTCTCGCCTCGTCGAAATTTCCGTTGGCTACAGCACTCTCAAATTTCTTAATATATGTCTTAATTTCAGTTTTCTTACTCTTATTCAAGGCAGTTTTTTTAGCGGTTACAAGAATTCTTTTTTCAGCTGATTTAATATTTGCCACGATTTCACCTCCTCTAATCTAACAAAGGATATTGTACCATGTCATAAACCAAATTGCAAGAGAAAAATCACTCCACCTACTGGTATTTATGAACTCCATGTAGTATTATTATTCTACTTGCCATTGATTTAAGGCTTATTAATGGTATAATAATCTTGGATATAAATCAAGTACTTTTAAAAAAATGTGCAGCAATTCTAGGAGGCGCAGCCATGAGCGAGATGACAGAAAAGAGAAAAGAAAAAAGTGAGGCGATGGAGTGGGTTAAGAGCATACTGGCAGCCATTGCAATAGCTTTAATAATAAAGACCTTTGTTTTCAATACAACCTATGTTCTGGGGAACTCCATGTATCCCACCCTACATGAACAGGACAGGTTGTTTGCCTTGAAGGTGCCCTTGTATTTTAAGGGTCCTGATAGGGGAGATGTAATCGTTCTTGAGGCACCTGACAGTCCTGGAAAGGATTATATCAAGAGAGTTGTTGGAATCTCAGGTGACAAGGTTGAAATTCAGGATGGCATGGTATATGTGAATGATGTTCTTCTGATGGAAGATTACCTCCAAGGTGAACAATACACGCACACCTACCAGGAAAACATCTGGATTGTTCCCGAGGGGGATGTTTTTGTACTGGGAGACAATCGTGCAGAGGGTGCAAGCAAGGACAGCAGATACTTTGGTACAATTTCCCTTGATAAGGTAAAGGGAATAACACAATTCAGATACTATCCGATCGATGACAGATTCGGTAGAATAGAATAGCCTCCACCCTGGAGGCTTTATGGATAAATTAGACACTAGGAGGAATAGGATGCGGATCAAACAGGAAAATATAAGAAATTTTTCCATAATTGCCCACATAGACCACGGTAAGTCAACTCTTGCCGACAGATTGATTGAAATGACTGGAATGTTAACTTCCAGGGAAATGCAGGAGCAGGTATTGGACAAGATGGACCTGGAAAGGGAAAGAGGGATCACAATCAAGCTTAAGGCAGTGAGGCTGGTCTACAAGGCCAAGGATGGTCAGGAGTACGTCTTCAACCTGATAGATACTCCAGGTCATGTTGACTTCAACTATGAGGTCTCCCGTTCACTGGCGGCCTGTGAGGGTGCTGTTCTGGTGGTGGATGCAACCCAGGGAGTGGAGGCTCAGACACTGGCCAATGTTTACCTGGCAATTGACCAGGATCTGGAAATCTTGCCTGTAATAAACAAGATTGACCTGCCAAGCGCAAGGCCAGAGGAAATAATCAATGAAATAGAGGATATCATCGGGATAGAAAGTCAAGATGCCCCCCTTATATCGGCCAAGGACGGCTTGAATGTGGAGGAGGTTCTTGAGCAGATAGTTGAGAAGGTGCCAGCACCAAAGGGAGACCCCAATGCCCCATTAAAGGCGTTGATCTTTGACTCATACTATGACAGCTACAAGGGGGTAACCTGCTACATAAGAGTTTTCGAAGGACAGGTAAAGCCTGGAATGATGGTAAAGATGATGGCGACAGGAAAAAGCTTCGAGGTTACCGAGGTTGGGGTCAACACATCCAAACACATACCTTTGGACAGCCTCAGTGCCGGCGAGGTTGGATATCTGACTGCAAGTATAAAGAATGTCAAGGAAGCCAGGGTAGGAGACACCATAACCGATACAGGCAATCCCACAGCAAATCCTTTGCCGGGATACAAAAAGGTGATCCCAATGGTCTACTGTGGAATTTACCCTGCAGAGGGTGAGGACTTCAACACCGTAAGGGAAGCTCTTGAAAAGCTTCAGGTAAATGATGCCGCCCTGGTATTTGAGCCTGAAACATCAGTGGCACTTGGATTTGGATTCAGGTGTGGTTTTCTGGGTCTCTTGCATATGGAAATAATCCAGGAAAGACTGGAAAGGGAATTTGACCTAAACATTATAACTACTGCACCCAGTGTAATCTACCGGGTAACCAGAACAAGTGGGGAGGTAATGGAGATACAGAATCCTTCAAACCTGCCTGCCCCTGCGGAGATTGCACACATGGAGGAACCCATTGTTTCTGCAAACATCATGACCCCAACGGATTACGTAGGTGCCATCATGGAGCTTTGCCAGAATAAGAGGGGGACCTTCAAGAACATGGAGTATCTGGAGGAAACAAGGGTTGTACTCCACTATGATCTTCCACTAAATGAGGTCATTTACGATTTCTTTGACGCACTTAAGTCAAAGACCAGAGGGTATGCATCCTTTGATTACGAGCTTAAGGGATACCAGCAAAGTGAGCTGGTTAAGATGGATATTCTAATTAACTCAGAGCTTGTTGATGCCTTCTCACTGATTGTTCATGAGGAAAAGGCTTATGAGAGGGGTAGAACCATCGCAGAGAGATTGGTGGATGTGATTCCGAGACACCAGTTTGCAGTACCCATACAGGCTGCAATAGGCAGCAAGATCATAGCCAGGGAGACAATTAGAGCCCTTAGAAAGGACGTTCTGGCAAAGTGCTATGGTGGGGACATCTCTAGAAAGAGAAAGCTGCTTGAAAAACAAAAGGAAGGCAAGAAGAGGATGAGGCAGATAGGTTCAGTTGATGTCCCTCAGGAGGCATTTCTGACCGTCTTGAAGTATGACGAGAAAAAATAGATTATTAAGGAAAAGTCACAAGGACTTTTCCTTTATTTAAGTAGAATGCCAGGAGGAAAAAATGGAAAAGGCAGGTCTGTATATTCATATACCATTTTGCGAAAGAAAATGCCACTATTGTGATTTCACATCCGTAGCAGGAAACCGTGACCTTATTGACAGGTATGTCAGATATCTTATCAATGAAATCAAAATGGTTTCAGCAGCCTATGGAAAAATCCAAATTGAAACGATTTTCATCGGAGGGGGTACTCCGTCTGTTCTTTCAGAGAGCAGCTTGGAAACAATAATGGAGGCCGTTGGGAATGGTTTTTCCCTGGACAGAAATGCAGAAATCTCCATAGAGATAAATCCTGGAACCCTGACCCACCAAAAGGCACTTGGCTACAGGAAAGCTGGAATAAACAGAGCCAGCGTGGGGATTCAGTCCATGAACAACAGCCTCCTTGGAACAATCGGAAGAATCCACAATGAAGACCAGGTCATAGCTACCGTCAAGAACCTGAGAAGGGCAGGATTTGACAACATCAATGGAGACCTGATGTTTGGACTGCCACACCAGTCAATTGATGACTTCAGGGTGACTCTTGAGAAAACTGCCCTGTTGGACCTGGAACACATATCAATGTATGGACTCATCCTGGAGGAGAACACTCCCCTGTATGGCTGGCATGAGAGGGGGCTTGTCTCTGTACCGACAGAAGACCAGGAGAGGGAAATGTATCACTTGGGGATTGATTTCCTCAAGAAAAAAGGATACCTTCAATATGAAATCTCAAACCTTGCCAAAAAAGGCCACGAATGTCGCCACAATATGGGGTACTGGCTGTTAAAGCCCTATATAGGTGTGGGAATTTCAAGTCATTCCTCAATGGAGGGCAGGCGTTATTGGAATACATCTGGATTTGGGGAGTATTTCCAGAAGCTGGATGAAGATACCCTTCCAATTGAGGGGGAAGAGACCATTACCAAGGATATGATGGAGACAGAATATCTGATTCTTGGAATCAGATTGAAGGATGGAATTTCCGTCGATGATTATGAAAAAAGATTCAATGCTTCATTTATGGGCAAATATGGAGAGGCTATGGCAAAGCATATGGATTCAGGTCTTTTGGTATTGACAGATGGAAGCATAAGGCTCACTGAAAAGGGCATGGACCTAAGCAATCAGGTGGAGATGGATTTTATTCCATAGAGGTCAAAAAGTATTGACAAATACCTGTAAGGGTGATAATTTATATATAGGATTAGCACTCGGCAATGTTGAGTGCTAACAATCATCCAGGAGAATTTAGAGGTGATACTATGTTGGATGAAAGAAAAATGAGAGTTTTATATGCAATAATAGACAGCTATATATCCACAGCGGAACCCATAGGCTCAAGAACGATTTCAAAGGGATATGACCTTGGAGTCAGCTCAGCCACAATCAGAAATGAGATGTCTGATCTGGAGGAACTTGGATATCTGAACAAAACACATACCTCATCTGGTAGGGTGCCTTCTGACAAGGCATATAGACTATATGTGGACAGCTATATAAGGCTGGACAAGGACACCATAAACAATAAGCAGAAGACAGAGATAAGAAAGGCCCTGGAAAGGGAAAGCAAGGAACTGGATCAGTTGATTCAAAACTCAGCCAGGCTGCTTTCTCAGATAACAAGCTATACAGCTTTGGCATTGTCACCTCAGATCAAGGAAACAAGGATAAAGTATGTTCAGTTGCTGCCGATGGATGACCACCAAGTCCTGCTCATATTGGTCAATGAAAACGGACTGGTGAAGAATGCAGTTTTCAAGACTGACCAGACCATTCCGGAAAACCAGCTTGTGGCAATAACCAACATGCTAAATGAAAGATTGAAAAATAAGTCCTTCAATCAACTTAACAATGAGTCGATGAAGGAAATGTTCAATCAGTTCTATAATTACAAGAATGAGATTGAGAGACTTATTCCCATCATCAACAAGTCCGTTGAAAGCATGGAAGATATTGACCTTTATGCCGATGGAATAGGGAGACTGTTGAATTTCCCTGAATACAAGGATATAGACAAGGTAAAGTCCCTAATGTCATTTATAGAGGACAAGGACCAGCTTTTGAATATCCTCCTTATGGATTCCATAACGCGAGACGTGCACATAAGCATAGGTCATGAAAATATCTATGCACCCCTTAAGGATTGCAGCATAATAACTGCCACCTACAGGCTTGAAGGTGAAACCGTAGGGAAAATTGGAATAATCGGCCCAACCAGAATGGACTACCTTGGGCTTATCAAGACCTTGAGGATATTCTCGGATAATATTTCCGAGATTATTAATAACTATAATGGAAGTGTTAAGAGGTGATTGCAAATGACAAAAGAGGACAACAATATCAAGGAGGATGAAAGGGACCTGCTGGAGGAAGAATCCAACGGGACGGAAGTTCCTCAGGAAGAACAGGAGGATGATCCCATTTTTAAATCAAAGGCAATGTTGGAAGAAAAGGAAAATCAAATCATTGATCTGAACAATAAGCTGACCAGGTTACAGGCTGATTTTCAGAACTTCAAGCGTAGAACGGAAAAGGACAGGGAAAACTCAATAACCTATGGTATTGAAGCCATTATCCTGGACCTTCTGCCTGTAATTGACAACTTCCAGCGGGCTATTGCTGCCCAGGACAACAAGGAGGACGGCTTCTACAAGGGAGTATCAATGATTGAAAAGCAATTCATAGATGTGTTGGAAAGGAATTCAGTCCAGGAGATTGAAGCCTTGGGGAAGGAATTTGACCCAAATCTCCACCATGCCGTATCAGTTGTTGAAAGCGAAGAGGAAGAGGGCACGGTAATTGAGGTCTTACAGAAGGGTTATGTTTTAAAGGATAAAGTTATCAGACCATGCATGGTCGTTGTTGCAAAATAATTTAAGGAGGAATATGGAATGAGCAAAATAATTGGAATTGACCTGGGTACAACAAACTCAGCAGTCGCCGTAATGGAAGGTGGAGAGGCTGTAATAATACCTAATGCCGAAGGGAACAGAACGACTCCTTCCGTGGTTGCATTCACCAAGGACGGGGAAAGGCTTGTAGGGGAAACAGCTAAAAGGCAGGCAATAACAAATACAGAGAGAACAATACAGTCAATCAAGAGACACATGGGAAGCGACCGCAAGGATGAGATAGATGGTAAATCCTACAGTCCTGAAGAGATATCAGCAATGATTCTTCAAAAGATCAAGGCTGATGCAGAGAGCTATCTTGGAGAAACAGTAACAGATGCTGTTATCACAGTACCTGCCTATTTTACTGATAGCCAAAGACAGGCAACCAAGGACGCGGGGAAAATCGCAGGACTTAATGTAAAAAGAATCATAAATGAGCCAACTGCTGCTGCATTGTCATATGGTTTGGACAAGGAACACGGCCAGCACAAGATCATGGTATTTGACCTAGGTGGAGGAACATTCGACGTATCCATACTTGAACTTGGAGACGGAGTGTTCGAGGTACTTGCAACAAGAGGAAACAACCACCTTGGCGGAGATGATTTTGATGACAAGCTGATAGACTACATTGCTGAACAATTCAAGAAGGAAAACGGAGTTGACCTGAAAGCAGACAAGATGGCACTCCAGAGGCTGAAGGAAGCCGCTGAGAAGGCTAAGAAGGAACTTTCAACAACCAAGTCAACCAACATAAACCTTCCATTTATCACTGCAACTGCAGCGGGACCACAACACCTTAATATGGATATAACAAGGGCCAAGTTTGACGAGTTGACATCAGGACTTGTTGAAATGACAATTGAACCTGTCAAGGCAGCATTAAAGGATGCCGGACTTACTGCAGCCGACATAGAAAAGGTATTGCTGGTTGGTGGGTCAACAAGGATACCAGCTGTACAGGATGCAGTCAAAAAGCTCACTGGAAAAGACCCACAGAAGGATATAAACCCTGATGAGAGTGTTGCTCTTGGAGCGGCAATTCAGGGAGGAGTTCTGAGTGGTGAGGTAAAAGACCTCTTGCTTCTAGATGTAACACCCCTTTCACTGGGAATTGAGACACTTGGAGGGGTTACAACCAAGTTGATTGAAAGAAATACAACCATACCAACCAAGAAATCACAGGTGTTTACAACTGCATCGGACAGCCAGACATCAGTTGATATTCATGTGCTGCAGGGTGAGCGTCAGATGGCCAACGATAATGTAACCCTAGGAAGGTTCCAGCTGACTGGGATACCACCTGCACCTAGAGGAGTTCCACAAATCGAGGTTACCTTTGACATAGATGCCAATGGTATTGTAAATGTTAGTGCCAAGGACCTTGGAACAGGCAAGGAACAGAAGATCACAATTACAGCATCAACCAAGCTGAGTGAAGACGAGATAAATGAAAAGGTTAAGGAAGCTGAGAGGTTCGCAGAGGAAGACAAGGTAAAGAAGGAAAAGATCGAGGTTAGAAACAACGGTGATTCAATAGTCTATCAAACAGAAAAGACCTTGAAGGACCTTGAAGGAAAAATTGAAGCTGATGAAAAAGCCAAGGTTGAAGAAAAGTTGGAAGCTCTTAAGAAAGCACTTGAGGGTGATGACATAGATGATATCAAGACCAAGACCGAGGAGCTGACCAACGAGTTCCACGCAATTTCACAGAAGCTGTATGAAACTGCTCAAGGAGAGGGAGGAGAAGGACAAGAGGCCCCTCAGGATGACGACGTTGTGGATGCTGACTACGAAGTGGTTGACGAAGACTAGATTTTGAAATAGTATATTGTGGGAGTCGTTGATGACTCTTTCAAAAAATCAAAGCTAAACCATCAGGTTTAGCTTTGATTAATGATTATTAATGGAAGTTGGTGTATGGCAGTGAGGGATTTATACGAAATACTTGAAATATCCAAGGATGCTTCACAGGAGGATATAAAAAGGGCTTACAGGAAGCTTGCAAAGAAGTATCACCCAGACCTTAATCCAAACGATGCAGAGGCTGAACAGAATTTCAAGGAAGTGAATGCAGCCTATGAAGTTCTTAGCGACCAGGAAAAAAGGTCCCGTTACGACAGGTTTGGTCATGCAGGTGTGGATCCACAGGCTGGCGGAGGAGACTTTGGAGGCTTTGGGGATATATTTGATGACCTGTTTGATGTGTTTGGTGGCTTTGGTGGAAGAAGTACAGGGAGAAGAAGGTCCGGTCCAGCCAGAGGAGCCGATATACAGCAAAGCGTAACTCTTGAGTTCAGGGAAGCAGCTTTTGGGGTGGAGAAAGAGGTTCAGGTCAGAAGGTATGAAACCTGTGGCACATGTGAAGGCAGCGGTGCAAAACCTGGAACTGACAAGAATACCTGCTCAAAATGCCATGGTTCAGGAGAGGTAAGGTATACACAGCAGACTCCCTTTGGGCAGTTTGTTCAGGTAGGCGTATGCGACCAGTGCAATGGTACTGGTGAAACCTTTGAGGAAAAATGTGAAACCTGCCAGGGCAGTGGCAAGGAAATCAAGACCAGAAAGATCAATGTCAATATCCCAGCAGGTGTTGACAGTGATTCGGTGATGACTGTCAGAGGTGAGGGTCACAGCGGAGAAAAGGGTGGACCACCTGGTGACCTTTATCTGTATATTTCCGTCAAGGAAGACCCAGTGTTCTCCAGGAGGGGAACAAACATCTATGTAACAGTCCCAATAACATTTGCCCAGGCAACCCTGGGGTCGGAAATAGAGATACCTACACTGGAGGGAACAGAGGTCTACACTATTCCTGCTGCAACCCCATCCGGAAGCAGATTCAAGCTAAGAAACAAGGGCGTCGCAAATGTCAGGGGACTTGGCAAGGGTGACCTGATTTTTACAGTTGAAGTGATAATACCAAAGGATCTTTCAGACAAGCAGAGGGAGCTTCTCCTGGAGTATTCCAAGGAAATGGGAGAGAATTATAAGACTCCTGAAAAGAAGGGTTTTTTCAAGAAGGTCAAGGATGCATTTCAGCAGTAGAATGATACAATAAGTCTGGCTTGGAGCCAGTTGGGAGCAACCACCAGGGTGGTTGCTTTTTGCATACTGGAAAAGAGTAGGATTTTAGGGTATAATATGTTGAATAATAGATAAGGATGTGATCCGATGAACTGGCTGGAGGTTATAATCAAGACAAAGCCTGAAAATGAGGACCTGGTAAGCAGTATCCTATATGACAATGGTGCTACAGGATTGACAATAGAGGATCCCAATGACATTGTGGAGCTTGACAAGGCAAAGGATGCATGGGATTTCATAGAGCCAGAGCTACTGAAAAAGAAGGATGATGGAATAATCATAAAGGCATACTATTCAGAGGCTGAGGACCTGGAAGGGATTCTTGAGAAGATAAGGGAAAGGATCAAAAATCAGGGATTGGGAGAAATCCTCACCAGCAAGGTGGATGAAAGCGATTGGGCTGAGAATTGGAAGATCCATTACAAGACAACAAAGATTGGTGCAAATATAGTCATAAAACCTTCCTGGGAGGAGTATCAGCCTGAAAGGGACGACATAGTCATTGAGCTTGATCCTGGTATGGCCTTTGGAACCGGATCCCATGAAACAACCGTCATGTGCGCCAAAGCTTTGGAGAGGAATGTGGAGTCAACCTCGACAGTCTTCGATGTAGGCTGTGGAAGTGGAATATTGGGTATAATTGCTGCCAAGCTCGGAGCCGGCAGGGTTCTTGCCATAGACCTGGACCCAATGTGTATCAAGGTCACCAAGGAAAATGCAATAATCAATCAGGTGGATGATACAATCCAGGTTGAGCAGGGCAATCTGCTCCATATGGTTGAGGAAAAGGCAGATGTCATAGTGGCCAATATTATTGCAGAAATAATAGTTGACCTGGTTCCGGGACTTAGGAATCATTTAAATGATAATGGTATCTTCATTGCTTCCGGTATAATAGAAAGCAAGCTGGACAAGGTAAAGGAAGCCCTCATGAGCAGCGGTTATGAAATTGTCGATGTTGAACTTATGAATGGCTGGGCGGCAGTTACATCTAGAATGGTGATATGATGCATAGGTTTTTTACTGATAATGAAATAGATGGAGCGGGACGTATAAGAATACAAGGATCTGATGTCAAGCATGCTAGAGATGTCTTGAGAATGGGATCAGGTGAAAAGCTGGAGATTGTTGTTGAGGGGAAGGCCTACCTGTGTTCGATAATTGAGATTGGCAAGAATATTATGGTTGCGGAGCTAGTTCAGCCTTTAGAGAGAGGACACGAATCTTCAATCAAAATCAATTTGTTTCAGGGACTTCCCAAAAGCACAAAGATGGAGACCATCCTTCAAAAAGCCACAGAGCTTGGTGTATCATCATTTTATCCACTGTTGACAAATCGGACGGTGGTTAGGTTAAAGGGTGAAAAAAAACAGGACAGGAAACTGGAAAGGTGGGAGTCTGTTGTCCATGAAGCTGCCAAGCAATCAAAGCGGGACACCATACCAAAGGTCCATCAGGCTATTGATATGTCTGAAATCGAAGCCTACCTTAAGGAAGGTATTACCATAGTGCCCTATGAGGCATCAGAAGACAATGGAATCAAGGATGTCCTCAGGTCATTGGAAGTGCCCAGGACGGTCAATATTGTTATTGGACCTGAAGGAGGCTTTGAGGAAGATGAGATAGACATGCTGGTCAGTCTGGGTGCAAGGATTGTGTCCCTGGGACCGAGGATACTTAGGACTGAAACAGCGGGAATAGTGGCTTGTGCCATTGCTCAATATGAATTTGGAGATTTAGGAGTGATTTAATGAATTCAGTGGCATTCCATACCTTGGGGTGTAAGGTTAACCAGTACGAAACCGAGGCTATGGAGGAAATGTTTGAAAAAAAAGGCTACACAATTGTGGAGGAAGATGGCTATTCTGACATATATGTTATAAATACATGTACGGTTACAAATCTTTCAGACAGAAAATCGAGACAGTTCATAAGAAAGTCCAAGAAAAACAACCCTGGAGCAATTGTAGCAGTAGTAGGTTGCTACTCCCAGGTGTCTCCTGAAGAGGTTGAAAAAATCCAGGGTGTGGATGTGATAATCGGAACAAGTGAGAGACACAGGATTGTGGACCTTTGTGAGGAGGCTTCAAACCACAAGCGGAGAATAAACATTGTCAGATCTGTTAAGACCTACAAGGAGTTCGAAAAGATCAATATAGACGAACTGAAGTCCAGAACCAGGGCATTTGTGAAAATCCAGGATGGTTGCAATCAATTCTGCAGCTACTGCATAATTCCCTATGCCAGGGGACCAATTAGAAGCCGGGAGTTTGCAGATATTGAAAATGAGGTTGAAAACCTGGCCAAGGCAGGCTTCAAGGAGGTTGTGCTGACTGGAATCCACGTTGCATCCTACGGGAAGGACCTCAAGAAGGAATCCCTGGGTCAAGTAATTGATAAAATCAGCCTGATTGAGGGTATTGAAAGAATAAGACTAAGTTCCCTGGAGCCAACTCTAATAGATGATGACTTTATGGAGATTATGACCAAAAGCCCGAAAATCTGTGATCATTTTCATCTGTCACTGCAGAGTGGATCTGATTCTGTCCTGGAAAGGATGAACAGAAAATACACAACACAAGAGTACAGGGACAGGGTGGACCTAATAAGGAAATACCTGCCTGATGCGGGTATCACCACTGATATTATTGTAGGCTTTCCTGGGGAAACTGAGGATGAGTTCAATGAGACCCTGCGCTTTGTGGAGGAAATTGGATTTTCCAGAATCCATGTATTCAAGTATTCTCCCAGAAAGGGTACGCCTGCTGCAACAATGGAAGACCAGGTTCATGGAGAAATCAAAAACAAGAGAAGTGAGATCCTTATAGCTTTGGGAGACCGGCTGTCAGAGGAGTTCAACAATAGATACCTTGAAGGTGCAAAGGAAGTCCTCTATGAGGAGCACACCAAGAGGGACGAAAATGTATATGAAGGTTATACCACAAACTACATCAGGGTAAGGACGCCATCACCGGTGGACCTGATCGGAGAAATCAGGGATACAAGATTAGAGGCTGTTAAGGGTTCTCTTATTCATGGAACCTTAATATGAATTACTTATTAGGGATATGGGGAGGTGTTAATTATGGACTGTTTATTTTGTAAGATTGCAAAGAAGGAAATTCCAAGTGATCTGGTGCATGAGGATGAATTTGTTGTGGTGTTCAAGGACATTAACCCACAAGCCCCGGTACACTTTTTAGTCGTGCCCAAGGTGCATATCAAGTCCCTGGACTATATTACGGAGGAGCACGATACCCTGATTTCCCACGTTTTCAGGTTGATTCCCAAGTTGGCCAAAGACCAGGGAATTGAGAATGGCTATAGGGTGGTGAACAATTGTGGACCTGATGGAGGTCAGTCTGTGGACCACATTCATTTCCATGTTTTAGGAAAAAGAGAAATGTTATGGCCACCAGGTTAAAAACAGTTGAAATAATTAGCGGGATAATGTATAATTGTTTAGTGTGCAAGCCATACTCATAGCAGTATTGTAACACTCTTGTAGTTGTGAGGGGAGGGAAAGGATCGATGACAGAAATTAAAGTTGGTGAAAACGAATCTCTTGATAACGCTCTTAAAAGATTTAAAAGATCATGTGCCAGATCAGGAGTTATAGGTGAGGTAAGAAAAAGAGAGCATTATGAAAAACCAAGCGTAAAGCGTAAGAAGAAATCTGAAGCGGCAAGAAGAAAGAAACATTCCAAGTATTAATAAGAAGGTGAACTAATGTCCCTTAAAGATAAACTCATGGAAGACCTTAAAGTTTCCATGAAAAACAAGGATACTATAAGGAAAAATACTGTAACTATGGTTAGGGCAGCTGTCAAGCAGAGGGAAGTAGATGAAAGAACTGAGCTGACAGATGAAGATATCCTTGAGATTGTTGCAAAACAGCTTAAGGAAAAGAAGATGGCCATAGAGGAATTCAAAAAAGGCTCGCGCCAGGATCTCGTGGATACAACTGAGTCAGAAATTAAGATTCTGTTGGAGTATCTGCCTGAACAGATGAATGAAGAAGAGGTGGAAAGGATAGTTAAGGAAACAATTGAAGAAATTGGAGCCACCTCAATTAAAGATATAGGTCTGATCATGAAAGCCACAATGCCCAAGGTAAAAGGAAGGGCAGATGGAAACATGGTAAATACGGCCGTGAGAAAATTGCTTAAATAACCTGAGTTAAACTCAGGTTTTTTTGCTATCTTTCAACTATTGTGGGTATACATTGAAAGTAGGACATAATTGGAGGTGAAAATGTGAAGAAAATAAGATTTCTGGCATTTTTTATAGCCGTATTTGTTATTTTTATATCATCTGGCAGCGCCCAGGCACAAAGCCCTGGAAAGGTTTATGTTGTCCCCATACAGGGAGAGATCAATCGCGCAACTCACAACTATGTGAGGGACGTGGTAAACGACCTTAACAATGAGCCCGATGTAGAGGCCATAATATTTGAAATCGACACCTACGGAGGGGTTGTCGATGAGGCAATCAAGATAAAGGATGTAATAATCGGGACCAATATTCCAACAATAACCCTTGTGAACAACAAGGCCGCATCTGCTGGTGTACTGGTCACAATAGCTGGAGAACACATAGCAATGTCGGAGAATGCCGTGATTGGTTCCGCTGAGACCATACCCAATACAGAGAAGATCCTTTCAATGTGGAGAGGGGTTCTTAGAGATACAGCCCAATACAGGGGCAGGGACGCCCTTCTGGTAGAATCCATGGCCGACAGCGACATAGCCATAGAAGGTGTAATAGACGGGGGGAAACTCCTTAACCTTACTGCACAGGAGGCATACCAGCTAGGACTTGCAGATGTTCTGTCAAGTGATTACAATGTAATTCTCGAGCATTTTGGATTTGAGGCATCACAGGTGGAGGTTATGGAAGAGGGCCTTCAGGTAAAGCTGTCAAAATATATTTCCAACCCATACATCAGTACCCTCCTATTGACTCTGGGATTTGTGGGTCTTGTTCTTGAGGTCCTGACTCCTGGTTTTGGATTGGGAGGTACAATCTCTTTGATGGGTTTTGGACTTTACTTCGGTGGTAATATTCTGGCAGGCAATTCAAACTGGACATCCCTGATCCTATTTGTTGTGGGTCTGGGCCTCTTGGTTATTGAGGGTGTGGTACCAGGTTTTGGACTACCTGGCATAGGTGGATTGATATTCGTAATAGCGGGTACAGTGTTGGCCATGCAGGACCTGGCAACAGCAGTTCTGTCCCTAAGCATTGCTATTATAGTAACTACATTGGTGGCGGTTGTTATGGTAAAACATGGTTACAAGAGCAAGTTCCTGAACAAAATAGTATTAAGCAACAAGCTTGAAAGCACAAGGGGATATCTCAGCACAAACACCATGAGTGACCTTCTGGACAAGGAAGGAACTGTACTATCTGAACTTCGACCTTCGGGTTTTATCATCATAGATGGCGAGAAGTACGATGCATTGGCAGAGACGGGATACATTCCCGAAAACTCAAATGTCAAGGTCGTCAAGGTTGAAGGCTCAAAAATATTTGTAAGGAGGATTTAGAATGGATCTTATTTTCACATTAGCAATTGCAATAGGTATCATTGTTCTATTAATGCTGTTCTTCACTTTTGTACCGGTTGGACTCTGGATAACTGCATTCTTTGCAGGAGTAAAGGTAAGGATTACAACATTGATAGGAATGAGACTTAGGAGAGTTGTACCAAGTAGGATAATCAATCCAATGATAAAGGCCACAAAGGCTGGATTGGACATCAACATCGATGACTTGGAGTCACATTATCTTGCAGGGGGAAATGTAAACACCCTTGTGGATGCTTTGATTGCTGCTCAAAGGGCTAACATACCCTTGGTTTTCGAGAGAGCGGCAGCGATAGATCTTGCTGGTAGAAATGTACTGGAAGCGGTACAGGTAAGTGTAAATCCAAAGGTTATTGAAACACCTCAGATTGCAGCTGTTGCCAAGAATGGTATTGAAGTTGTGGCAAGGGCAAGAGTAACCGTTAGGGCCAATATTGAAAGACTTGTTGGTGGAGCAGGCGAGGAAACCATAATCGCAAGAGTTGGAGAAGGTATAGTTACCACTGTTGGTAGTGCCAGTTCCCACAAGGATGTATTGGAGAATCCTGATAGCATATCCAAGACAGTACTGGAAAAGGGCTTGGATGCAGGAACTGCATTTGAGATACTTTCCATAGACATAGCTGACGTGGATGTAGGGAGAAACATTGGTGCAAAACTTCAGATGGAGCAGGCTGAGGCAGACAAGAAGATCGCACAGGCAAAGGCGGAGGAAAGAAGAGCCATGGCTGTTGCAAGAGAACAGGAAATGAGGGCTGAGGTTCAAGCCATGAACGCCAAGCTTGTGGAAGCGGAAGCAGATGTTCCAAAGGCACTGGCTCAGGCATTGAGAGAAGGAAAGCTTGGAGTTATGGATTATTACAATATGAAAAATATACTTGCTGATACAGATATGAGAGATTCAATATCAAAGATAGCTGACGATGACAAAGAAACAAAATAGGAAGTGATTAAATGGATAGTCCTATAATCATTCTGGTCTTTTGGGTAATAATCAACATACTTCTAAAAAGCTCCAGAGACAAGAAGAAGGCTGAACAGGCAAGAAGGAAATCCGGGCAGGCAAATGCACCTGACAGACAGAGACAAAAGTCTGAGAGATCCCGTATGAATACCGGGATGAAGGACTTCAGGCAGGCTCTGGAAGACTACAAGGCACAGATAGAAAAGGAACTGAACCCGGAAAAGAAATCTCCGGCAAAGCCTCCCGCCAAGGTTCCAACCACAGAAGCCAGGCAAAGGGTTGAGCGGTCTGATAGTCGACTGGAAAAGCCGAAAATGAAGACCTTCAGGGAAGGGCGATACTGGGAAGACATAACCGATGGCATGGCCGGCTCAGACACGGAGAAGGAAACAGCGGGAATTGTTGTAGCCATTGAGGAGACTGGAAGAAAGGCTAAAGGAAGCTCGGAAGGTCTATTTGACATCAAGAACGATATACTCAAGGGTATTGTGTATTCTGAGATCCTTGGCAAGCCAAAAAGCATGCAAGGAAAAAGAGGTCCTTTTTAGGACTTCTTCTTTTTTTGTCAACTTATTACTAAATGGTTACACATAAGCTAAACATATAGAAAACCACACCTTTCTATGGTATGATTTATTTAATTATACTGGAGGTAAACTAAAGATACTGGGGAGGAATTTAAGTTTGACATTAACCAAGGAAGAAGGATCCATTGAAATAAATGACGACAATACCTTAAAGGAGATTGCTGGGAACCTAGATGCAAATATAAGGACCATTGAAGAGAAAATGAAGGTCAGGCTTAGGATAAAAGACAATGCCATTACAGTTCAGGGATTGCCGGAGAATGTGGAAATGACAAAGAGGCTCCTTGATGATTTGAAATACATGATACAAAAGCAGAACACCCTTCAGGAACAGGACCTGAATTACGCAATTGACTTCATCAGGTCCCGTAAAGAGGGAAGCCTTAAGGAACTTCTTGATGATGTGGTTTGTATAACCGCTTCAGGAAAGTCCATCAAACCCAAAACATTTGGGCAGAAAAGATATGTTGATTCCATGAGAAAGCACGATGTGGTGTTTGGAATAGGCCCTGCAGGCACGGGGAAAACCTATCTGGCGATGGCAATGGCTGTTCAGGCATTCAAGAACAGGGAAGTCAATAGGATAATACTTACAAGACCTGCGGTTGAGGCTGGTGAGAATCTTGGATTTCTCCCAGGAGACCTGCAGGAGAAGGTGGATCCATACCTAAGACCAATCTATGACGCACTTTTTGAAATACTGGGTGTGGACACCTATCTGAAGTTCTTTGAAAAGGGTCTGATAGAAGTGGCACCCCTAGCCTATATGAGGGGTAGAACCCTTGATTCTGCATATGTGATTCTTGATGAGGCCCAAAATACAACAAATGAGCAAATGAAAATGTTTTTGACCAGACTTGGATTTGGATCAAAAGCTATAATAACCGGAGACATCACACAAATTGACCTGATTAGAGGTAAGGAATCTGGTCTAAAGACAGTAAGGGGAATCCTGGAGGATGTTAAGGGGATAGACTTTATAAATCTCACAAGTTCAGATATAGTTAGACATCCACTGGTTCAAAGAATAATCAACGCATATGAAATTCATGAAGGCAGGAAGTAGTTGAGCAGTTGAACCAAGGCAGGTGGGGATTATGATAAAAACTTTGAAAGCGCTTATAAATGGAATTGCAAACGACAGAAAGGTAGGAAAAACAACCACTGTCTTTTTGTTGTTTTTCCTGTCTCTTTTCATTCTGGCCGTAACTCAATCACAGTTCTCCCAAGCCAGTTTCAGAATTGGTGAAAGGGCTCCGGAAGATCTTAGGGCACCATTTTCAATGGAGGACAGGGAGGCATATGAAGCTCTTGTTGAGGAATCCCTGGCCAGGATGGAGGCTGTCTACAGGATATCTCCAACGGTTCAAATCACAGCTAAGGCTAAGGTATCAGGATACCTGGACCTTGTCAGGGACATGAAGCTTAGAAACACTCCAAGTGGAGGTTCAAAGGTGGATGAATTGGAAACTGTGAGTCCCCTTGAACTACCCACAGACATACATGTACTTGCCATAGGATCATCTTTTTCAAGCCTAAACACAGTTGAGGCGATTTCAGAAGATATTCTCACCCAAATGCTGGCTCAAGGAATAAGAGAGGACCAGCTTAGCTATCAGCTGGAGGAGTTGGAGGGAATAGTCGCTTCATTGAATCTGGAGGAGGGTGAGCAAGTCCTTGTCTCCAGCATACTTATGGAGGCCATGGATGCAAATGAGTTTGTTGACACCATTGCAACTGAAAGACAGATGGAAGCGATCAGGGAAAGCATCAGACCTGTGGTGATCGAGCAAAATGAACTGATAGTGGAAAAGGGAGAGACCATTACACCTGAAAAAATGAGGATTATCCAATTGGCTCAACTTGGAGAGGAAACATCCAGTTCCTGGACAAGATACATAGGAATATTTATCCAGCTGATCTTGCCCTTGCTAGCCATGATCCTTTACATTAAGTACTTCAATCCTGAAATACTCCAGGGAAGACTGATTTACCTCTTGTTCACCTTGTTTATGATAAGTCTTATCCTTGCAAGGGCAATGGAGACCTTGTCACCGTATTTGATTCCATCGGCCTTCAATGCCATAATAGCCACTCTCCTTGTTGGACCTGGACTGGCCATGGTCTCAAACCTGGTGCTGGTCTATATGCTCTATTTTTTATGGACCATACCTGGGGACCTTGCAATAATCATGATAATCGGAAATTCAGCCGGAATCATCCTGCTCTTGCACCAGAATCAAAGGCACAGAGTGCTCCTTAATGGCATATACATGGGTACAATAAGCCTTATCTTCTATCTGGGATATTATTTTTTAGGGAATATCACTACCAGGGACCTCCTATTAAACGGTGGTGCAATCATGACTGGAGGCTTGGTTTCCGGAGTCCTTGCACTTGGAACACTGCCCCTTTGGGAAAATGTATTCAAGGTATTGACACCATTGAAGCTTATGGAACTTACAGACCCAAACCAGCCTTTGCTTAGGAGACTCTTCGCAGAGGCGCCAGGCACCTACCACCACAGCCTCATAGTGGGCAACCTTTCAGAGGCCGCTGCTGCATCAATAGGCGCAAACCCTCTTCTGGCTAAGGCAGGAGCCTACTACCACGACATAGGGAAGTTGAAGCGACCTTCCTATTTCAAGGAGAACCAATTTGGGATCGACAATCCCCATGACAGGCTTGAGCCTATACAAAGTACGGAAATAATTATTTCCCATTGGGAAGACGGTATGAAATTGGGCCGTGAAACCAAGCTGCCAAGAGAAATAATGGATATAATAGACCAGCATCATGGCAACACCCTAATGTCATATTTTTACCATAAAGCTTCGGAAGGGGGATCCACCTTGCCAGAGGAAGAATTCAGGTATGGTGGTCAAAAACCAAAATCCAAGGAAGCTACAATAGTGATGCTGGCAGATTCTGTAGAGGCTGCAGTTAGAAGCATCAAGAACATGAATGAAACAGCAATAGAAACAATGGTTGGTAAGATTATAAAGGGAAAGATTGATGACGGGCAGCTGGACCAATCCCCCATAACCACAAGGGAAATAAATACCGTAAAAAAGACCTTTGTTTCAGTTCTAAAAGGAATATACCACGAAAGAATCGAGTATCCTGAAAAGTCATAATTATGAGGAGAAAAAAATGGAAGTCCTATTTGACAATAGACAAGACAAGATCAAAATACAAAAATCTACTGAAGACTTGCTGGAAAAGGTGATAGAGACAAGCTTGAAGATGGAAAACATGTCACTGGATTATGAAATCAGTGTTTCTTTTGTCACAAATGATGAAATCAGAGAGTTGAACAGTCAATTCAGAAACATAGACAAGGAAACAGATGTTTTGTCATTTCCATTTGAGGATGAGTTTGAGACTGGAATCAGAATTCTCGGTGACATAGTCCTGTCAGTTGAAAAGGCCATGGACCAGGCAGAAGAATTTGGCCATACGGTTGAACGGGAGCTTGCCTATCTTACAGCCCATAGCACTCTTCACCTCATGGGCTACGATCATATGAATGACGATGATAAATCAATAATGAGACAAAAAGAAAAGGCAATAATGAAGGCACTCCAGATTTTCAAGTAGACGGGGGGATTTTGATGAAGGTCAAGGAACTAATAGACAGCTTCAATTACGCAGTATCAGGGATATTATCCGCCATGAAGCTTGAGAAAAGTTTAAGGATACATTACATTGCAGCCATCACTGTAATCGGTCTTAGCACATTGTTTAACCTGACAAGGGTGGAGTTCATGATTTTGCTCCTTACGGTTGTACTGGTTGTAGTGCTTGAAATGATAAACACTGCCATAGAAAAGACCATCGACATGATAACCAAGGAATACCACCCCTTGGCTAGGGTCATAAAGGATGTGTCTGCAGGAGCAGTTCTGATTGCTTCCTTCAATGCTGTAATAGTGGGGTACCTAATGTTTTTTGAAAGGCTAAATCCATTCAAGGAGCTTGTTTTGGTAAAGATCAGGAATTCTCCAATACATCTCACATTTGTTGCCTTGATCCTTGTTGCCCTTCTTACAGTTGGGTTGAAATCAAAGTTTTATAAGGGTCACGGAACACACTTTCAGGGTGGAGTGGTAAGTGGACACTCGGCGGTTGCATTTTGCATAGCTACAATAGTGTCAATTTTATCTGAGAACCTACTTATAATAACCCTGGTTTTTGGATTGGCATTTCTGGTTGCAGAAAGCCGGGTTGAGGGTAAGATACACTCGGCCATGGAGACAGTCATAGGTGGCATTCTTGGTGTACTGGTTGGTATACTAATATTTCAGATAATCGGATAGGAGGAAGGAAATGGACATAAGAAAGATGATTACCCTGATCTTGGTGGTGGCCCTGGGGTTTGGCCTTGCTGCCTGCAGGCAGGAGGTGCCGGAAGCACCTGTTGAAACGCCGGTAGAGGAGCCTGTTGTC
This sequence comes from uncultured Bacillota bacterium, assembly GCA_937951995.1. GTDB lineage: Bacteria > Bacillota > Clostridia > Tissierellales > Tissierellaceae > Gudongella. The sequence continues at coordinate 52,957 of CALGAG010000041.1, forward strand.
GAGCCTGAACCGGAACCGGAACCTGTAGAGGAGCCGGAGCCTACAGGGATACCATCTCCCTTAAGCGGAATTTATGCAGCTGAGGAATTGGTAAATGGTCGAATCATATCAGTTGTTTTTGACAACCATCCAAAGGCAAAATGGCAGTCGGGATTAAAGGATGCGGAGCTTGTGTACGAGTTTCCAGTTGAAGGACCCTATACCAGATACCTTGGACTATATCTAATAAACTCGCCGGATTCCTTGGGGCCAATTAGGAGTGCAAGACCATACTTTGTCACTATGGCTTGGCAATTTGACTCAATTTTTGTACACGTTGGAGGCAGTGAACAGGCAAAAGCCGATGTTAGGACCCTTAGAATGGCAGAAATTGATGGCCTAACAAGCTCAAACAAGGTTTTCTGGAGGATGTCCCACAAGAGGGCGCCTAACAATATGTACTCCAGCATGGAAGTCCTAAGGGATGTGCAGGAGGAGCGTGGATACAGGGATACCAGTGAGTTTGAGGGCTTTATCTTCGATATGGAGGACTTGCCCAGAACAGGGGAAAATGCAGAAGATATCCTGATAACATACAATGACGAGAACAACACCAGGTATATTTATGACCCGGACCTTCAAAAGTACGAAAGATACAAGGAAGGTGCTCGACATGTGGATGAATCAGATGAAAGTGGACTTTATGCAGACAATATTATAATCCAGGAGAATTCCATGCGAGTCCTGGATAGGGAAGGAAGACTTGGAATAAGCTTGGAAGGTCAGGGAGAGGGTAAATTTATCACTAGAGGGGTAGTCCAGGACATAAAATGGGTAAAGGATGATAGAAAGGCAAAAATAGAATACCTGAATGACAATAATGAAGAAATTAGACTATCACCTGGAACAACCTGGATTCAGGTGGTAAAGCCGGGAACACCAATTACTATAGAATAAGAGAGGTTTTTTCATGAATAGGAAAGATTTGATAAATAGAGCAATAAAAGCAAAAAAGATGGCCTACGTACCATACTCAGGATTTCATGTGGGGGCTGCCATACTCACTGAGGATGATGAAATATACGATGGATGCAATATAGAGATTGCTTCTTATTCACCAACCATATGTGCTGAAAGAACTGCAATCTTCAAGGCAGTCTCTGAGGGGCACATGAAGATCAAGGCAATTGCCGTGGTTGGAGATGCTGACCATACCTATCCATGTGGGGTTTGCAGACAGGTGATCCGTGAATTTGGAAAGGATGCAACCGTGATTATTGCAAACTCAGAGGATGATTACAGGGAGTATGCCTTGGACCAGCTGCTACCTCATAGCTTCGGACCTGAAGACCTTGAGTCATCCCGTAAGGAGGAGAAAAATGTATAAATCCGGATTCATAACAGTGGTAGGAAGGCCAAATGTTGGGAAATCGACACTTCTCAACCAGGTGATCGGTGAGAAGATTTCGATAATCTCCGATAAGCCTCAGACCACAAGAAACAAGATACAGATGGTCTATACCGGGGATGATTATCAAATAGTCTTTTTGGATACCCCTGGAATTCAGATGCCCAAAAATATACTGGGAGACTACATGCTTAAGATTTCAAGAACCACACTCGAAGAGGTTGACATTGTAACCTTCATGGTAGATGAAAGCATGGAGACCGGGAAGCTTGACAACTATATTCTGGACCAGCTGAAGGAGATCAGCACTCCGATTGTGCTTCTTATAAACAAAACCGACAAACTGACAAAAGACCAGGTTGATACACTGGTTAAAAAATACAGGGACATGGGAATGTTCCAGGACGTAATACCAATTTCAGCATTGAACAATGACAATATAGAAAGATACCTTGAGGTATTGAAGGGTATGCTGCCTGAGGGACCCCAGTATTTTCCCGATGACATGATCACTGACCAGCCTGAACGGTTTATCATATCTGAAATAATCAGGGAGAAGGCCCTGGTGAACCTGGAGGATGAGATCCCCCACGGAATATATGTGGATATTGACAAGATTGTTCAGAGGGAAGACAAGGAACTGATTGATGTTTTTGCCAATGTTATCTGTGAAAAGAATTCGCACAAGGGAATGATAATAGGCAAGAACGGCAAAATGCTCAAGACCATCGGTCAGCAGGCAAGAGAGGACATTGAGAAGCTGATGGGTAGCAAGGTAAACCTTCAACTGTGGGTCAAGGTTGAGAAGAATTGGAGAGAAAAAGCAAACAAGGTGAAGTATTTTGGCTACAAATAGAAAGGTCTAACATGTCAGAGACAAATGGAATAGTCATATCAGGAATGAAATATAAGGAGTCCAGCAAGATTCTAACCCTGTACACAAGGGAACTGGGGAAGATTTCTGTCATGGCTCAGGGTGCATTAAAACCCAAATCAGGGATTATTGCCTCTACGGAAGTCTTTGCCCTAAGCAATTGGAAGCTAAAAAAGGGTAGGAGCTTTCATTACATCGAGAGTGTTGACCTTGTGGATTCCTTCTATACCATCCGGGACTCAATGGACAAGATGCTTTTTGGTTTCTATGCCCTGGAACTTCTTGACAGGTCCACTCCAATGGAGGAGGAGAACAAGGTTCTGTTTGAACTCTTGGAGAAGTTTATCAGGACCATGAGGAAGGAGGAAAGGGTTCTACCTATGATGGTTGCCTATGAGCTTAAGTTTGCAAGCTTTATCGGCTACAGACCCCATTTGGGTGGATGTGTTGCATGTGGTGCCAAAGACTCGGACATATGGGACTTTGACCACACCAAGGGAGGCTTGATATGCTCCAACTGCCGAGGCGGGAAGGGGGACCCCCTGTTGGATGGGGAGGTTAAACAGATGAAGCTCCTCCTGATGTCCAAGCTGGAAGATGTGGGAGATCTTCAGATCCCCGACAAGACCCTGTGGAAAATGCATTACAGGATGTCAGACTACCTTTTGTATAATCTTGATATTAGGGAGATGAAGTCATTGGCCATGATAAAACAAGGCCTAATCTAGGCTGAGCTACCGGACTCTTGACATAATGACGAAATTTTGTTAAATTAATAAACGAAACTGAATTCCATACGATGATGAAGAAAATACCTGTAACTGTGTAGCAAAGAGAGTCCGGCAAGGGTGGAAGCGGATGTATACAGTCATTGGGAACGGCGCTTCTGAGTATTGCAGTTTAAGAGAGTACCTTTCACAGGTATTAAATAGGGTGGAACCGCGGAAGAGACCTTTCGTCCCTATAGGGACGCTGAGGTTTTTTTGTATCCAAAAATAAAGGGGGGTTATTATGTATTTTCAGGATTTGATGCTGAAATTACTGAATTACTGGGGTGAAAAAGATTGTATAATAATGGAGCCATATGACATCGAAAAGGGTGCTGGAACAATGAGTCCACACACCTTCTTAAGGGCATTGGGGCCAGAGCCATGGCAGGTGGTTTATGTGGAGCCATCAAGAAGACCTGCAGATGCACGCTACGGCGAGAATCCAAATAGGGTTTACCAGCATCATCAACTTCAGGTTATTCTAAAGCCTTCACCTGAAGATATTCAGGACCTGTATCTGGACAGCTTGAAAGCAATAGGCATTGACCCGATTAAGCATGACATAAGATTTGTAGAGGACAACTGGGAAGCTCCAACTCTTGGTGCATGGGGACTTGGTTGGGAAGTATGGTTGGATGGAATGGAAATAACACAATTTACATACTTTCAACAGGTAGGAGGAATAAATTGTGATTTGGAGTCTGGAGAGCTGACCTACGGACTTGAGAGGATAGCAATGTATCTTCAGGATGTTGACAATGTCTTTGACATTCAGTGGAACAAGAACTTCACTTATGGAGACATATTTAGAAAGGCTGAATACGAGCACTCTGTATACAGCTTTGAAAAGGCAGACATTCCAGTGCTTAAGGAACTCTTCAACACATATGAGAACGAAGCCAACAAGGTGATTGCAGAAGAACTGGTCATACCTTCATATGATTATGTACTGAAATGCTCCCATACATTCAATGTGCTGGATGCAAGAGGGGCCATCTCTGTTTCCGAGAGAACAAACTATATTGGCAGGGTCAGAAACCTGGCAAGAAGTGTGGCATCTCTTTATCTGGAGCAGAGGAAACAGATGAATTATCCCTTATTGAAAAAAGGTGGTGGAGACAATGAGTAGAGAATTCCTGCTTGAAATTGGAGTTGAAGAACTACCGGCAAGGTATATAAAAGATGCAGTGGAACAGTTAAAGGGTAACATGGAGAAACTGTTAAAGGAAGAGAGACTAGGTTATGAGACCTTCCATACCTATTCAACACCCCGTAGACTTACAATAATTGTGAAAGGACTTGGGGATGAAGGGGAAAGTCAAGAGGACCTTGTCAAGGGACCAGCCGCAAGAATAGCTTTTGATCAGGATGGCAAGCCAACAAAGGCATTGCAGGGCTTTATGCGCGGCCAGGGAGTTACAGAGGAAAACATCAAAACCATGGACTACAATGGTGATGAATATATATACGCAGCAGTAAGCAAAAGTGGAAAACCCCTTCAAAAAGTTCTTGAAGAAGGTCTTGAAGAGGTGATAAAGGGTATAACCTTCCCTAAATCCATGAGATGGGGAGGCAAGAACCTAAGGTTTGCAAGACCCATAAGGTGGCTGGTTGCAATTTTGGATAATGATATCCTGCCCTTTGAGCTGGAGGGAATAAAGGCAGGGAACATAACGAGGGGACATCGGTTCCTGGGTAGTCAGAATATCCGGATTGAAGGTATAGACAGCTATGAAAAGCAGCTTAGGGACAACTTTGTAATAGTTGACCAGGAGGAAAGAAAGGACATAATAAGACTCAAGGCTGAGAAGCTTGCAAAGGAAAAGGGTGGATCCATCCAGAAGGATGAGAACCTTCTGGATGAGGTAACCAACCTTGTGGAATTCCCGACCCCAATAATTGGAAGGATAAAGGAAGAGTACCTGGGACTTCCTTTCGATGTAATAACCACCCCCATGAAGGAGCATTTGAGATACTTTCCTGTCCTTGATGACAAGGGAAGGCTTCTTCCATACTTTGTAACTGTTAGAAACGGTGACTCACAATACGAGGAAACAGTTGTAAAGGGAAATGAAAAGGTTCTTGGGGCAAGGCTTGAGGATGCCAAGTTCTTCTATAAGGACGATGTCAGCATTCCTCTGGAGGGATATGTTGAGAAGCTCAAGACATTGACCTTCCAGGAAAAGCTTGGAACAGTACATGATAAAACCAACAGGGTGATGAAGCTAACCGAAAAGATCGGCAACTATCTTGAAGTGGGAGATGAGACAGAGAAGAACCTGCAAAGGGCAAGCTTCCTGGCAAAGGCAGACCTGGTTACAAAGATGGTAACTGAATTTACGGAACTCCAGGGAAAGATCGGAATGGAATACGCTCAGGAATCAGGAGAGAATGAAATTGTAAGCCTGGCAATCCACGAGCAATACATGCCAAGATTTTCTGGCGATGAGCTTCCAACAACCACTGCCGGTGCAATTTTATCAATCGCAGACAAGCTTGATTCAATTTGTGGACTCTTTGCAATTGGAATCAAGCCCACCGGGTCCCAGGACCCCTTTGCCCTAAGAAGGGCTGCGATAGGTATAATAAACATCATCATGGACAAGAAGCTTAACATTTCCCTTCTGGAGCTGGTTGACTTTTCCCTGTACATCTATGTTGAGGAGAATGGTCTTGCCTGTGACTACAACAAGGTAAGGTCTGAAATCAAGGAATTCTTCATGGGTAGGGTAAGAAACCTCTTCCTGGATTTTGGGATGGCATACGATGTCATAGATTCTGTAATCAACTCAGGTAGTGACAATATTTTTGACATGAGGATAAGAGTTGAGAAGTTGTCCAGATGGTTTGAAAATGAAGATGTGGGAGAGATACTGGTTGCCTTCAATAGGCTTAGTTCCATGGCAACAAAGACCGAATCCACCGAAGTGAAAAGAGACCTCCTGACTCCAGATGAGATAGGGCTCTATGACGACTACAACAACATAGAGGAAAAGGTTGAATCTCACATTAACAAGAAGGAATATGACAAGGCAATGATACTGCTTGGCACCCTGAAGGACTCCATAAACGATTATTTTGACAAGGTCATGGTAATGGTTGAAGACAAGGAGCTTAAGGAGAACAGACTGGCCATGCTTAGACGAATATACTCAAAAATGATGAAGGTCTGTGATCTGACATACATTGTTGCCAGATAGGTGGTGGTATTATCCAACTTTCAAACAGGCAGAATAAAATAATTGATATAGTCAATGAAAACCAACCAATAACAAGCACAGCCATTGCAAAAAAACTGGGTCTGACCAGGGCGACCATCAGGCCTGACCTGTCAATCCTTACAATGACAGGGATACTGGATGCAAGGCCAAAGGTGGGATATATCTACCTGGGCAGACCGGACAGGGATCTTGTTGCTGACAGGATTTCCTCCATAAGGGTTAGGGATATCATGTCCCTGCCTGTTGTGATCGAAGAGACCAGAACGGTCTATGATGCAGTGGTCTATATGTTCACGGAGGATGTGGGATCCATCTATATCACCCACAGCGGATACCTGTCAGGTGTTATTTCAAGAAAGGACCTTCTTAGAAGCGCTGTTGGGGGAATGGACCTGAACAAGACCCCAGTGGGCATGATTATGACCAGGATGCCTAAACTGGTTGTCATAAGGGAGACTGATACAATCCTAAAGGCTGCCATCAAGTTGATTGAACACGAAATAGACAGTTTGCCTGTGGTCGATTCAACTGGTGAAGAGGATAAGGACCTGAAAGTCATTGGAAGAATAACCAAGACAAACATAACGAGAATGTTTGTTGAATTGGGAACAAATATCTAGGAGGGGGTCAATATGAGTAATAGACTAACAGTCTACGTACTATCAGATTCCATTGGTGAAACTGGTGAGCTGATAGCAAGAGCAGCTGCAAAGCAGTTTATAACGGAAAATTATGAAATAAAGAAATACCCCTTCATGGATGACAGGGATGAGATAAGAAACATTTTCAAGGAAGCGGTCCCAGGAGAAAGCCTATTCATCTATACAACTGTTCTAAAGGATTTAAAAGACCTGATTGACAGTCTTGGAGAAGAAAAGGACATACCCACAATAGATGTAATGTCACCGCCAATACTGGCCATTGAGAAGCTATTAGGCTATGCCCCAAAACGTGAAGCAGGCCTCATCAGGAGGATTGACGAGAACTACTTCAAGAAGGTAGAGGCCGTTGAGTTCGCTGTCAAGTATGACGACGGGAAGGATCCTAGAGGCATTGAAAAGGCGGACATTTGCCTGGTGGGAATCTCCAGGACATCAAAGACTCCCCTAAGCATGTACCTGGCACACAAAAATTTCAAGGTTGTAAACGTGCCACTGGTTCCGGAGGTCAACATCCCCCAGGAACTGTTTAAAAAGGACAGGAGAAGGATTATCGGCTTGGTGGCCGATCCCAAGAAGCTTATAGAAATAAGGTCTGAAAGGCTTAAGGCTTTGGGTCTTAAGAATTCTGCAAATTATGCCAGTGTAGAAAGAATCCAAAGTGAGCTTGAGTATTCAATGGATATCATGATGGATTTAGGCTGTGAGATTATTGATGTTACTGCAAGGGCAATAGAGGAAACGGCATCCATAATAATTGAGCACATGACAAACGAGTTTGGAGATAAAATGTTTTAAATCCAAATCCTGTAACAATGTTCAAATGAAGCGTTCCAAGGGGCGCTTCTATTTTTTGTTTGTGAAAGATATTGAGCTTTTTTTCTAAAAAAGAAGGATTTTCATGACCTTTGTTGAATATATATATATGGGAAACGGAGGTGGAGAATGAATATTCGTGAACAGTTTGAACAAAGAGAGGGTCAGACACTTTCATCTCGAGCATGCCTAAGTATTAACACCAAAGGTCGAAAGGTTCCAGAGGAGAAATGTCAAATCAGGACTGAGTTCCAAAGGGACAGGGACAGGGTGATCCATTCCAAGGCCTTCAGACGGCTGAAGCATAAGACCCAGGTCTTTATCGCTCCTGAAGGGGACCATTTCAGAACAAGGCTAACCCATACCTTGGAGGTGGCCCAGCTTGCAAGGACCATGGCAAGAGCCCTGAGACTCAACGAAGACCTGGTGGAAGCAATTTCCCTGGCACATGATTTGGGTCATACGCCATTTGGCCATACTGGCGAGAAGGTTTTAGACAGGGTGAATCCAAGGGGATTCAAGCACAACCTGCAAAGTGCAAGAGTTGTGGAACTCCTGGAGGGGTCTGAGAAAAGACAGGGCTTGAATTTGACATACGAGGTACTGGAGGGTATAATTAATCATTCTGGGGATAATGTGTCCAAAACCCTGGAAGGACAGATCATAAAGTTTGCAGATAGGATAGCATACATTAATCACGATATAGATGATGCAATGAGGGCAGGGGTAATAAGTGAAAAAGACCTACCTGCTGATTGCATTCAGGTACTGGGGAAAACCCATGGAGACAGGATCAATACAATGATAGTGGACCTGATTGAAAACAATCAGGAAAGTGACAGGTTGACCATGAGCGATTTGATTGGTGAAAAGACCAACAAATTGCGGCAGTTCATGTTTGACAATGTTTATCTCAATAAGGAAGCAAAAAAAGAGGATGACAAGGCTGAATACATCATTGAGGTCCTGTATAATTACTACAGAAAGAATTTCCACAGACTTCCATCGGAACATTTGGGTATATATAAGAGTGTAGAGGTGGAGAAGGAGGATATTATCTGTGACTACATTGCAGGGATGACCGACAGGTATATAGTCAATCTCTACATGGACCTTTTTGTGCCAAAGCCATGGGGAAAGTACTAGGAAGCTTTTATTGGAATTATTAAAATAGACAAGTGGTGAGAGAATGTCTTATGCAAATGAAGATGTCCTTGAAAAGGTCAAGGACCAGATGGACATAGTCCAGTTGGTTGGAGAATATGTTCATCTTAAAAAATCGGGCTCAAATCACATTGGTTTGTGTCCCTTTCACAATGAAAAGACTCCTTCCTTCACTGTTTCAGAGTCAAAGCAGATTTTCCACTGTTTTGGGTGTGGAGAAGGTGGAGATGGAATATCCTTTGTAATGAAGAAGGAAAATCTTGATTTTGTGGACGCATTGAAATTTTTAGCTGACAAGTATGGGATCCCCTGGGATGAAAATCCTGACAGGGACGACAGCCGGGAAAAGAGCAATCTCTATAATATCAACAAGGAGGCTGCAAGGTATTTTTACAATAACCTTCTTAACAACAAGAAGCCACGTGAGTATCTTGCAAAGAGAGGGATCACCGGAGAAATTGCAAGAAAGTTTGGACTTGGCTATGCCACTGACAAATGGGATGGCCTGATAAAGCATCTACTGGAAAAGGGCTTCACAGAAGATGAAATGGTAAAGGCTGGACTTGCAGGAATCAGGAAGGATGGATCAGGGTATTTTGATAAGTTCAGGAACAGGGTAATTTTCCCAATCATTGATACCAGAAGCCGTGTCATCGGTTTTGGAGGAAGGGTTCTGGACCATAATTTACCCAAATACCTGAATTCACCTGACACAATGGTGTTTAACAAGGGATATCACCTTTATGGATTGAACCTGCTTGCAGGAAACACAGATAGGAGGAGAATCCTTCTGGTGGAAGGGTATATGGATGTCATATCCCTATATGCAGGTGGTGTAAACTATGCAGTTGCCAGTTTGGGAACAGCATTGACAAGCAACCAGGGGAAACTTCTTAAACGATATGGCGACGAGGTATTGATTTGCTACGACAGGGATAGGGCTGGGATAAAAGCCACCCTCAGGGCAATAGATGTATTGAGGGAGCTTGAGGTGGATCCAAAGGTTGTAGTTTTGCCAGAGGGCATGGACCCAGATGACTTCATAAGGGAAAATGGACAATCAGGCTTTCAAAAAAAGGTAAATACTGCGTTAACTTATGTTGATTTCAAGGTATATATATTGAAAGACCAATATGACATTGAGGAATCCAAAGGAAAGATCGACTTTACAAAAGAAGTTGCAAGGATAATCAGGGATATGAAATCTCCAGTGGAACAGGATGTTTATATTGAAAAAATAGCCTCCCAGACTGGAGTATCCAGGGAAGCCATAGAACACGAGGTTCGGGGTGGACAAAAGACACAGAAAAGATTCAAGGAGAGGATCAGATTCGAACCAACAATCACAAAGCTGCCACCTGCCCATTTGAAGGCAGAGATGGACCTGATAGGCTTTATTCTAATGGACAGGGAGTATTTTGAAAGAATATCCAGTAGGATTCACTACGAGGATTTCCAGGACATGGACTGTAGATTCTGTTACAGGATCATAAGTGACTCATATGAAAAATCAGATTCAATAGACAAGGAAGCACTAAGGGAAGAACTATCCCAGGATCAGGAAAGTGGAGAAAAATTCAACGGTATTTTGAATCATCAACCTAGATTCCAGGCATCCAACTGGGAGAGGGTGATCGAGGACCTTATTAGGACAATTAGACACAACAAGCTAATCAGTGAGAAGAGTTTAATTCTTGAGGAAATGGGGAAGCTTGAAAAAAGTGGAGAAGACCAGGAAAGATTTCTTGAATTGCTTGGCAATATAGATGAACTGAACAGGAAAATTAATTCATTAGTAAGTAGGGAGGAAATAAATTGAAGGATACAACTAAGAACCCTGAAAAAAATTTCACAAATAAAGACCTGGCCGAAAAGAAATTATTGGACAAGGGTAAAAAGAACGGCTTGTTGACATACAAGGAAATAATGGACACTTTGGAAGCCGTGGATTTGGACCCGGAAGAAATCGATGAAATCTATCAGAGAATAGAGGACAGTGACATTGATATCATGGGTGAAAAGGATGAGGAGATCCTGCTGGCTGATGACGACGATGATGAGGACAGTGATGAGGATATTGACAAGGTCGTGGATGAAGAGTTGGACAGTGATGATGACGAAGATGATGTCAAGGAAGACCTTACGGTACCAAAAGGAATAAGTGTAGATGACCCTGTCAGGATGTATCTGAAGGAAATCGGAAAGATTCCCCTGCTCACCAGCGAGGAGGAGATTGACCTTGCCATGAGAATGGAGGAAGGGGAAGAGCTGGCCAAGAAAAAGCTCGCAGAAGCCAATCTGAGGCTTGTGGTGAGTATAGCCAAGAGATACGTGGGAAGGGGGATGCTATTCCTTGACCTGATTCAGGAAGGTAATCTGGGCCTGATGAAGGCAGTTGAGAAATTCGAGTACAGGAAGGGATTTAAATTTAGTACCTATGCCACCTGGTGGATTAGACAGGCCATTACACGGGCCATAGCTGACCAGGCAAGGACCATCAGGATTCCTGTGCACATGGTCGAGACAATAAATAAACTTGTCAGAGTTCAAAGGCAGCTTGTCCAGGAACTTGGACGGGACCCATCCCCAGAGGAAATCGGTCAGGAAATGAACTTGGATGTTGAGAGGGTAAGAGAAATTATGAAGATAGCTCAAGAGCCAGTTTCCCTTGAAACTCCCATTGGAGAAGAGGAAGACAGCCACCTTGGAGACTTCATACCAGATGAGGATGTACTTGCACCAGCTGATGCAGCCACTTTCACAATGCTTAGGGAACAGCTGATTGACGTGTTGGACAGCTTGACCCCCAGAGAGCAGAAGGTGCTGAAGCTTAGATTTGGACTGGATGACGGTAGGGCCAGGACCCTTGAGGAGGTTGGCAAGGAGTTTGAGGTAACCAGAGAGAGAATAAGACAGATTGAGGCAAAGGCATTGAGAAAGCTTCGTCACCCCAGCAGGAGTAAAAAATTAAAGGACTTTCTTGAATAAGATTCGCTTTGCGGATCTTATTCCCATGAAAAGGAGAAATTATGAACCTATCACCTAGACTGAAGAAAATTGCTGATTTTGTACCAATAAATTCCATTGTGGCTGACATTGGCACCGATCACGGCTATGTTCCCAAGTATCTCATAGATAAGGGGATCAGCAAGCTTGTGATTGCCACTGACATAAGCAGGGGATCTCTCCAGAAGACAATTGACTATATAAGGGAAGAGAATCTTGAAGACCAGATAGAGGCCAGACTCGGAGATGGTCTTGAACCCATTCTTCCCTTCCAGGCTGACACCGGTGTGATAGCAGGAATGGGAGGATTGTTGATCGTGGAAATTCTAGAGAAGTCAATGGCTGTTGCAAAAAGCCTCAACAGGCTGATACTTCAACCCATGGTAGGATCTGTGGAGTTGAGAAGGTTTCTCCATGGAGCTGGTTTTCAGATAATTGATGAGGACCTGGTTAAAGAGGGAGACAAGTATTACGAAATTATTGTTGCAAAAGTCGGACTACAGAAATTTGCCAATGAGTTTGATTATGAAATAAGCCCAGTCTTAATGAAGAAAGGAAATCCCCTGACAAAAGAGATGGTAGAGACAAGATTAAGTATACATGAAAAAATAATGGACACACTAAGGGATAGTCCAGGAGAAAAAAGCAAGGCAAGACTTGTGGAGCTGGACAAGATAGTGAGAGATTACAGGGAGGTGCTTGAAAGGTGAAAGCCTCTGAAATAATCAGTAAAATTGAAGAATGGACACCGAGAAATCTTGTGGATTCATGGGACAACACAGGTCTTCAGGTTGGAAGGCCCAACCAGACAGTTAATGGAATACTCATAGCCATGGATGTAACGGATGGACTTGTACAAAAGGCAATTGAAACGAACTGCAACATGATAATTACCCACCACCCATTTTTGTTCAGGCCCCTGGAAAGTCTGGTTTTCAATGACTACAAGGGCAACCTGATAAGAAATATCATCCTTAATGACATTGTCATATACAACGCACATACAAACCTGGACCTGGCTGATGGTGGGATAAATGACAGGCTTGCCCAGCTGTTTGGAATGACCAGCACCGAGATATTGAGCGGTTCAACAAGTGAAGACCTTGTAAAGGTTGCTGTCTATGTCCCTAAGACACATGAAGGAAAGATACTTCAGGCATTATCGGATTCGGGAGCAGGATCCATTGGTGAGTACGGTGATTGCAGTTTTTCACTGGAAGGAACAGGACGATTCAGACCCATGGAAGGCTCAAACCCCTATCTGGGTTCCACTGGTGTTTTGGAGTCAGTTGATGAATCAAGGATTGAGACAATTGTCAGGAAAGAGAATCTCCAGAATACCCTGGATAGGATAAGGGCCAGCCACCCATATGAGGAGGTAGCCTTGGACATTTATCCTTTGCTGAACAAAGGCAAGTCCCATGGCTACGGTAGAGTCGGGAACATAGAGGGATGTAGCCTTTCCCAGTTGGCGGAAATCACAAAACAGGTACTCCAGCTTGAAAGGGTTAGGGTATACGGCACTAGCAGGGGTAAAATTGAAAGGATAGCACTTTGTGGTGGAGCAGGGGCGGATTTCATAAGGGACGCATCCATGAAAGGGGCACAGGTGTATATTACAGGAGATATAAAATACCACGACGCCCAGCTGGCATACGAGGAAGGTATTGTTTTGATTGATGGCACCCATTACGGCACCGAAAGAATAATTCTTCCTGTTCTAGAGAAAAAGCTAGCAGACTACAGTGGAGGAAAAATCAAAATTGAAGTTTACGAGGATAATTCTTTTAACTTTGAATGCTACTAGATAGGGGGACTTCTAATGCTGGACCTGGCTGGTTTGTGGGAACTTGAAAAGCACTACGACAATCTTAGTACGATGAGGAATCAGATGAAGCTTTTACAGGAGAGTACCGAGTTGAGGAGGATGGAAAGGGAGATCAGAGTTTTGGAAGAGAGGTTTGAAGACCTGTTGGTCAAGAGGAAAGACCTGAAGCTTCACCTTAGAAAGCTTGAGCAGGAAGTTGATGTCCACAAGGACAAATACAAATCTGCAGAAGTGAATCTCTACAATGGCTCAGTAAAGGACCTAAAACAACTGGACCACCTAGAAAGGGAAAAGGAGTATCACCTAAGCCTGGTTGATAGCCTGGAGGATGAAATAATTGACACAATGGGCATAAGCGAGGAGACCGAAGCAGGCATAAGTGAAGGCAAAAGTCTTCTGTCACAGAAAAGGAAGGACCTTGTGGATAAGCAGAAGCTCTTTGATAAGGCTAATTCAGATTTAAGTGACAGGATCGAATTGGAAGAGAAAACCATTGGGGATCTTGAAAGTGACCTTGATGAGAAACTACTTTCCATCTACCATGACATCAGAAAAAGAAAGGGCACTGGTATTGCCCAGGTAAGAAATGAAGTTTGCAAGGGTTGCAACATGCACCTACCGGAAAAAATTGTAGAAAAGGCAAAGCAGGGGAAAAGTGTGGCTACATGTGAGAGCTGTGGAAGGATTCTCTACCATGAGATGGACATGGACAACATTTAGGTTTTAAAGAAAAGGCATCTGTGATATAATATACTTAGAGTAAGTTGTATGGTCGCATGTCTACGACATGAGGAAAGTCCGTGCTCCGTAGAGCAGGATGCTGGATAACGTCCAGTGGGGGCAACCCTAAGGATAGTGCAACAGAAATAGACCGCCAGAAATGGTAAGGATGGAAAGGTGAGGTAAGAGCTCACCAGCATCTAGGCGACTAGGTGGCTCTGTAAACCCCATCCGGAGCAAGACCAAAAGGGAGCACAAAAAGGCAGTTGCTCGTTGCCGCTCCAAAGGTAGGTCGCATGAGTCTGCAGGTAACTGCAGACCTAGATAGATGACCATAGAAACAGAACACGGCTTATAGACTTACTCAAACGTGAAAACCTCCGGGAGATACCCGGAGGTTTTCTCTTATATGTAACGAGAAAGACATATTCTCATGATTGTTGAAAATACAACGTTTAAAGCAATGATGATTTAACTTTGTAACCGTTTTGTAAATAATTCATTGAAAAAGGACCTTCCTTGTATTATAATACCTTTATGAGACTAATCGAAGATAAGGGAGTGTTCATATTGCACAATAGAAAACACAAACTGGCTTTCAAGATATTGGCGCTTTGTATGCTAATGGGAGTTGGATTTAAAGACACAGGTGTATTTGTAAAAAGCTTTGCACTGATGAATGATCAGGCCACTGAAGTTACTTTTGACAAGGAAGAAAGGGTCACAGTTGCAAAGGAGGGAAGCGATTCCTACCAGGTGTTGAAGGATGGTACATACTACAGCATACCAAAGAATGTAATGATTAGGACCACAAGAAGCTCTGACAGATATACTGTTGAAGAGGCCACTGTAATGTATAAGGAAGCAGACTCAAATTCACAGGTTGTGAAGGAAATACAGCCTGGGGAAGAGCTTGTGATGGCAAGCTACGATGAAACCTTCGGCTACTTCATAACAGCGGAAAGCTTTCATATCGGTCATGTTCGCATGGATCAGACAACAAGAAAAACAACTGAAAACATATCCTACGGAATGTCAAACATTACGAGGGTATTGACCAATGGGGACAATAAACTGGTCCTGGTTAAGGGCGAAGCTGTTTCTGTGAAGAATTTCCAGAATGGGCAATATGAAATAGTCGACGAGAACATGATAAGCTACCATGTGGAGGAGACTGCAGTGACACTGTTCAGAACCATGGAAGAGGTATCAAGGGCAGCTGAAAGAGGATCAAGTGCATCCATAGCTCGCATACTGGATGCGGCACACAGGGAAATCGGCAAGCCTTACGTATATGCTGCTGCTGGACCCAATGCTTATGATTGCTCAGGATTCACCTACTATATTTTCAAGAATGAACTTGGAATAACCCTGCCCAGAACATCATATTCACAGGGATCTGCAGGGGTTAAGGTTGAAAAGTCACAGCTTGTACCAGGTGACCTGGTATTCTTCAACACAACAGGAAGAGGAATATCCCATGTTGGCTTGTATATTGGCGATGGAAACATGATCCATGCATCCTCAGGCAAGAGACAGGTTAGAATTGACAATATCAATTCGGGCTACTACAGCCAAAGGTATGTAACTGGAAGAAGAGTCATCAATTAGAATATGCACTTTAAGCACCCTATGGGTGCTTTTGTTTTTTTTCTATGTTATAATTAATGTAACAAATTCACAAGGAGGTATGGCATGACTGAAATATTGAAAGGAAATGTAGTTGCAGCCAGCATCAAGGAAGACATGGCAACGAGAATAGCAATATTGAAGGAAAAAGGCATAGTCCCAACTCTGGGAATAATAAGGCTTGGTGATAATCCTGGGGATGTTTCCTACGAAAAGAGCATAATCAAGGCCTGTGAGAAGATGGATATACAGGCAAAGGTATATGAGAGAGAAACAACCATGACAACAGAAGACCTGGTAGCCTTGATGGAAGACCTTAACAGGGATTCGGAGATATCAGGAATACTTCTTTTCAGACCCCTTCCAAAGCATATTGATGAAGAGGTGATAAGAAGCTCAATCAGCCCTGACAAGGATGTGGATTGCATGCATCCCCTTAATCTTGAAAAGATATTCGAGGGAAATATGACCGGATTTGCTCCCTGTACACCTAAGGCAGCCATGGAAATCCTCAATTTCAATGACATACAGCTTGAGGGAAGCAAGGTTGCAGTCATTAACAGGTCCATGGTGGTTGGAAAGCCTCTTGTAATGATGCTTCTTGAAAAAAATGCAACCGTTACAATCTGTCATTCAAGGACCAAGAATCTTTCAGAGGTTACAAGGGATGCTGATGTTGTAGTGACGGCCCTCGGAAAGCCAAAGTTCTTTGGGAAAGAGTTTTTCAATCCAGACTCCATTGTAATTGATGTTGGTGTTGGAATGACCGAGGATGGAAAACTTAGTGGAGACGTTGACTATGAAAGTGTTTCTGAAGAGGTTTCAATGATAACTCCAGTACCTGGAGGGGTTGGTAGTGTGACCACCACTATCCTTTTAAACCAGGTTGTATTGGCAGCAGAGAAGTAGAAGAACTCATAAGAAAAGGCATGAAATCAATTGATTTCATGCCTTTTGTAGAATCTAGATCAGTTATTGTTACTGTCATCACCTTGTCCAGGTGGTGTCGCATTTCCATTCCCGTTTCCATTCCCGTTTCCATTTCCGCTGTTTCCAGGTTCGGTTGCAGGCGGCATGTTCTCAGGAGGCGCTTCCCCGTTATTGTTGTTGAACCACTCATTTAGCCAATCCAAAACTGGGTTCTCGATTACTGTATTCTTATCATGGTCATCACAGACTTGTGTTGGAACCTGGTAGTTGTAATCGCTTGGCGTGATTCCGTTGTTTGCAGATGGATCATAAAGAGGCTCTCTCTGGATAAATACTCTTGTCGCTACATCCTCATCAGGACAGTACTCGTTTGCAATCTTGCCGTTGGTAACATCAACCTTCACTTCCACATGCATATCGCAATAAGCCTTTGGAACAGTTCCGTTTGCAAATATCTCGGTCCTTACAACACCTCTGGGATCATTTGAGCAAAGGGGTGTCGCCAGTAATCCTGACTGTGAGCAAATGCTGGCCGAAACGATGCCATCAGGTCTTTCAAAGCTGGTTTTACCCTCCAAGCCTTCGTGGATTGTGTTATTGATGTACTGCCACATCTGGGCAGCCGTACTACTGTTTCTCGAAAGGGTGACCCTCGGAGAGTCGTTTCCTATCCAGGTACCTGACACATAGTAGGGTGTATACCCTACAAACCATATATCAGCCTGATTCTGTGTTGTACCCGTCTTTCCAGCAACTGCCATATTGGACATTCTCGCCCTGCCTGCTATACCACTTGATACTGTTGTTCTCAATATGTCTCCCATTATATATGCTACCTGAGGGGATGTAACAATTGTTTCGCCAGGTGTGTTATCAAGTAGCACATTTCCGTTCCTATCCAGGATTCTGGAGAATGCAATTGGCTCAACATATACTCCATTATTTGCAATGGCTCCGTAAGCCGCAGTCAATTCAAGCGGGCTTAATCCGTTTGTCATTCCTCCAAGGCCCAATGCCGATAGGTTTTCATCGTTGGTGACACGGTTTTCAATGCTTGTAACAAAGTTATCACGTTCTGGGTGTTCGCTGTCTATTATCCCCATTTTTTCCAAATAAGCCACAGAGGTTGGAACACCTATATTCTGAACTGTTTTTACTGAATTTACATTTACGGACTGCTCAACAGACCTTCTTAGGGTATGGAGGCCCCTGTAGCCGTTGTACCAGTTCTTTGGCCAAAGGGTTCCGTTACCATCATAAAATGGTATGTCATCTATTGCTGTAGCAGCTGTCATTCCACTATCAAGGGCTGGCCAATAGACCGCCACCGGCTTGATTGCAGATCCCGGCTGTCTGGCTGAATCTGTGGCCCTGTTGAGGATTCTTGTTCCGTCAACATCCCTACCACCGATTATGGCCTTGATATGTCCCGTCCTGTAATCCAGAATAACTGTAGCTGACTGCGGTTGTACAATTCCTTCATCCTGAACGAAGAAGTACCTGTTGCTTACAATGGCCCTTCCTTCCTGGGTCTGGTAAAAATCAGGATTGTTGTCAAGATATGACTTGTCTATGGTAATGACCCCATCCTCAACGGTGAACTGACCCTCTGGAATAACAATTGATCCTACACTGTGTGCTACAAGATTCTTCTTGTCATCGATGGTATAGAAATCAGCTATGTCAAAATGTGTTGGGAAGATGTTGATCTTGTTTGTATTGATTTTCAAACTGCCATTTTCAACTTCAAACTCGCCATCTTCCAAAATCAGGTTGTTCTCCTCTGTCATCAACAGATCTTTTTTGTAGTATACTATCCTATTTCTTTCATCAATAACATTTCCCACGCTGTTTATTCTCCAGTCCACAAGGACTGGTCCTCTTACACCATCAACGTTTCCAACTAGAATTTCCACAAAGTTTGAGTAGATATCTTCAAGCTGCTTTTGCATATCCATGTCAATGGTTGCATATATGGACAAACCACCGGTGAATAGCTCGCTTTCTGCCTGTTCCCTCGTGTATCCAAGCTTATCCACAAGAGCCCTTACAACTTGAGTTTTCACCAGGTCAGCAAAGTATGAGGTTATGTCTTGAGGTTTCTTTTCCTCAGGCTTCAGGCTGGATTTAATGTCCTGGGCCAAGGCTGAATTATATTGACTTTCAGTAATCTTTTCCTGGGCCAGCATCCGGTCCAGTACAATTCTCTGCCTGTTGACCGACTCCTCATTAAATACAGCAATGTAGGGCTCACCCAGTACGTCAAGCTGTCCAACCTCGTAGTGGACTTCCGGATTGAAGTCCCCAGGCTTAACCCTGTAGTATGGCTGGAACTGAGTTGTACTCTTCACTATACCAGCAAGCAAGGCTGACTCAGCCAGAGTCAGATCCTGCACATTCTTTGAGAAGTATGTTCTTGAGGCTTCCTGAACCCCATAGGCATTTTGGCCGAAATAGTTTCTGTTTAGGTAAGCCTCCAGTATCTGGTCCTTTGAAAGTATGGTTTCAACCTTTAGGGCCAGATAGGCCTCGGTGATTTTTCTGGTAAGGGTAACCTCGTTGCTTAAGTAAACGTTCTTTACAAGCTGCTGTGTGATTGTACTTGCACCCCTAAGTCCTCCAGACCTGAAGTTGTCCAAAACCGCACCGGCAATTCCTTCGATGTCAACGCCGGGATGTTCTTCGAACCTGTGGTCCTCGATTGCAATAAAGGCGTCAATCAGGTGCTGTGGCATGTCCTTTATGCCAACTACCGTCCTAAGCTCCTCTGCTTGGATCTTTTCAATCAGATTGCCGTCCGGGTCGTATATGCTGGATGTTTCAGCCAGTGATGTTACAATGGTAGTAGGGTCAATCTCCGGCGCCTCATCAAGGATGGATACAACGGCAGCTCCCACGGTACCACCGGCTATTATGCCGGCAATGATGATCATGACCAGAAAGATCTTTATTGCCTTTCCAAGGGTGAATCTATTCTGTTTTCTTGCTTTTCTATTTTCAGTAGACATTGTTAACCTCCTAAAGTTTTCACTACAAAAGATAACATATTATACCACAGAACACTTTTTTTGTTAAGCTATGGAAGGTTACAATAAGATTACGGAGGGTTGCTTTTAACTGGTCTAAGAGCCTTAAAAATGGTATACTTAAAACATCCTGACAGGAGAGTGATGATAATGGATGATAGCAAGGAAAAGGTATTGATCGTAGGGGTCGAGATAGACAGTGATAGGGTGGACATTGATGATTCACTGAATGAATTGGAGGAGCTTGTGGAGGCCGCAGGCGGCAAGGTGGAAGCCAGAATAATCCAGAGGAAGGATAAAATCAATGCAGCAACCTTCATTGGGACTGGAAAGGCACAGGAAATCCAATCCTACTGTGAAGACCTTGAAATAGATACAGTGGTTTTCAATGATGAGCTTTCAGGTGCCCAGCTACGAAATCTGGAGGAGATAATCAAGAGAAAAATCATTGATAGGACTACACTGATTTTGGATATATTTGCCCTTAGGGCAGTCTCCAGGGAGGGTAAGCTCCAGGTTAAGCTTGCTCAGCTTAAATACAGGCTGCCCAGGCTTGTTGGCTTTAGGGACTATCTTTCCAGGGAAGGTGCTGGCATTGGTACAAGAGGACCTGGGGAACAAAAGCTTGAGACGGACAGAAGACACATACTCAGGGAGATAAACAATATTGAAAGGCAGCTGAAGGACCTTGAAGGGGTAAGGGATGTTAAAAGGAAAAAGAGGATATCCTCCCAGATGCCCATGGTCGCACTTGTTGGCTATACAAATGCTGGGAAATCAACCCTGATGAACCTGCTTATGACTCAGAAGGAGGGCTCAGAGGACAACAAGCAGGTATATGTTGAAGATATGCTCTTCGCCAGTCTTGACACAGCCCATAGGGTTGGCAAGCTACCCAATGGCCAGGACTATCTGCTTGCAGACACGGTAGGCTTTGTATCAAAGCTTCCAACCAAATTGGTGGAGGCATTCAAGGGGACTCTTGAGGAGGTTGAATATGCGGACCTCCTGCTTCATGTAGTGGATGCATCAAACAAGGATCTTGATATTCAGATCAACACAACAATGGACCTTTTGAAGGACTTGGAAACAGTGGACAAGCCAATTGTTACAGTTTTCAACAAGATGGACAGGCTAAGGGAAAAGGGGATCAATATCGTGGGAATGGAAACTGATAACCCCATTTATATCTCTGCCATAGAGGGCCAGGGAGTAGAAGAGCTTAAGCAGCTTATCCAGGACACCCTGCCTCTTGAATACAGAAGGGTAAGGATGATGATACCCTTTGACAGGCAATCCGTATCCAGCTACCTAATGAACCAATACCAGGTTGATGAGATAAAGTATACAGAGGAGGGTACCTTGTTTACCCTGACAATAAATCATATTGACTATGAAAAACATAAGGAGTTTATTATTTAATGATGCGGGAGGAAGTTGATGGTATGAAGGAAACCTACAGGACAATTGCCAGAAGAGGAGCTGATGAATTCATTGTCAACAAGTCTCGTTTCATAGGCTACGCAGCTCCTGTGACAACAGAAGACCAGGCACTGGAATTCATACAGGAAATCAAGACCAAGCATAAGGACGCAACCCACAATGTTTCAGCCTACGTACTGGGGCTTGATTCAAACATCCAGAGATTCAACGATGACGGTGAACCATCTGGAACAGCAGGAATTCCAGCACTGGAGGTCCTGAAGAAAGAAGACCTGAGAAACACCGTTGTGGTCATAACAAGGTATTTCGGAGGGATTAAGCTTGGAGGTGGAGGGCTTATCAGGGCCTACACCAAGGGTGCCAAAATTGCCATAGAGGCTTCAGTCATGGTCACCATGGAGAAGTTCAGCCTATTAAGGATGGCCATCAGTTACACAGCCTACGGCAAGGTAGAAAACTATTTCATGGAAAATGGCTATGTCCCTGAGAAGGTGGACTATCTACAGGATGTCAATATTGAAATGTATGTTAAAAACGAACATTTGGATAGATTCCTGGGAGACATGCTGGATATGACAAGTGGGGACCTTGACCACACCATAGTTGAAGAAAAGTATCTTCCAGTGAAAGATGGTGTGAGATGGAGGGAATAGTAGGGTATAAAGAAGACCGAGGTGATAATGATGACATCAGATAAGAATCTGAAAAAGGAAATGATGGAATCCAGGAAATGGGTTGTGGTTGGCGTTTCCGGAAAAAAAGAAAAGTATGGCTATAAGATATGGAAGATATTAAGGGACAAGGGCTATACAACATACGGGGTGAGCCCCAATTACAGTGAACTTGAAGGTGAGAAGATCTATGAATCAATAGGTTCGCTTCCTGAAAAGGTGGATGTATTGGACATGGTCGTACCACCTAAAGTGAGCATCAAGGTATTGGAGGAAGCCAAGGAAGCCGGCATAGAAATGATTTTCTTCCAACCAGGAACCTATGACGATGAGGTTGTTGCAAAGGCGGAAGACCTGAATCTGAGATATCTTTTGGATGATTGTGTTTACGCAACACTCAAGGCTGAAAAATAGACCAGAAATGGTCTATTTTCATCATTTTATTACGAATAGGAAATTTATACTTATTCAAACCATGAATTTTCCCTGTATGAGTATCATAAAAGGTTTCCTTAATGCATCTTCAGATGATTTATTTACAAAGGAGTTGATAGAGTGAAGGACATGAAAAAAGACCTTGACAACCTGGTGGCATGGCTCCAGGAAAGTGTAGGCAAGGCCAATGCAAAGGGTGTAGTGTTTGGTTTAAGCGGAGGGATTGACTCAGCTGTTGTGGCAGGCATTGCCAAGAAGGCCTTCCCAAAGGATTCAATGGGTGTAATTATGCCAATTCACAGCAATCCCAGGGATGAGGCTGATGCCATTATAGTTGCCAGAGCCCTGGATATTGATGTTACGAGCATAGACCTTTCACAGGTTTTCGACACTTATCTTAAGGCTCTCCCCTTTGAAGGAGAAAACCCACTGGCCAAAGCCAATCTGAAGCCGAGGTTAAGGATGATGACCCTGTATTATTTTGCCCAGGAAATGGGATATCTTGTATGCGGTACAAGCAACAAGTCCGAGCTTCATGTTGGATACTTCACAAAGCATGGTGATAGCGGTGTGGACCTACTGCCCCTTGCCGACTTTGTGAAGGAAGAGGTCTTTGAACTGGCAAGGCTCCTGGATATTCCAGCTGAAATCATCGAGAAGCCACCAAGTGCAGGATTATGGGAAAACCAGACAGATGAAAAGGAAATGGGCTTCTCATACAAGCTATTGGACAACTATATCAGGACTGGAGAGGCACCGGATGAAGTAAGGGAAAAGATTGACCGCATGAACAGGATAAGTGAACACAAAAGAAATTATCCTCCTTCCTACAAAAAAAGTTAGTGAAATTAACCTTATCATATGCTAAAATATTTAGGTTAAGGGAAGGAGATGTTGAAATATGGCAGGACATTCCAAATGGAATAATATCAAGAACAGAAAAGGCAAGGAGGATGCCAAGCGAGGGAAGGTGTTTACCAAGCTGGCAAGATATATTATGGTTGCAGCCAAGGAGGGTGGAGGAGACCCGGACTACAATCCTTCACTGAAGGCAGCGATTGACAAGGCAAAGGCTGAGAACATGCCCAACGACAATATTGAAAGGGCAATCAAGAAGGGCACTGGAGAATCGGGTTCTGACAGCTACGAGGAGATTATCTATGAAGGCTATGGACCATCAGGTACGGCCATTATAGTCAATTGCCTGACTGACAACAGGAACAGGACAGCCTCCGATGTTAGACACGCCTTTGACAAGTACGGCGGCAATCTTGGTCAAACCGGCTCTGTGGCCTACATGTTTGACAGGAAGGGCTTCATTGCCATTGAAAGGTCTGAATCAATAGATGAGGATGAGCTGACAATGCTTGCAATAGAGCTGGGAGCAGAGGATTTTGAAGGGGATGAGAATGGGTTTGAAGTTGTCATGGAACCTTCAGATTTCAATGTGGTGAGAAATGGCCTCCAGGATGCCGGTTACAGCTTTGCCGCTGCAGAACTTACCTACCTGCCCCAGAATATGGTGGTACTCCAGGATGAAAAGGATATCAAGAATATGGAGAAGCTAATTGACATGCTTGAAGACAATGACGATGTCCAAGAGGTCTACCACAATTGGGAGATGCCAGAGCTTATTTAGGTCTGGAATAATAATTTATCAACAAACAGAATCTGATGGAAACGGGTCTGCCCTGATAGTCCATCAGATTTTTTAAAGAGAGGTGTAAGGATTGAAAACATTGGATATACTATTGGTTATTGTCCTGGTCATTGCCGTATCCCTTGTGGCCCTGGTAATGGCTATTGAGGAAAACACCTATGATCTGGAATATTATATGGAGTCCTTTGAGGAAAATGGAGTCTATAATGTCACAGGAAAGACAGCGGAAGACCTGGAAGTTGTATCAAAGGATATAATAGCCTATCTCAAAGGCAATCAGGATGATGCATTGAACAGACATTTCAATGAGCGAGAAATACATCACATGGAGGATGTTCTTGGTCTTTATGACCTTGCCAGGGTAATCAAGCTGGCATCGGCCCTTGTTGCCCTGGGGATAGTATTTTGGTTTCTATCCAAGGAGAAGGCTGGATTTATGGGGAAATGGATGGCCTTGGGAATTTTCGCAAACCACCTGTTACTGGTTCTTCTTGGCATACTTATTATCACTGACTTCACAAAATATTTCACTGTTTTCCATGAAATATTTTTCAACAATGACCTTTGGATATTAAACCCAAGAACCGACCTGCTTATCCAAATGCTGCCAGAGCCATTTTTTGTAGACATAGCGGGAAAAATCGGATTAAGCCTCATAAAATATCTGACACTGGCCCAGGTCATAGGATATGTATTCTATAAGAAGGGTAAATATACCATAGGGAGATTTAAAAGCAACAAGAGATACTAGTCAAGCAGGCCTTGTTCTTATTGAACGGTTTACAATAATACCTGCATATAGTATAATTAGAACTTAGATTGATTCAGTAAGACAGAGTAGGTAAAGAGCGTTAAGTGCCTCGGGATGGGAAGTTGCCCGTTGACGAAAGAAATTTTCTGCGATTCTTTGCCGCATCCGCTGACAATTAGAGATACTTTCTTTAATTGGCAGTAGCTGTCAGTTAAAGAAAGGAGATTGAAATGAAAAGAAAAGCAGCAAAAATCAACGTAAGAAGAATGGTTAAGGCCGGTTTTTTGGTGGCAATTTCAATTGTCATGACAAGATTTGCCTATATCATGGTACCCCTGGCAGGTGTATCAGCCTTAAGGATCAGCTTTGGAGACTTGCCCCTGATGCTGTCAGGAATGATGTTTGGACCACTAGTAGGTGGCTTAACGGGATTCTCGGCAGATATCATCGGCTTTCTGATCAACCCACAGGGCCCCTATCATCCGGGATTTACATTGAGCTCAATTTTGTGGGGCGTTATCCCAGGTCTTGTGTTCTACAGGTTTAGGGGAGAGAGAGATTACGACAAGGTGTACAGCTACAAGAATATAATCCTGGCTGTCCTCCTGGTTACAGTTGTGGTTTCATTGGGTCTTAATACCTACTGGTTGTCAACCCTGTACGGCAGAGGATTTATTATCCTCCTGCCCACAAGAGTTTTGGCGGCACTGATAAGTATCCCGCTACACACAATCATCCTTAAGTATCTTATGAAATATTTAAGAAGATTCATCTAGAAATCAATCCACTCCCGTCAACCTGACGGGAGTGTTTGCAAGTCCAGTAATTTTTTGACAATCTCTTTGAAAAACATTGTTAAAAAGAGTATAATTAGTATATGAACTATAATTTAGGAGGGTTACGATGAAAAAAACATTGCCAATAGCACTATCCAACAGACACATTCACATTAGCCAGAAAGACCTGGATACACTTTTCGGTGAGGGCTATGAGTTGACTAAGATGAAGGACCTGTCACAGCCAGGACAATATGCATGCGAGGAGAAGGTAGATGTTGTGGGACCTAAAAAAACCATCAAGGGAGTTAGGATTCTTGGACCTGTAAGACCTGACACCCAGCTTGAGGTATCCATTACAGATGCATTTACCCTGGGCGTTTCTCCAATGATCAGAAACTCAGGAGATGTGGCTGACACACCAGGGGTTAGGATTGTGGGACCAAAGGGAGAAGCGGAGATAGATAGGGGAACCATTGTAGCTGCAAGACATATTCACATGCATACAAGTGACGGAGAGGAATTTGGGATCAAGGACGGGGAAATGGTCAGTATAAAGGTGCCTGGACCAAGGGGCCTTGTTTTCGACAATGTACTTGTTAGGGTACACCCAAGCTTTGCTTTGGAAATGCACGTTGACATAGAGGAAGGAAATGCAGCTGGAATTAGAAACGGTGACATGGTGGAAGTGATTAGATAGCTTAAACACACTAGGTTAGGGGTGAGACTATGATTGATGTAGCAGGTATAATTGATCACACTGCCTTAAAGGCGGATACACCAAAGGATGCAATAAGAGTCCTTTGTGAGGAAGCAAAGGCGAACAAGTTTAAAGCGGTATGTGTTAATCCAACACATGTAAAATACTGCAGTGACCTGTTAAAGGACACAGAGGTAAGAGTGGCTACAGTAATAGGTTTTCCTTTGGGAGCAAACACACCTCAGGTCAAGGCCTTCGAGACCAAGGATGCAATCGCCATGGGAGCCCATGAGGTAGACATGGTAATAAACATCGGAGCTTTGAAGGATGGTAACCTTGACCTTGCAAGGGCTGACATTGAAGCTGTTGTTGCAGCTGCAGACGGGAAGGCTCTTGTAAAGGTGATTATTGAAACTTCCCTTCTCACAGATGATGAGAAAGCAAAGGCGTGCCAGATCGCAATGGAAGCAGGGGCAGACTTTGTAAAGACATCCACTGGTTTTAGCACAGGCGGGGCAACACTTGAGGATGTAAGGTTAATGAGGTCCATTGTAGGGGACAAGCTTGGAGTCAAGGCATCAGGTGGAGTGAAGGACTACAAGGCAGCCATTGCCATGATGGAGGGTGGAGCAAATA
>CALGAG010000042.1 GCA_937951995.1 uncultured Bacillota bacterium
GGTTATAAACTTTAATGATTTTCTGTTGCCCTTTCCCACCCTTAAGCCTCTTTCGGCCAGCGGCAGTGCCCTCAACTGACCAAGTACATCCTGGATGGAGTCGCTTGGGCATTGGATAAGGAGGACATCCCCTGGCTTGAATATAAATGATTGAAGCCTGTGGTAGGAGGAGATTCCCCTTCTTGACACAGCAACCAGGTTGACTCCAAACCTGTGCCTGAGGTTAAGTTCGATAACTGTTCTCCCTATTGCAGGCGAATCGTCCTTTAGTACTATTTCAGCCATGACCAGGCTCCTATCCTTAAGGGTCTTTCCCGAGACGTCTTGTATATTCTTGCTCCCCTTGAACTGAAAACCCGTTCTCTTTACCAGATCGGCAAGACCTGAATGGTCTGCCCTTATGACAAGGTGGTCCATCTCCTCCAAAAGCTCATTTGCAGCAGGCGGGACAATGCTCCTTTCCCCCCTTATTATGCTAAGTATGTTTACATCCAGATTAAGGTCTCCAAGTAGCTCCTCTACAGTCCTGTTGGAATACTTGCTTCCCACTGGGATAATAACCTCAGACATATACTCATCGATCCTGAAGAAATCCGATTGACCCTCGTCACCCTTCCTTTTGGGTATCAGGTGCCAGCCAATTGTGGAAATAAATATGATTCCAACCAGTGTCAGTCCGACTCCCACAGGTACGAAGTCAAAGAAGAGGAAGGGCTCTGCTTCAATGCTCCCCCTGTAGGTTGAAATTATTAGGTTTGGTGGTGTTCCAATCTCTGTTATCAGCCCACCAAGTAGGGATGCAAATGCCACTGGCATCAATAGGTAGGAGGGTGATATCCTGTGGTGCTTGCCCACCTCAATGGCAATGGGCATAACCAGGGCCAATGCTCCAACATTGTTCATAAAGCTTGAAAGCACTGCCGTCATTATCATAAGGGCGGCAATCTTTACATTGATTCCCCTTCCACTCCTGTTCATGATTCTCACAAGCTGGTCAAGTACTCCAGTCTTAAGGAGACTGCTACTCACCACAAGTATGGCTGCAACGGTTACAACAGCCGGGTGACCAAAGCCAAGGAAGGCCTCCTCTGCTGGGACAATACCTGTGACTACAAGAACCAAGAGGGCTCCAAGTCCTACAAAGTCATACCTTATGCTCCCTTGAGCAAAAAGGATAAGGGCTCCGATTATTACTGTAAAAACTATTCCTTGCTGCAGCATAGGATCACCTCTTCCAAATGGTCTAATAAATCCAACTTATTCTTGTTGCATAATTCACAAACATTATACCCATTTTCATCTGTTGCTTAGCTCCAAATTGAAAATTAGCCTGGCATTTGAATATTTATTTTTCAAATACCAAGCCATTGCTGTATACTATTATTAGGAACTTAAACAAATCAAAGGGGGAATCGCCTTGTCTGAAATATTATTGAACGTAACCAGAGGAGACAGAGTTGAGAACATCCACAGGGGAGACATTGCCGTTGTTGACTTCAAGGGAAATCTCATTGCAAGCCTTGGAGACCCCTACAAGAGGACCTATATGCGATCAAGTGCAAAGCCTTTACAGACACTTGTTGTCATAGAATCCGGAGCTGAGAATACATTTGGAATAACAAGAAGGGAGCTTGCAGTCATGTGTGCCTCCCACTTTTCCGAGGACTTTCACCTTGATGCAGTAAGCTCAGTACTTCGAAAGCTGGATTTGGGTGAGGATGACCTTCTTTGCGGACACAGCTATTCCAGAAACGACAAGGTGACCAGGCAAATGCTAAGAGATGGGAAGACTGCAAGAAAGCTATACAACACCTGCTCAGGCAAACATTCGGGAATGCTTGCGGTATCAAGGAAGCTGGACTTGCCCCTTGAAACCTACAACCTGCTGCAGCATCCACTTCAGCAGATGACCCTGGATACAATTGCCCAGGTATGTGAAATGGATGTGGATGATATTGGAGTTGGAATCGACGGGTGCGGAGTTCCGGTAGTTGAAATGCCCCTTTACAACATGGCCCTTTCCTATGCCAAGCTTGTGCATTCATCGGTATTTGATGAGAAGAGGAAAATGGCGGCAGACCTTGTTGTTGAGTCAATGATGGAATATCCTGAGATGGTTGCAGGTACAGGCGGCTTCTGCACTGAGCTTATGAAGAACACAAATGGAAAGCTTATGGGTAAGCTGGGGGCTGATGGTGTCTACTGTATAGGCATGGTGGACCAGGGTGTTGGAATTGCAGTGAAGATTGAGGATGGCAACATCAAGGCCGTTGAAACTGCCACCATGGAGATCCTTAAGCAGATGGATTACCTGGACCAGGAAGAGCTTGAGGCCCTAAGACCCTTCCACATCATAGAGAATATCAATACCTTAAGGGACAAGATTGGGGAGACAAGACCTGTTTTTAAGCTGGATAGAGTATAATATTAACGCACCTGGGATATCCCAGGTGCGTTGTTTTTTCCATTAAGTTAAAGTACATATTCCAGCTGGCAGTCGTAGGGTTCCCTAT
>CALGAG010000043.1 GCA_937951995.1 uncultured Bacillota bacterium
CGCTCCCAACTGCGCCATACCCCCAAATATATTAATATGATAGCATCTTGGAATAGATTTGGCAAGGACTTTTAAGGCTACAAATTAGTGGTTGGCGATGGGAGGGTAACGTGTTAAACTATAAACAGGATAGGAGGGGGCGGTAATGTATTTAAAGAAGCTGATTGCGCCTATTATAATTACATTTTTACTTCTAATGTATTTCGGGTTTGTTTTACTGAATTTAATAAGAATTCCAGAATCATTGGGTATAAGGATTCTGTGGTTGGTGATTCCCTTGGGACTTATGGGAGTGAGTGTGTTTGTACTCATAGAAAGAATTAAGGAGATAAGGAGTGGTGATGAGGATGATCTTGGTAAATACTGATTACATCAGTGGTAAGAATCTTGAAACCATGGGTCTTGTAAAGGGATCCACAATACAGAGCAGAAATGTTGGCAGAGATATAACCCAGGGCTTTAAAACCCTTGTGGGAGGGGAGCTTAAGGCCTACAATGAGATGATGAACAACGCCAGAGCCCTGGCAACCAAGAGGATGGTACAGGAGGCTGAAGAGCTTGGTGCAGACGGAATAGTAAACATCAGATATGTATCAGCTGCAGTTATGCAGGGAGCTGCGGAGGTAATGGTGTACGGAACTGCAGTCAAGTTCATCTAATTTTTCATACACAATCTGTGATTTGGCCACATAATAATGAATGGAGTGATTGGATGAGAGTTGCCATGCCAGGCAAGAAAAAGCTATTTGACATAGGACTTGTTGTGCTTGCAGTTTTATTGGCTGCAATAATTTACAAACCACTAGGAAACATTATCAATCCATTTGTATATGCACTGATTCTTGCCTACATTCTGGATCCTTTGGTTAAACTGCTTGAAAAAAGAAAGATAAAGAGAATATGGGCAATACTTCTGGTATTTCTAATTCTCTTCGCAACAATAGGGATTGCATTTGCAACCATCATACCAAGCTTGACAGGTGATTTAAGTGGATTTATAGATGACATCCCAAATATTGTAAAGTTTGTTGAAAGAGTAATTGGAGAATTGCGTGCAGGGGAAATCACATTCATTCCTGAGGAGTTCCGTGATTTCTTAAATGTGGAAGACCAGATGAGCAAGGCAGGAGAATATTTGAGGAATGCATTCCGGGGAATCTTCGATGCTCTGGTCAATTCAACCGGCACCCTTCTGGATATAATAATCACACCAATAATAACATTTTACTATCTGAAGGATAAGGATAGGATAATAAAGGCCTTCACTCAGGATATCCCAGAGTCTGCCTTCAGCAAGATCAAAGAGCTTGCGGGGGATATGGACAAGGTTCTTGGAGGCTTTATAAAGGGACAGATCACTGTTGCTGTTTTCGTTGGTATACTCACTGGCGTAGGCTGCTGGTTTATAGGTGTTCCATATGCCCTGACAGTTGGTCTTGTTGCGGGAATAACAAACATTATCCCTTACTTTGGACCTTGGCTTGGTGGAGTGCTTCCTGTTGTGCTGGGTTTTATGGAAAAGCCCATCATGGCCCTGTGGGTCATTA
This sequence comes from uncultured Bacillota bacterium, assembly GCA_937951995.1. Classification (GTDB taxonomy): domain Bacteria; phylum Bacillota; class Clostridia; order Tissierellales; family Tissierellaceae; genus Gudongella. Next base: position 1,548 of record CALGAG010000043.1, read on the forward strand.
TACTGATTCTTGTGATTCAGCAAGTAGAATCAGCATTCCTTTCACCACAGATAATGACACATTCTGTTGGACTTCATCCACTATTGGTAATGTTCTCTGTTCTGTTTTTTGGAAGCATGTTTGGAATACCAGGAATGATCATAGGGGTGCCCCTTATGGGGGTCTTAAAGATCCTGTTTGGGTACATAAAAGAGGTAAGACAGAATATCAGATCGGAAAACCCATAACTTTGAAGAGTTTTCAACGAATTGCCATTGCCTTACAGATGTTTTGGCTTGCAATCAAAATCTCGAATAGTGGAACAAAAATAACATCCTTGAAATTGTTATGCCCCCATGCATTGACATGGGGGGATGTTTTTGTGAATTGTGGGCAAAATTGTGACCTAGTAATGGACAGCACTGAGGAATAGCCCATGGGGAGGGCATGTTATTCCTGCATCAGCCCTGATCCTGGTCTCCAAAACATTCTCGACATCTTGTGGGGTCATCTTGTGGTGTCCCACCTCAACAAGTGTGCCCATGATTATGCGCACCATGTTGTGGAGGAAGCCGTCACCTGTAAAGACAAATGATAGAAGTGGACCATCCTGCTTATAGTTAACGGAATTTATGGTCCTAACAGTGGATTTATTTGCCTTTTTAACTGATGAAAAACCCAAAAAATCATGTGTCCCCTGGAGTATCTCAATTGCACGACTAATTGAGTCCATATCCAGGTTCTCCTTTATGTGCCAGGAGTACTTCCTGTAGAAGGGAGATTGGAAGTCACCTGTGTATATATGGTAGGTGTATTCCTTTAATTTAACATTATATCTGCTGTGAAACCGTTCATTCACCTCTTCCATTTCCGTCACAACTATATCATTTGGAAGATAGTGGTTGATGTATTCCTGAATCTCATAAAGGGACAAGTCAACATCTGCTTTGAAGTTTGCAACCTGACCAAGGGAATGAACACCTGCATCGGTTCTCCCGGATCCGATTATTTTAATGTCTACTTTACACATCTGGCTAATTACATTTTCAAGTTTTCCCTGGATAGTCCGGTCAGACTTTGGAAGTCTTTGCCAACCCAGGTACCTGCTCCCATCGTATTCAATGGTCATTTTGTAGTTCTTCAAGAGATCCCCTCCCTAGTATGTGAAGCCTTCCCCTTCGACTTCGGTTACGTATGAAACGGAAACAAAGGCCTTTTTATCTATATTTCTAGTGAAATCCCTAATCTTGATGTACTCACTTCTGGATACTATGGTGTTGATTATTCTCTTATCCTCATTTGAAAAACCGCCTGTTCCATGATAAATGGTGGTTCCTCTACCGATTTCTGAAAGAATGTAGCCATTGATGGAATCAAGTTCAGATGAAATGATCAGCATGTTGATTTTAACATTAAAACCAGCTATCATCTTGTCTATAACAAAGGAATTGATAACTATCCCCAGTAGTGCGTACATACCAAGTCTTGCTCCAAATACAAGACCTGCAAATATGGTGATGAAAAAATCAGAGGCAAGCAGGGACTTGCCAATATCCATATGTGTATACTTGTTGATTATTTTTGCTATGATATCCGTTCCACCAGTGGAAGCGTTCTGATTGAATACTATACCCATGCCTACACCGTTTATGAGTATTCCAAATATAAGATTGATGAAAAGATCATCCGTAAAGGGTGCTGTCATTGGAAGTATAAGCTCGAAAAATCCAATCATGGCAGATAGGGCAAGGGAAGCGTAGACTGTATAGCCTCCAAATTCTTTTCCCAGAACAATGAATGCAGTGATGAATAGGATTATATTAAGAACAGCTAGGATGACCCCCATGGGTATTGATGGAATCAGATAACTCAATATCATTGCCAGACCTGTTGCGCCTCCTACCGCAAGATTTGAGGGCATGAGGAAAAAGTACATTCCCATTGTCATGATCAATAGCCCCAGATTAATTAGCATAAATCTCTTTATGTTGAACTTCATTATATCTCCTCCTTAATTATTGCAATCATGACATTATATTTGATAAGAGCATTAATTTCAAGTTTAATTTTGAATAGTGGTTTACACAAATGCATTATAACATATAGAATAGTATTACGAGTAGGGTACAAAAACTGGAGGGGTTGATATGATAATGGATCTTTATGGTGAAAGGAAGTTGGGTAAATTCAAGCTTAAAAACCCATTTGTACTTCCTTCAATGGTTGCATTTGGGTTTGCAGATGAAGGTGGATATGTGTCCAAGAGAAATGTTGAACACTATGACAGGATATCGAAAAATGGTGCAGGCCTGGTGATTGTGGAGGCGACCTGCATCAATCCGGATGGAAGACTTTCTGTTGACCAGCTTGCCATATGGGATGATTCCTATATTGAGGGACTGGAGAAGCTCTCTTCAGTGATACATAAGAATGGAGCTACTGCAATAATACAGCTCCATCATGCAGGGTTAAGGGCAAAATCCGATGTGACTGAGACACCCTTGACCTCATCAGATTTTGAGCAGAAGGGAAGAGTCTCAAAAGGAATGACCAAGGATCAGGTTGAAAGGACAATACAGGAATTTGCCCAGGCAGCAAGGAGGGCACAGATTGCTGGCTTTGATGGAGTGGAAATCCATGGAGCACATGGTTATCTATTAACTCAGTTCTTTTCCAAAAAGGTAAATGATAGAAGGGATGAGTACGGAGGGAGCTTTGAAAACCGTAATAGGATTGCTATGAGGATCCATGATGAGATTAGGGCTATTACAGGTGATGACTTCATTCTTGGTATGAGAATGGGCTCCAATGACGATTCCATTGAAGAGAGCATAGACAGGGCAAAGGCCCTTGAAAAGATGGGCTATGACTATCTCCATGTTTCAACAGGCTTTGACAACACACAAATTGAGGTTGAAATACCAGAAGAGTTTCCTTGCAACTGGATAGTGTTTGGGGGGACTTTGATTAAGGAAAAGGTTGGAATACCAGTTATTGGTGTAAACAAGATCCTCACCAAGGACCAGGTGGACTATCTTCTTGAAAACAGGCTGCTTGACCTGGTTGCAATTGGAAGGGGGCAGCTTGCGGACCATGATTTCTTGGAGCATATGATTGGTGAGGGTGAAATAGTTACCTGTCTTGAATGCAGACCCTGTAAATGGTTCACCGATGGAACAAGATGCCCAAGGCACATATGAATTGTTGAATTATTCAAATTAAACGGTTACAGTCCCATTTACGGGGTATATAATTATAGGAACTCAAGATAATATTATAAGGAGGCTGACTGATGAACTACGTTGAATTTGCAATCCAAATGGAGGTTGACGGTGAGAATTATTACAGAGAACAGGCAGAGAAGAACAAGGGTAATGCTCTTGAGAAGGTATTCCTTAATCTTGCCGATGATGAGAAAAAGCATGCTGACCTGGTAAGGAATTATGCTGAAGCTGTTGATTACAGTCTTGACGAAGACAATGCATTTGTCGAGTTTGAGAATGTATTCAAAAATGAATCAGATTTCAAGGTGGATGTTAAGGTAGACCCAAATCAGCTTGATGCATATAGATTAGCCATTAAGAAGGAGCAGGAAAGCATAGACCTTTACAAGAAGATGAAGGAAGAAGCTGATTCTGAAAAGGGCAAGAAACTTTTTGATTACCTGGTAAGACAGGAAGAATACCATTACAGAATTTTTGACGATATGGTTAGTCATCTGAAGAAGGCTGAAGAATGGGTTGAGGATGCCAGATTCGGAAAAAGAGATACTTATTAGACTAAAGGCAGC
>CALGAG010000044.1 GCA_937951995.1 uncultured Bacillota bacterium
GGGCTGTCTGTGCTGAGGCTTACAGGTGCTCCCAGTTTGTAGAGGGTATTGAAGGCATATGATGTTTCTGCAAGCTCATCACCAATCCTGTCATTGATTATTGGGATATCGGACTGCAGAAAGATTGGCTGATACATTACAGGTATTTTAAGCTCAGCGATCCTTTCCAGCTGTTCTCTTGTGGTGATTTGGTTGTGGACAATCCCGTGTCTCAGGGTATTGTCCCCGTCATCCATGATCTTTGAATAGGTCTCAATCACGCTTTGTATTGCACCGTCCCCGATTGCGTGTGTGATCACTCTAATGTCCCTATCGGCTGCCAGTCTGCAAAGGCTATAAAGTTGGTCGTCACTTAGGGCCTCCACACCCTTTTCACTTGGTGAGTCATAGTATTCATTCTGCATCAAGGCTGTTCTGGCTCCCAGGGAACCATCCTTGAAAAGCTTCAGGGCACCCTTGGAGTAGAACCTTTCATCATATCTACCGTGTATATGCTCCGTATTTAGGTAGTCTTTGAAATCCTCTATCTCCTGGAAATTGAACTGATGACCGTACCTGAACTTAAGCTTTCCGCTGTCAACAATCCCCTGGATGGTTTCAAACACCTTCTTGTAGTCCTTGCTCATAATGTCGCAGGATTGAACTGAAGTAAGACCAACGCTTACTGCATAGTCCATGGCCATAAGAAAGTCCTTCTCAATATCCTCCTTGGTCTTAAGGGGTATGATTGTCTGAAGGTATCTTACTGCATTTTCGTTGAAGATACCGTTGGGTTCCCCGTCAGGTCCAAGCTGTATCTCCCCACCTTCAACCCTGGTATCGCTGGTCACTCCAAGCACCTCCAAGGCCTTGCTGTTTCCAACAGTTACATGGATGCAGACCCTGTCAAAGACAAGGGGTATTTCAGTTGAAATCCTGTCAAGATCATGCCTGTTCAGAAGTCTCTTTTCGCCTTTTATAAAATTGTCCTGGTTCCAACCTTTGCCTACAAGCACCTGGGTGTCAGGATGCTCTGCCAGAAACTCCCTTCCCAGTGCAACTATGTCATCAATTGACTTGGCAGAGGTCAGCATGCATGAGTTCATATTTGAACCTATCATATTGATGTGGAGGTGACTGTCATTTAGGCCTGGAAGAACAGTTTTCCCATCCAGGTCGACCACTTGGTCGTGGGGGTGCTCTAGAATGTCTTCGTTGGATCCAACTGCTTGGATTGTTCCATCAGATATGAGGATAGCCTCTTCAAAATAATCCTTTTCAACATAAATTTTACCGTTTTTATATATTGTATTCATAGAAAGTACCTCCTAAAGAGCTTGCAATAATTGACTTTTCAAACCTATTATACCCTATTTATGGATTTGTTGCTAAAAAAACAAAAAAAGAGCACAATAATGTGCCCTTTATTTATAGCTTATAGGTTGAGATATAACCCATAAATTCATTTGTAAGCTTCTTGAAATCACTGATTCCGCTGGTTAACTTAAGAATCTCCTCAGAATAGCTGGTGACATTTGAACTGACCTCTTCGGTTGCTGCTGAATTTTCAACAGCTATAGCTGCCATGGCTTCAATGTTGCTGAACATGGAACTGATTCTTTCAGATTGAGTTTGCAGCTCCTCTGCTGAATTCAGCATCTTTTCAGCTACGGTTTCAATCTTGCCATTGGCTTTGTCGGTTCTTTCGATGGCATTTTTTATTGAATGGCTCTCATCATTGATAGCGTCATATTGCTGGTTTATATTTCCTACCATGGTATCCATATCTGCAAGGAAGCCAAACACATTTTCCTTTATGTTGTCAGCGGCACTTTCTGATTGTTCAGCAAGCTTTCTCACTTCATCTGCCACAACCGAGAATCCTCTACCCATTTCCCCAGCCCTTGCTGCTTCTATGGACGCGTTCAAGGCCAAGAGGTTTGTCTGATATGAGATGCTGGAAACAAAAGAGGCAATTTCCTCAATTTCCTTACCTTTGTTTTTAAGGCCCATGCTCTCATTCTTTATTTTTTCAAAGCTTTCCAGGATTCTATCCAAGCTGGCAACCGTCCTATCCAGTGCACTGAAGGACTCTTTGATACTGTTCAGGGCATCCTCAAGCTCTGTCTTGTTCCTGTTTTCCTGCTGAGATATGTTCCGTATGCTTTCAACGTTACCCTGGAGTAAGCCGACACTTTGCTCAGTCTCATATGCCTGGGTTGTGGCTGTATACGCAAGTTGTTCCACCACCTCAGCAATATCCTTGCTGGTTGCATCCATTTTCATGGATATGTTGCTCAAGTTAGAGCTGAAGCTCTGCATTTCTTCTGTCATACTGTTGAATCCTATGAAATCCTCTGCCACAGCTTCTTTGTAATCATTCAAGGATTTGTGAAGCTCCTCATACATATCGTCTCCGGTGGATATCTCAGTCGTGATTATAAATTCCTTGTTCTTTAATGCTTCAAGCTCAGATTTAATTTCATGAAGAGGTGAACTTAGTAGCTTGAAGCCAACCACCGCAGAAAGTGCAGTTAATATTGGTGAGATAATATGGTTTGCTTCAATACTTTGGGTTAAGAATGAAATTGCTACACCGAAAATGCCTGCAAACACTCCAATCTTTATACTCAGGTCCTTTATGAAACCTAAGGATAGAAGCTTGTTGAGAGGGTAGGATTTCTTTTTTCTAACTTCATAGGGAAAAGTAAGCTGAACCTGCATTTCCCCTTCTTTTCTGTAGACTTCCTCAACCTGGATGCTCTCCTTGAAATGCTTTTGAGCACCTTCAATCAGTCCATGAAGATAGCTGAACATTCCTCGTTTTGATCGGTATGTCAACATTGCGGTACTTTTCCCAGTGATTTGCATGTCCAGGATTGGTGGGTTTGCCCCGGATATCCTTTTTCTTACTACTTGATGGACATCATTCATGGAATTTAGGAACTGAAATAGATTGGACTTCTTGAAAAATGAAGAGTAGCCTTCATAGAATGCATTGATATTATCTTTTCCAATTTCCTTCCAAAGGTCCTCCTCCGAAATGGAGAAGTGCTTTGATATTTCATTGGTGAAGCTGAAAACCTTTGAATCCTCCACATCGTCAAGAGGTGAGATGGCTCTGTATGGGTCTATTCCAGCTTTCTTCATCTTTTCCTGGACTATTTCCTGTGGATACATCCTGCTTAGTGTTTTAATCCATGTTGCAACAACGGTACCTTTCAAAAGTATGCCTCCCTATATAATAATCTACTAAAATTGTTTACTGTAATACTATATCGGTGAAAAATGACTTAAAGTTTAGAGTCTTAGGAAAAAATTTAATGGTTTTAGGCCTGAAACTGATTCTAGATGTTTGGTCCAAATAAATTATAATGACCTTGAGGGAAAAGGGAGATTAGATAGGGACAAAGAAAACCTACCTGGCAATTGCCCAGGTAGGATCAGTCAATGTTTATATAATTATATTTTTTATCAAGTGGTTCAATGGATTTTATGATTGCGCTACCAAGGCAAACCTCATCCTGGTAGAAAACCGCCACCTGACCGGGGGTCACTGCCTTTACAGGCTCATCATATACAACAAGGAG
>CALGAG010000045.1 GCA_937951995.1 uncultured Bacillota bacterium
GCAGCCTGAGGGTTGAAGGCTCCGACGATGGTCATCCGAAGGGCTGGGATGAGGCTGGCGGCATTCAGGACGAGGATTGAATCGCTTCCAAGTATGTAAAGGGCTGCCATAAATGGTACAACCTTCTCAGTAAAGCTTGCAATCCTACCAATTCCACCTATCACTATAAGGCCGACTATTGCAGCAACAACAACCCCAACCAGTATTGGCGGTACGTTGATTGCCCCTGTGATGGCCTCACTGATTGAATTGGACTGGACCATGTTACCCATAAATCCAAGTGCCATGATTATTGCCAGTGAGAAGAAGCCTGCAAGATACTTGTTATTGAGACCATCCCTTATATAATATGCCGGCCCTCCAACAATAACACCACCTACCCTTTTTCTGTGGACCTGCGCAAGTATTGCCTCTGCAAATATTGTACTCATGCCAAAGAACCCACTTACCCACATCCAGAATATTGCACCTGGGCCTCCCGCGGCAATTGCCGTTGCAACACCTGCCAGGTTACCTGTACCGACCTGGGCTGCTATGGCTGTTGACAATGCCTGGAATGATGACATCCCATCCTCATTGGCCTTGTCATTTTTCTTGAAAATATCTGCGAATGTAGATTTGAATGCTGTCTTTAGTTTCCTGATCTGAATAAACCTAAGCTTAAATGTAAACAATACACCAGTCCCAAGTAATAGAAATAGCATTACCGGTCCCCACAAAATACTGTTGATGTCTTTGACTATTTCATAAATATTGTCCATGTCTTCTCCTCCGTTTGACCACCGATGATATTGATATTGTTTTAACTTTTTATGCATGTTTTATTTCATATTTATATGTATTATTGCATTTTTAGTTTTATTTCATATTCTTCTGTTATTCGTGTTTATTGTTTTCTAATGTTTATTTTAACTTATTCATATCTCCTCCTTCGAATAATTTCTTCTCATGCTTATGCAATTTTTTCATCGGTGATATTGTTATTATTTTATCATTATATCCAATGTAACACCTTTTACATTTTCTTTCAACCCCTAATTGTAGTTATTTTTCAAAAAAAACAAAAAGACTGTAAAATATGAATACAGTCTTTTTCTTATGTCTTCAATTACACTTTTATGCGTATCCTTTTCACAATCATGTAGCCTATAAAACCCAGTATAGCAATATATATTATTGGATAGAACAGGAATGGAACTGCGTTTGTTTCAGGGTGAACCCTGAAAAAGTGATTTATCAGTCTCGTAAGTGTAAATATTCCTGAAGCCGCAAGGATTGCTGAGCCTTCAGGGTAATCTCTCTTAATTATCATGTAAGAAGCCCAGACTGCCACCATGGCACCTATCATTTCATATACCTGGGTTGGATGAAGGTCTGGTGAAGAAAACAATGCGAACAAGGAGATGCTTCCCTGGTCTGCTATTGATATGTAGTGCTTGTGTGCAATACTTCCAAAGGGATAGCTGATTGCCCACGGTAAATCTGTTGGCAGGCCAAAGCAGCATCCATTGAGGAGACAGCCCATTCGCATCAGAATCAGACCAACTCCTAGACCCGATGCAAGATTGTCTCCAAGCTTCCAGGGGGATATTCCCACAAGTCTTGAAATGAGCCATCCAATAGTTGCAGCCATAAGAAGGCCTCCCATAAGTGAAAACCCGCTATTGTTAATGGCAAAAATCTTTTTAGGATATTTTTCGTAATATGAAGGGTTTATCAGCACATTCAATACCCTGGCTCCAATTGGCACTGATAGGGTCATAATAGCCAAGGGCAGGAGACTGGACCTGATGGACAAGCCAGATCTCCTGATATTGACCAAAGTGATTATTATAACTGCAATAGCAGCTATCCACATCATAAGACTATATGATTTTAGCTGGTAAACCTGTCCTAAAAATTGAAGCGTTAGTGTTTCCTTCATGGCTACCACCTGACTTTTGACTATTTATTCCCTGTCCATGTACCTTTGATCCATGCATCTTCAGACATATCTATGATAAATGATCCACTGAGTGATATGGCTCCATTTGATTCAGACACATAGCCCTCCATGCTTATTCCTGTTCCCTCTATGTTTCCCACAGCAGAAAGTATCCCATTATTGTAGGTGGCAGGTATGTCGGTATTATCACCATCCTCACCGATTATTGACAAGGTACCACTTCCATTTTCATCAATCTGAAGCTTCATTCCTACAGCCAGTGGCTGTCCTATCCGCTCTTCAAGTGCAGCTTTTACCATGCTGTAGACATCGATGTCCATAAGATCACAGCCTTCCACATCACTCTCGTCGCTGGATTCGCTTGGCTCTGGTGGAGGTCCCAAATCGAATTCTGTAATTATCAAGGCTGCTGATGACCAAATTCCATTAAGCTCATTGGCTTCAGCATATATTGATACACCAAGTTCATTTAACAAGTACTCTGCATATTCTTTCCTTCTTTGTTCCTCATCATCAGTACCAAACCAAATCAATGCTATCATCCTAAGCTGTTCAACAGCTATGGCTTCTTCATTATGGACACCTCCGGATTTTATAAATTTCCGTCCAGTGTCCCTTAGAACCTTATCCTTCAAGTTCATCAAAATATCCATTCTTGTCTCCAGCTCGTATGATTCGGTCCAGTTAAAGGCTCCCTTATTCATTAAGCCCGCATCCTTGTACATCTCCAGGATCATATTCAGCTCTTCTTTCTTCTTGTCAATTTCAGCTTCCTTCTGGATTCTGCTCTTGAATTCTTTCTCCAGGTCTTTCTTTACGCTGGCTCTTATTTTATCCTCTTCTTCCCTTGTGAGGGGCTCCATACCAGCATCTTTCCTTGCCTCATTCTGGGCCCTTACTGCTTCAAGCTCCAACTGTCTTGCCGCTCCCCCCATCTGACTCCATACGTCCTCAAAGTTTTCCTTTTCCACCTGATATCCCCACCATGGAACATTACTGCTTGCACCATTTTTAAAGGCCTGATAGGCAGCTTCAACCTCTTCGTCCTTCCATGATTGGATTTGCCCTTCTATTGCTGCAACTGCGAATTTCCCAACCTTTGTTATCATAAACTGGTCTGCGATATGTTCTCCTATGATCTTTGCAGCATCCCTGTATCTACCCTCAGCTACGTATCCTGCAGCCTCACTGGCCTTCTCCACGGTCTCAATCCCCAAATCTCCAGTCAAGGATTTAAGGGCATTTGACAAGGTAGATTCAGAAACATTCTCAACAATCTTCTTTCCAAGCAGTACCTGGAGATTCTGGTTGAACATGGCGGGATCACCGGCATTTACGCTCTCCACCATGCTTTTCCATTCGTCATCCTCAAGTACACTGTTGTATATTTGGGCTATCATTGACTTGTTGTTGATTTTAAGATTATCTATAAGTATATGCTCAATTGCGCTGTTCAAGGCATCCTCCGTCATGGTGCTGGTCTGGTCCTTCAGCCAATCTGCAACTGCGGAATTGTCAACATACTGGTCAATCCTTTCATCCACTGTAAGCTTGGCCTTTGAAAACAGTGAAAAGTGACTTGTGGTAAATGTCATGGTCTGTGCCTGGGTATCCACATCTGCCTTTATGTATTCCCATTCCGATTCATTGAAATATCCGAAATACATGGCCCCTGTTTCAAAGTCATCTCCGACCTCATCAGGATTGTATTTCATGGTTATTGTCACCGGCTGCATCAGCCTTACTGGGCCGTCACCAGCTGTAATCTGTATGGGAGCTCCAAGTCCATTCATCTCCTTCTCGTCATAGCCAGGAGCACTGTCAGGGTTTACCAGTGACACCTCAGTTGGAGTGTCAAAGGTTCCACCTGGAATATGTACCATTACTCCATGGACCTCCAGATCTCCGAGCACCACATCCTCAGCTCCACTTGTGGCTGTAAGGGGGTCAGGAATATCCTTTGTGTATTCCCAGTTTGTAGGTTCACTGGCCTTGACTTCAGGCCCTCCCGTAGACGATTCCGTTCCTCCACAGCCTCCCAACAGCATGGAAGCAGCAATGACAATGGCTAAAATTCCATTAATGCCTTTGACTTTAAACATTATTCTCCACCCCTCCCTTGTTTTAAACATATTCCTTATATTAATTTTTGCACATCACCGTCTTAAAGTCAAAGTTTTTTTCTCTGTTGGCACAAAAAATGACAAAGCTGCAGGAAGCCTGCAGCCTAGGTTAGATTCTTTATCCATTTTCCAGATTTTATTATTGG
>CALGAG010000046.1 GCA_937951995.1 uncultured Bacillota bacterium
CCGTAAGAGTTGTCTTACCGTGGTCTACGTGACCGATTGTTCCTACGTTAACATGTGGTTTATTTCTTTCAAACTTAGCTTTACCCATTTCTTGATTCCTCCTATTTTAAAGATTATTTTCCGCCCAATACCTGCTCAGATATGCTGTTTGGTACTGGCTCGTAATGGTCAAACTGCATTGTGTAAAGGCCTCTTCCCTGTGTGTTTGATCTCAGGTCAGTTGCATAACCGAACATTTCTGCCAATGGCACATATGCTCTGATTATCTGAGCTCCACTTACAAGCTCCATGCCTTCCATTCTACCTCTTCTTGAGTTTATGTCTCCGATTACATCTCCCATGTACTCCTCAGGAACTGTGACCTCAACCTTCATCATTGGTTCCAAAAGTGTTGGTCCAGCTTTTCTCAAAGCTTCCCTTACTCCCATTGAACCAGCTATTTTATATGCCATCTCTGAAGAGTCAACATCGTGGTATGATCCGTCATAAAGTGTTACCTTGATATCAAGTACGGGGTATCCTCCAAGAATTCCTGATTCCAGTGCTTCCTGGATACCATTGTTTACTGAGTTCACATACTCCTTAGGAATTGCTCCTCCCACAATTGCATTAACAAACTCATAACCTTTACCTGGCTCCTGTGGCTCAACCTTAAGCTTAACATGACCATATTGTCCTCTACCACCTGACTGCTTGACATACTTACCTTCCGCATCAGCCGGCTTCTGGATTGACTCCTTGTAAGCAACCTGTGGATTACCTACATTTGCCTCAACCTTGAATTCCCTAAGAAGTCTGTCTACAATGATCTCAAGGTGTAGCTCTCCCATTCCAGCGATGATTGTCTGTCCAGTTTCCTCATCAGTATAGGTTCTGAATGTAGGGTCTTCCTCTGCAAGCTTTGCAAGGGCAACAGACATCTTTTCCTGGCTGGCTTTTGTCTTTGGTTCAATGGCTACGTGGATTACAGGCTCTGGGAATTCCATCTTCTCAAGGATTACCGGATCTGTATCAAGACAGAGGGTGTCACCTGTTGATGTATCCTTAAAGCCTACTGCTGCAGCTATGTCCCCAGCAAAAACCTCATCAATCTCTTCCCTTTTGTTGGCATGCATCTGGAGAATCCTTCCGATTCTTTCCCTTTTGCCCTTGGTTGAGTTATATATATAACTTCCAGCCTTTGCACTTCCTGAGTAAACTCTGAAGTATGCCAGCTTACCAACATATGGGTCTGTTACTATCTTAAACGCAAGCGCTGAAAATGGCTCGCTGTCATCAGCATGTCTTTCAACTACCTCTTCTGTACCTGGCAGGATTCCCTGAATTGCAGGAACATCCAATGGTGATGGAAGGTAAGCCAGGATAGCATCCAGAAGAATCTGAACTCCCTTGTTCTTGTATGATGAACCGCAAAGTACCGGAGTCATCTTTACATCAAGGGTAGCTTTTCTGATACCCCTCATGATTTCCTCGGAAGTCAGCTCCTCACCTTCAAGATACTTCATCATAAGCTCTTCGTCTGACTCTGAAACAGATTCTATCAGAAGTTCCCTATACTCGTTGGCCAAATCAATCAAGTCAGCTGGTATCTCTGTAATCTCGATTTCTTGTCCAAGGTCGTCCTTGTATATTCTGGCGTGCATATCTATTAGGTCAACAATTCCTGTGAAGTTTTCTTCCTTGCCTATTGGAAGCTGAATTGGAACAGCATTTGCCTTAAGTCTGTCCTTCATCATTCCAACCGCCCTAAAGAAGTCTGCTCCCATGATATCCATTTTATTAACAAAAGCCAATCGTGGTACACGATACTTGTCAGCTTGTCTCCAAACGGTCTCAGATTGAGGCTCTACTCCACCTTTTGCACAGAACAACGCAACGGCTCCATCAAGTACACGCAGTGACCTTTCAACCTCAACGGTGAAATCCACGTGCCCTGGTGTGTCAATAACGTTGACCCTGTGATCTTTCCAGAAAGCTGTCGTCGCAGCGGAGGTGATAGTGATTCCTCTCTCTTGCTCCTGTTCCATCCAGTCCATTTGAGCTCCACCCTCATGGGTTTCGCCTATTTTGTGTATTTTACCGGTATAAAATAATATTCTTTCTGTGGTGGTTGTTTTTCCTGCATCAATATGAGCCATTATGCCGATATTTCTAGTTTTCTCAAGTGATACTTGTCTTGGCACAATTTTTCCTCCTTACATACTAATTAATAAATCCCATCCACACATTTTAAACGTCCTACTAGAATCTGTAGTGTGCGAAAGCTTTGTTAGCTTCTGCCATTTTATGTGTTTCTTCTCTCTTCTTAACACTTGCTCCAAGACCGTTTGCTGCATCCATAAGCTCTTTTGCAAGCTTTTCAACCATGGTTTTTTCTCCTCTTTTTCTGGAGTATAGTACTAACCATCTCAAACCAAGAGTTTCTCTTCTATCAGTTCTAACCTCTATAGGCACCTGATAGTTTGCTCCACCTATTCTTCTTGCTTTTACCTCAAGAACAGGCATGATGTTGTTCATAGCCTTGTAGAATACCTCCAATGGGTCTTCACCTGTCTTCTCAGCGATTTGATCAAAAGCCCCATAAACTATATTCTGCGCTATTCCTTTTTTTCCATCCAGCATAATGCTGTTGATTAACTTTGTAACTACCACATCATTGTAAATTGGATCTGGCATGATTTCTCTTTTTGGTATATGTCCTTTTCTAGGCACTTTTCTTCCCTCCTTAACTATATAGAGTAGATTCATTGGTACTCGGCGTTTGCCGTTGTGCCTTAAAATGCATCTATATTAAAGTATTATTAGCATTTCAAGCACTTCTTGTCGTTTACTTCTTAACCTTAGGCTTCTTAGCACCATACTTGGATCTTGACTGTAGTCTGTTTTCAACTCCAGCGGTATCCAAAGTACCCCTAACTATGTGATATCTTACACCTGGAAGGTCTTTTACTCTTCCGCCTCTGATAAGAACGACACTGTGCTCTTGCAGATTGTGACCGATACCTGGAATATAGGCAGCTACTTCCATTCCGTTTGTAAGTCTTACTCTTGCAACTTTTCTAAGCGCTGAGTTAGGCTTCTTTGGTGTTATTGTTCTAACAGCAACACAAACTCCTCTTTTTTGAGGTGAATTGGATTCAGTCTCTTTCTTTTTCAAGGTATTTAGGTTCATACCAAGAGCTGGCGACTTTGATTTGTAAACAACCTTTTCTCTTCCTTTTCTAACTAGTTGGTTAATTGTTGGCATTAAGGCACCTCCTTCTAATTTTTATTTAATAACGCAGCGACTGCTGCATTAATATCGATTCCGCAGGCCTCTCCAAGTTCCTCCATGGTGTCAACATACATGACCTTGACATCCTTGGACTTGCAAAGGTCTTCAATTTCCCCGGTTACTTTCTTTTCTGCATCCCGGGCTATGAAAACCGTCTGGACCTCTGATCTGGACAGGGATCGCTTGACCTGTTTAGCCCCCACTACCTTGTCCTGTTCCTTCAAATCTGTAAACATTATCTATCCTCCTTTAAACATATCAAAGATTATGTGGCCAAAAGACCACATAATCTTTATGTCATCAAGAGTCTTCTAAAGTTTGCACACTATAGTATTCTATCACTGCAGAATATCTGTGTCAACTAAATTTTCATCCTCCTGGGGGACTATCTCGTCATCTACAACCTCAACATTCTTGTACCTTCTCATTCCGGTACCTGCTGGGATAAGCTTACCGATGATTACATTTTCCTTTAGACCCAATAGGAAATCCTCTTTACCTTTAATTGCTGCTTCTGTCAGTACTCGGGTAGTTTCCTGGAATGACGCCGCTGAAAGGAATGAGTCCGTAGCAAGTGACGCCTTGGTGATTCCAAGGAGTGTCATTCTTCCAACTGCAGGCTCTCCACCTTCCTCCAGGACCTTCTTGTTTGTTTTTTCAAATTCCATTGAATTTACAAGGCTTCCTGGCAACAGGTCAGTATCTCCGGCTTCTTCAATCTTAACCTTTGACAGCATCTGTCGCACGATGATCTCAATGTGCTTGTCGTTTATGTCTACACCCTGTAATCTATATACCCTTTGTACTTCCTTTACAATATAATTTTGTACTCCCTTTATGCCTTTAATTTTTAGAATGTCATGAGGATTGACAGATCCTTCAGTCAACTCGTCACCGGCTTCGATGACATCCCCTTCTCTGACCTTGAGTCTTGAACCGAATACAATACTGTATCTAGCCTCTTCTCCATCCTCGTTTGTTACGACAACTTCTTTTCTCTTCTTGTTGTCATTTATGCTTACTTTACCGTCAATCTCTGATATCACTGCAAGTCCCTTTGGTTTTCTAGCCTCGAAAAGCTCCTCAACCCTTGGAAGACCCTGGGTGATGTCAACAGCAGCTGCAACTCCTCCCGTGTGGAAGGTTCTCATTGTAAGCTGTGTTCCAGGCTCACCGATTGACTGTGCTGCTATGATTCCAACTGCTTCACCGATATTGACTTCCTTGCCTGTTGCAAGGTTTCTACCGTAACAGTGAGCACATACTCCAAATTTAGCCTTACAGCCAAGTACTGACCTAACCTTGACCTCCTCTATTCCAATTTCCTGGATAAAGGCTGCCTGTTCCTCTGTGATCATCTCATTTGTCTTGACGATGATTTCTCCAGTTTCCGGATGAATGATATCCTCGAAGGCATATCTTCCATCAATTCTGTCCTTCAGCTCCTCCAGAATCTCCTTGCCGTCCTTATATGCCTTCACAAGGAAATAGTGGTCGGTTCCGCAATCGTCCTCCCTTACTATTACATCCTGGCTGACATCTACAAGTCTTCTTGTAAGATATCCCGAGTCTGCTGTTCTAAGAGCCGTATCTGCAAGTCCCTTTCTGGAACCGTGCGTGGAGATAAAGAACTCAAGAACTGACAGTCCCTCACGGAAGTTGGACTTGATTGGAACCTCAACGGTCCTACCTGATGCACTGGCCATTAGACCACGCATACCAGCAAGCTGTCTGATCTGGTTTTTACTTCCTCTGGCTCCGGATATTGCCATTACATATATGTTATTCATAGGGTCAAGACCATCCATCAGGATTTCAGTTACATCCTCAGTTGTCTGGTTCCAGGTCTCAATTACCCTCTCATATCTTTCCTCGTCTGAGATAAGTCCTCTTCTGTAGGATTTCTCGAATCTGTCTACTACAACCTCTGCCTTTTTGATCATTTCATGCTTCTCTTCCGGGATGACAACGTCACCCATGGAGATTGAAATTGCACCAATTGTAGAATACTTAAAGCCCATGGTCTTTATGTGGTCAAGAATTTCAGCTGTCACTGAGTTGCCGTGTTTCCTGAAGCACTTGTCAATTATTACCCCAAGCTGCTTCTTGTCAACGACCCTGTCAATCTCCAGGCCGTACTTGTCAACTGTTCTGTCAACAAATCCAAGATCCTGTGGCAGGTTCTCGTTGAATATGAATCTACCTACAGTACTTTCAACAAGCTGGCCGCGGTCATTTTGGTCAAGCTTCATCCTGACCTTGACCCTGGCGTGCATTCCAACATCCCCGTTTGCATATGCGTGGATCAGCTCATCGTAGTCCTTGAATATCTTGCCTTCACCATGCTCCCCTTCCCTGTATACTGTCAGGTAGTAGGCCCCAAGCACCATGTCCTGTGAAGGAGTGGTTATTGGCTTTCCATCCTTGGGTGCAAGGATATTGTTTGTTGAAAGCATAAGAAGTCTTGCCTCAGCCTGAGCCTCTGATGATAGGGGTACGTGTACCGCCATCTGGTCACCGTCAAAGTCAGCATTGTATGCAGTACAAACCAATGGGTGAAGCTTAATTGCCTTGCCCTCAACAAGAACAGGTTCAAAAGCCTGGATTCCAAGTCTGTGAAGGGTTGGTGCACGGTTTAGAAGGACTGGGTGGTCCTTGATCACAGTTTCTAGAACGTCCCAAACCTGTGGCTTTATCCTTTCAACCATTCTCTTTGCACTCTTGATGTTGTGAGCGTGTCCGTCCGAAACAAGCTTTTTCATAACGAATGGCTTAAACAGCTCCAATGCCATCTTCTTGGGAAGACCACACTGATAGAACTTAAGCTCTGGACCAACTACGATAACTGAACGTCCCGAGTAGTCAACCCTTTTACCTAGAAGGTTCTGTCTGAAACGACCCTGCTTACCCTTTAGCATGTCTGACAGGGATTTTAGTGGTCTGTTTCCAGGACCTGTTACAGGCCTTCCCCTTCTACCGTTGTCTATTAGAGCATCCACTGCCTCCTGAAGCATCCTTTTTTCATTTCTTACAATGATATCCGGTGCTCCAAGATCCAGTAGCCTCTTTAATCTGTTGTTTCTATTTATAACTCTTCTGTAAAGGTCATTAAGGTCTGATGTTGCAAATCTTCCTCCATCCAGCTGGACCATTGGTCTCAAATCCGGTGGAATCACAGGGATCACATCAAGGATCATCCACTCAGGTCTATTGCCTGAGTTCCTGAATGCTTCCACAACCTCAAGCCTTCTTGTTATCCTTACCTTCTTCTGCCCAGTTGCATCCTTAAGCTGAGCCCTCAGTTCCTTTGACTCCGATTCCAGGTCGATCTTCTCAAGCAGAGACCTTACAGCTTCGGCACCCATCATGGCCCTGAAGCTGTTATGGTACTTGTCCACTGCATCCCTGTATTCGGTCTCAGTAAGGAGCTGTTTTTCATACATGGGGGTATCCCCTGGTTCAATAACCACATAGGATGCAAAGTATAGGATCTTTTCAAGTGCCCTTGGACTCATGTCAAGAATCAGTCCCATCCTGCTTGGTATTCCCTTGAAATACCAAATGTGTGATACAGGAGCTGCAAGCTCGATATGTCCAAGCCTCTCTCTTCTAACCTTTGCCTTTGTGACCTCAACTCCACACCTGTCACAGACTACTCCCTTGTATCTAACCCTCTTGTATTTTCCACAATGACATTCCCAGTCCTTTGTAGGTCCGAATATCTTTTCGCAGAACAAACCCTCTTTTTCTGGTTTAAGTGTACGATAATTTATTGTTTCCGGTTTTTTTACTTCTCCCTTTGACCATTGTCTGATCTTTTCCGGGGAAGCTAGCCCAATTTTAATTGAATCAAATGTGTTTAATTCAAACAAGGAGCGTTCTCTCCTTTCATAATAAAGTTTGTTAATAGCCTAGTCCAAATCCTCATCACTGTATGAGTCAGAATCATCATCTTCTTCTATTATAAATCCTGCGGGAATTTCCTCAACAGAACCTTTCTCTCTGTCTTCTCCCAGGTCATCCTGGTCATCCTCTTCGTCTTCCTCATCCCTGTCGTCAACAAACAGCTTTTCCCTAGGCGTAGCCTCGCCCATTAGGTCAAGATCTGTGAGTCCGTCATCTACGGATTCCTTCAGCTCAATTTCGCCGATTTCCTCTCCGATAACCTTGACATCAAGTGCAAGTGACTGAAGTTCTTTTATAAGAACCTTGAATGATTCAGGTATTCCAGGTTCAGGAATATTCTCGCCCTTGACAATCGCCTCGTAGGTCTTAACCCTTCCTACGATGTCGTCAGATTTAACAGTAAGAATCTCCTGAAGAGTATGTGATGCACCGTAAGCCTCAAGTGCCCAAACCTCCATCTCTCCGAATCTCTGACCACCAAACTGGGCTTTTCCTCCCAAAGGCTGCTGTGTTACCAAGGAGTATGGTCCGGTTGACCTTGCATGGATCTTGTCATCAACCAAGTGGTGAAGCTTAAGCATATACATGTAACCAACTGTTACAGGGTTCGCAAAGGAGTCTCCCGTACGTCCGTCCCTAAGCTCAATCTTTCCGTTTTCCGGATAGCCAGCCTCATTCAGCTTGACCATGATGTCTTCCTCGTTGGCTCCGTCAAATACAGGAGTTGCAACGTACATCCCAAGCTTTTTGGCTGCCAGTCCAAGGTGGACCTCAAGTACCTGTCCAAGGTTCATCCTTGAAGGTACTCCCAGTGGGTTAAGAACTACATCCACCGGCGTTCCGTCTGGCATGTAAGGCATGTCCTCCTCAGGAAGTATCCTTGAGATAACACCCTTGTTACCATGACGACCGCACATCTTGTCTCCGACGTTGATCTTTCTCTTGGTGGCAACATATACCCTTACCATCTGGTTGACTCCAGGTGGAAGCTCGTCTCCATTGTCCCTTGAGTAAACCTTGACATCGACTATTATTCCAGTTTCACCATGAGGAACCCTCAATGAGGTATCCCTGACTTCCCTGGCTTTTTCACCAAATATCGCCCTAAGGAGTCTTTCCTCTGCAGTCAGTTCAGTTTCTCCCTTAGGAGTAACCTTTCCTACCAGGATATCTCCGGCTTTTACCTCGGCTCCAATCCTGATGATTCCTCTTTCATTAAGGTCCTTTAGCATCTCCTCACCGACATTCGGAATGTCCCTGGTGATTTCCTCAGGTCCAAGTTTGGTGTCTCTTGCCTCTGACTCGTACTCTTCAATGTGAACTGATGTCAGTACATCCTCTATAACAAGTCTTTCATTAAGGAGAATGGCATCCTCGTAGTTGTATCCTTCCCAGGTCATAAATGCTATGAGAAGGTTCTTCCCAAGAGCGATTTCCCCTTGGTCTGTACTTGGTCCATCAGCAATTATCTGGTCCGCAGCAATCTTCTCACCCTGCTTGATCATAGGTCTTTGATTTATTGTGGTTCCCTGGTTGGATCTTTTGAATTTCAACAATCTATATTTATCGATTAGGTTATCCTTGTCTCTCCTAATGTGAATCTCATCAGCAGTAACCTTTTCAGCCACTCCAGATTCCTTGGCAACTATTACTACACCTGAGTCCTTGGCAGCCTTGTACTCAATTCCGGTTCCGATTATTGGAGCCTCTGTCTTGAGCAATGGAACAGCCTGTCTCTGCATGTTTGCACCCATCAGGGCCCTGTTGGCGTCGTCGTTCTCAAGGAAAGGTATCATAGCTGTACCTACAGAAACTATCTGTCTTGGGGATACATCCATGTACTCAATGTCCTCAGGGTTGAAGATGTCGACTATTCCAAGCTTACCTCTGGCGATTATCCTATTGTTGACAAACTTGCTGTTCTTGTCAAGCTTCTCATTTGACTGGGCAATGATCATCTCGTATTCGATGTCTGCGGTCAGATAGTCTATTTCACCGGTAACCTGTCCGTTTTTCACCCTTCTGTATGGAGCCTCAATGAATCCATACTCATTGATTCTCGCATAGGTTGTCAAGGATGTTATAAGTCCGATGTTTGGACCCTCAGGAGTTTCTATTGGACACATTCTTCCATAGTGGGAGTTGTGTACGTCCCTTACCTCAAAGCCTGCCCTGTCCCTGCTCAAACCACCAGGTCCAAGAGCGGACATCCTTCTCTTGTGTGTCAACTCTGCCAGTGGATTTGTCTGGTCCATGAACTGTGACAGCTGACTGCTGCCAAAAAATTCCTTGATGGACGCAACAACAGGTCTGATGTTGATCAGGGCCTGTGGAGTTGCAACCTCGATGTCCTGGATTGTCATTCTTTCCCTGACAACACGCTCCATCCTTGCAAGACCTATTCTGAACTGGTTCTGCAGAAGCTCACCAACACTTCTAAGTCTTCTGTTTCCAAGATGGTCTATATCATCAGTTCCACCTATATTATAGAAAAGATTGAATTCATAATTAATGCTGGCAATGATATCATCAACGATTATGTGTTTTGGTGACAATTCCTTTATTCTGTCCTTTATTGCATCCTTAAGCTCTTCCTCTTCTGGGAACGCCTCAATAAGCTCCTTCATAAGGGGGTAGTATACCCTTTCCCTCAATCCAAGCTCCTTCAGGGAGAATGGAAGGTCAAATGCCTCCGGGAATACAAAGTTATTGGAAAGAACCTTGATTTCCTTGCCGTCGTCCATTAACAGCTTCATTGAATTGATTCCGCTGTTTTCAATCTCTATTGCCTTGTCCCTGCTTATTCTTTCACCCTTCTCAGCCAGGATCTCTCCTGTCTCAGGGTTGACTACGTCATGAGCGGCTCGATTACCTGCAACTCTGTTATAAAGGGCTAATTTCTTATTGAATTTGTATCTCCCGACCTTGGCAAGATCATATCTTCTTGGATCAAAGAAAAGATTGGTCAACAAGCTTCTGGCACTGTCCACTGTTGGTGGTTCGCCAGGTCTAAGACGCTTGTAGATTTCAAGAAGTGCTTCCTCTTCAGTGTTGGTGGCATCCTTTTCCAAGGTTGTCAGAAGCTGCTCTGTTTCACCCAATACATCCACCACTTCACTGTCCGTCGCAATCCCAAGAGCTCTCATAAGTGTGGTGATTGGAACCTTTCTGGTCCTGTCTATTCTGACATAGACAATATCATTGGAGTCAGTCTCATACTCCAGCCACGCTCCACGGTTAGGAATCAAGGTTGATGAAAACAGGCTCTTGCCTGACTTATCAATTGACTCAACATAATATACTCCTGGTGATCTTACCAGCTGACTTACAACTACCCTTTCCGCACCGTTAATGATAAATGTTCCCTTGTCTGTCATCAAAGGCATGTCGCCCATGAAGACCTCCTGTTCCTTTACCTCACCGGTCTCCTTGTTTATAAGTCTAACCTTAACCTTCAAGGGTGCTGAATAGTTAGCGTCCCTCTCTCTAGCCTCGTGCTCGTCGTACTTGACGGCTTCTCCAATGTGGTAGTCCACAAATTCCAAAATCAGGTTACCTGTGTAGTCCTGAATTGGTGAGATATCGTCAAAAACCTCTCTTAATCCTTCTGACAGAAACCAATCGTAGGAGGATTTCTGCACCTCAATCAAATCAGGCAGATCAAGTACTTCATCGATGCGGGAATAACTCATCCTGACCCGCTTACCAAATGTTACAGGATGTACCATTAAAACTTCACCCCTCATTAAACTAAAATAGCCAAAAGCCACGGCTTTTGGTGGTACCAACTCATCGGTCAACTGAAAATAACAGGTTCTAAATATCAGTATAGTATGCCCATTATAATCATTATTATGCAATATATTATACTATCATACACACCTGGTGATGTCAAATCTTTTAGGTCATTTTTAGTGAAAAAAAGTGGCCTTCATGATGAAAGCCACTTTCTATTCTTCAATTACTTAACTTCGATTGATGCTCCAACTTCTTCAAGCTTAGCCTTAAGCTCTTCAGCTTCTTCTTTGCTTGCGCCTTCCTTGATTGCCTTTGGTGCATTGTCTACAAGTTCTTTTGCTTCTTTAAGTCCAAGACCTGTGATTTCTCTTACAGCCTTGATAACTTTGATTTTCTCTCCGCCAGCTGATGCAAGAATTACATCAAACTCTGTCTTCTCTTCAACTGCTGCCTCAGCTGCTGCTGCAGGAGCTGCTGCTACTGCTGCTGGAGCTGCTGCACTTACTCCAAACTCTTCCTCTAGAGCCTTTACTACTTCTGAAAGCTCCAATACTGTTAAGCTTTTTACTTCTTCAATTAGGTTTAATACTTTTTCACTTGCCATTTTTATTTATCCCTCCGAATTTTTTTATTTTATTTATGCTGCCTTTTCTTCAGCTATAGCGTTTAGTACTATAGCAAGACTTCTGATTGTACCTTGAAGTACATTTGCAAATCCTTGTACTGGTGCGTTCATACCAGCAAGTACCTGCGCAACAAGTACCTCTTTTGATGGTAGGTCTGCAAGACTCTTGACACCGTTAACATCGATTATCTTTCCATCCACGATTCCAGCCTTTATCTCAAGCTTATCGTTTTTCTTGGCGAATTCCGATGTAACTTTTGCTGCAGCCACTGGATCTTCCAATCCGAAAGCCACCGCTGAAGGTCCTTTAAGGAATTCGTTGAATTCTTCCAGGCCCAGGTCCTTAAATGCAAATCTCATCATTGTGTTCTTATATACCTTGTAGTCAACTCCTGCTTCTCTGTATTGCTTTCTAAGCTCGGTCAACTCTGCTACGTCAAGTCCTCTGTAGTCAACCAAAATCATTGATTGGGATGATTGGATCTTCTCTTTTATCTCCTCAACAACCTTTGATTTGGCTTGAAGGGTATGTTCCTTCATATTATCTTCACCTCCTGTACGGGTATAAAATAAAGGTCTCATACGCAGACACGTAGAGACCCTAATTCCAGATTAGATATTTCTCACCTCGGTAGGGTATTAAGCCTATTAAGCTCCTACTGTCTGCGGTTCTTTATTTAATTAACATTGATGATTATATCAGTAACAACAGGTCTTGTCAACTAGTCAGTAAGTTTTCCTGGATTTAATTTGATTCCAGGACCCATTGTGCTTGAAATCGTTACTGTTCTCATATATCTACCCTTTGCAGCGGCTGGTCTTGCCTTGTTAAGAGCATCCATGATTGCCACGAAGTTTTCCCTAAGCTTATCAGTACCGAATGAAACCTTGCCTATTGGCACGTGTACGATACTGGCCTTGTCAACTCTGTACTCAACCTTACCTGCCTTGATCTCATTGACTGCCTTTTCAACTTCAAAAGTAACAGTTCCTGATTTAGGGTTAGGCATAAGACCCTTTGGTCCAAGGATTCTACCGATTCTACCTACAACACCCATCATATCTGGAGTTGCAACTACAACGTCGAAGTCCATCCAACCTTCATTCTGGATTCTTGCAACCATATCGTCGCCACCGACGAAATCAGCGCCTGCATCCTCTGCTTCCTTAACCTTGTCACCTTTTGCTATTACAAGAACCCTGCTTGTCTTACCAGTACCATGTGGCAAAACAACAGCACCCCTTACCTGCTGGTCTGCATGTCTTGGGTCTACCCCAAGTCTTACTGCAAGCTCAACTGTTTCGTCAAACTTGGCTTTTGAAGTCTGCTGTACCAGCTCTATAGCATCCAATGTGTCATAAAGCTTGTTTCTGTCAACAAGTTTCATGCTCTCTTGATAGTTCTTACCTCTCTTTGGCATACTAAAAAACCTCCTTGTGGTATTAACGAAAATTTTCTCCCACTATTTATTATTCTTCTACTTCAACGCCCATGCTTCTTGCGGTTCCAGCTACCATGCTCATGGCTGCTTCAACTGAACCTGCATTAAGGTCTGGCATTTTTATCTTAGCTATCTCTTCAAGATCAGCCTTTGATATTTTAGCAACTTTTTTCTTGTTTGGTTCTCCTGAACCTGAGTCAATTCCAACAGCCTTCTTAATAAGAACTGGTGCTGGTGGTGTCTTTGTGATAAATGTAAATGATCTGTCTGCGTATACAGTTAACACTACAGGTATGATCATTCCTGCCTGGTCTGCAGTCTTGGCGTTGAACTCTTTAGTAAACTGCATGATGTTTACTCCATGAGGTCCTAACGCAGTACCTACAGGTGGTGCTGGTGTTGCCTTTCCAGCTGGAATTTGTAATTTAACTAGAGCTATGACTTTTTTTGCCATAATTCCACCTCCTCATTTCAATGTGGTTTAGCGGGATAATCCCTCCCACTGCACTTCTATTTATAAAGCATCATTGCTTATAAATCAATCCATCACCGGACCATGTTGTCCGGCTAAACTCTTTCTATCTGATCAAACTCAAGCTCAACCAGTGTCTCCCTGCCGAACATGGAGACAAAAACCTTGACCTTGCGTTTTTCCATATTGATGCTGTCAATGGATCCAATAAAGTTCTCGAAAGGACCTGCTACAACCTTTACAGGGTCCTTGACCTTGAAGTCAACAGCCGGCAATACCATCTTGTCCTGGACTCCCAGTGCTCTGACTTCCTTGTCGGAAAGCGGTACCGGTTTTGATGACGGCCCAACGAAGCCTGTTACCCCTCGAGTGTTTCGGACCAAATACCATGACTCATCATTGATAATCATTTTAACAAGAACATATCCAGGAAACATTTTCCGCTCCTTGAGCTTCTTTTTCCCGGATTTGTTGTCGATGTATTCTTCAGTTGGAACAGCGACTTCGAAGATGTCGTCCTTCATTCCCCTGTTCTCTACCATTTTCTCAAGGTTGGCCTTTACTTTATTTTCATGACCAGAATAAGTATGCACCACATACCACTTGGCATCCTTGGCTCTTTCTTCCCTACTCATATCCTTATCCGTCATAATTCAGGGACCACTCAGGCCCTTCCCTCCCTTGTATTACTAAATAATAAACGATAAAATTCCACCTAGAATCAGGTCAAGAATATAAACTATAACCGCAACCAACACGCTGATGAATATTACTACTCCCGTATAGTTTACAAGCTCTTTCTTATCTGGCCAAATAACCTTCTTAAGCTCTGATCTAACTCCTCTAAAGTAAGTGGACATCTTATCCTTTGTACTCACAGATCCTGTGTTTGATCCTGCCATCATTTCACATCCTTACTTTAACAGTTATTTTGTTTCCTTATGGTTAGTGTGTGCCTTGCAGAACTTACAGTATTTCTTAAGCTCGATTCTCTCAGTTGTGTTTTTCTTGTTCTTCTTGGTTACATAATTTCTCTGCTTACACTCTGTACACGCCAATGTGACTCTGTCTCTCATCTATCACACCTCCTACTTTCACCCATGGTGTTATCTCTATATGTGAAAACAACTAATTTGGGCACAATCTCCCATTATTAATGCACTACTAATATAAACTATCACAAATCATTATTTGTGTCAATAAATAATTCCTTCTCCACAATGATGTTAATGTCATAAAAAGACCGGGTCAAAAGACCCAGTCTTTCAATCTTATTCGTAAACCTTTGTTACAACACCTGCTCCTACTGTTCTTCCACCTTC
>CALGAG010000047.1 GCA_937951995.1 uncultured Bacillota bacterium
CACCGGATATAGGATATATGGTCAAAGGGAGGTTGATCTTCTACAACAAATCATGTTCTACAGGGAGTTGGAGGTCCCTCTTGATGAGATCAAAGCAATTATTTCGGCATCTGAATTCAATGCATTGGATTCTCTTTACAGTCATAGGGAGTCACTTTTGTATAAGCGCAATCGTCTGGACCAGGTTATTTCAAATCTTGACAATACAATAAAAGCCATGAAGGGAGAGTTGGTTATGAGCGACAGTGAAAAATTTGAAGGCTTTCTAAAGAAGATGGTAGGGGAAAATGAAGAGAAATATGGAAAAGAAATTAGAGACAAGTATGGAGAGGAAGAAGTTGAGAGAGCCAATAGAAGGATCCTTGACATGGGCCCTGAAAAGTATGCAGCTCTTGAAAGCCTGACTGAAGAGCTCAATGAAACTCTAAAGAAGGCAGTTGAGCAGGGAGATCCAGCCAGCCAACTTGCACAAAGGGCATGTGAGCTTCACAAGGAATGGCTTTCATTCCATTGGGATGGCTATAGCAAGGAGGCTCATCTGGGTCTGGTGCAAATGTACCTGGACGAACCCAGGTTCACTTCCTATTATGAAGAGATTGCACCTGGTGGTACAAAGTTCCTCTGGGAGGCGGTCCAGATATATTGTGGTTAAACCAGATCCTTAAGCAGCATCATAATAACAATCACATTAACTAAAGCAATCAAGGGTAGCCCCAGCTGGAAGGCTGCCTTTTTTGTTTTGTGGGAGAAAAGGTGCATTCCAAGTACCGCTCCAGGACCCCCTCCCAAAAGGGCTGATAAGAAAAGGGTTTTTTCTGATATTCGCCTTTTGCCCTTCCTTGCAAGTGCCTTGTCTCTTCTGAAAAGCAAAAGGGATATAATATTAATAAATATAATGTAAACTGCAATAATGTAAGTCAAGTATTTATCAAGCATAATTTCCACTCCTTTTTTGGCTGCAAAAAGCTATCAAACGTCTAAAGCAACGTATTTACACCCGAATTTATAAAATTCAGATATCATTGACAATCACTCCCTAATATTATACGCTAAAAGGGTATATAATTTTCAATAAACTGGAGAAAAAATCAATTTAATACTACATATTTATAGGGGGAGAAAAAATGGAGTTCAAGTTTGATATGGAAGAGAACAAGGATCAGATCCAAGCCTTCAAGGAATTTCTTGATTCTAAGAAAAGCACTCCTGGGCCATTGATGCTATCGCTGCAGCACGCACAGGATGTATTTGGATACCTACCAAAGGAAATTCTCGAAATAATTTCACGTAAGCTTTCCATTCCAACGGCAGAGATTTATGGAGTGGCAACCTTTTATTCACAGTTTTCATTTATACCTACAGGAAAGAACAAAATCAGTGTCTGTCTGGGAACAGCCTGCTATGTAAAGGGCGCCCAAAGCATACTTGAGGAAATCGAGACCCAGTTGGGAATCAAATCCGGCGAGACCACAAAGGATGAGGTATTCTCAATCGCGTCAGCTAGATGTGTTGGAGACTGCAGCATAGCACCTGTTATACTTGTGAATGAAGACGTATACGCAAAGGTCAAGAAGGAAGAAATTTCAGAGATACTCGCTAAATACAATTAAGGGGAGAGTGCCATGATAACAAAGGAGAAGCTGTTTGAAATAAAGGAGAATACAAAGCCATCCCTGGTAGAAAAGTTACTTGAGGGAGACAGGGTAGAGTTTAGGGGAGAGGATCTGGTCCTCAAGGGAAAATACTACAAGAAGCAGGTTAGGATTGCCCTTAAGAATTGCGACATTATAGATCCAACAAATATAGAAGAGTACATAGCGCTTGACGGATACTTCGCTCTATTCAAGGCCCTGACAGAGCTTGAACCTGGAGATGTGGTGGATGAAATCACAGAATCCCTGCTACGGGGGAGAGGAGGAGCGGGATTCCCCACGGGAAGAAAGTGGAATGAGGCCTACAAATATCAGGCTGACAAGAAATATATAATATGCAACGCTGATGAGGGAGACCCAGGTGCCTTCATGGACAGGTCAATTCTTGAGAAGGATCCTCATAGCGTACTTGAGGGCATGGCCCTTGGAGGATATGCAATTGGTTCGGACCAAGGCTACATATATGTAAGGGCTGAGTACCCAATGGCAGTTAAGAGACTGCAGATAGCAATAGACCAGGCCAGGGAGTACGGACTATTGGGCAAGAACATATTCGGAACAGGATTTAATTTTGATATTGAGCTTAGACTTGGTTCAGGTGCCTTTGTATGCGGAGAAGGTACAGCACTGATGGAGTCAATTGAGGGCAGGAGGGGAATGCCTCGTCCAAAGATCCACAGGACAGCACACAAGGGCCTATGGGGTAAGCCTACAATAATCAATAATGTGGAGACACTGGCCAATGTTCCGGTAATCATGAACAGGGGAGCAAAATGGTTTAGGGGAATAGGAACTGAGGAATCACCTGGAACCAAGGTTTTTGCACTTGTTGGTAAGGTTGAGAATGCTGGTCTTGTTGAGGTTCCCATGGGAATGACCCTTAGGGAGATCGTATTTGACATCGGTGGAGGAGCCCAGGACGGAAAGGAATACAAGGCTGTCCAGACAGGCGGTCCTTCAGGAGGCTGCATACCTGCCGAGTTGATTGATACCCCTGTGGACTTTGAGTCCCTGGGCAAGATCTGGTCCATCATGGGATCAGGTGGAATGGTAGTAATGGATGAAAACACCTGTATGGTGGATATCGCCAAGTTCTTCCTGGACTTCAGCGTAGAAGAATCCTGCGGTAAGTGTGTTCCATGCAGGGAAGGAACCAAGAGGATGTATGAGATACTGGACAGGATAACCAAGGGTGAGGGAGTTGAAGGCGACATAGAAAGACTTGAGGAGCTCTCTGAAACCGTAAGCTCAACATCCCTTTGCGGGCTTGGACAAACTGCTCCAAACCCTGTAATTACAACAATAAAATACTACAGACATGAATACGAGGCGCACATAAAGGACAAGTCTTGCCCAGCCAAGAGCTGCAAGGCACTTATAAAATACGAGATAACTGAAGGATGCATCGGCTGCACCAGATGTGCAAAGGTATGTCCGGTGGTTGCAATCACAGGAAAGGTCAAGGAAATGCACCACATAGACCAGTCTATATGCATAAAATGTGGAGCTTGCTATGACGTGTGTCCTGTTGATGCAATTTCAATAATATAGCATTGGAGGAAGAATATGAGTACAGTGAGGCTAACAATAGATGGTAAGACAGCTGAGGTATCCAATCAGCTGACCGTCCTGCAGGCGGCGAAAACTGTGGGGATTGATATTCCTGCCCTTTGCTATGATGAAACCCTGGAAATATTTGGGGCATGTAGGATGTGCATTGTAGAGATAGAAGGAAGCAGAAAGCTTCAGACAGCATGTTCCACCCTTGTTAAGGATGGAATGGTTGTCCATACTGAAACTGAAAGGGTGGTATGGAACAGAAAGCAGACACTTCAGATGCTTTTGGACAGCCATCCAAATGATTGCTTGACCTGCCACAAGGCAGGGGAATGTCTACTGCAGGACTATGCATACAGATATGATGTAAGCTTTAGAAAGCATGATGGGGAAATGAGGCCCCAGCTTCTGGATACCACAAGTCCATACATATTGAGAGACAACAGTAAGTGTATCCTCTGTGGTAAATGCGTCATGACCTGTGCACAGGTATCTGACAGACAGGTTCTTTCCTTTGCGGAAAGAGGCTATGATACAAGAATCATATTTGGAGCAGATGAATCAATAGAGGAATCTCCCTGTGTCTCCTGCAACAGGTGTGTTGCAGTATGCCCTGTAGGGGCCCTGGTTGATAAGAGGGACATGGGCAAAATCAGGTCTTGGGAGGCAGAAACCAAAATCGTCGGCTGCAAGGCCTGTGAATACGGCTGTGAATTTGAAGTAAGATCCAGGGATAGAAAGCCTGTTTCAGTGGTTGCCAAGGCACCGACTAATGGAAGACCCCTGTGCCTAAAGGGAAGACTCACTACTGAACTTAAGTATCTGGATAATCCGGATGCACCATATAGAAAGCTGGACAAGTCATTTGAGAAGACGACCTGGGACAAGGCTCTTCAAATCACTGAGCTACTGGAGAAAATAGCAAGGATTGAAGGGTCAAACAACAATGGAGAGGGGGAAGAGTAGATGCAGGTTACAATAAACGGCAAACAATATGAATTTGAAAAAGGTATAACACTCCTAAAAGCCTGCAATGAAATAGGAATAGACATCCCCGCCTTGTGCAATGATGAAAGACTTGTACCCTCTGGATCCTGCAGACTTTGTCAGGTGGAGGTAGAGGGCTGGGGTAAGCTGCACACAGCCTGCACCACCCAGGTGAGGGATGGAATGGTAGTACATACCCATAGCGAAAAGGTGGTAAAGGCCAGACAGGACATCCTGGACATGCTTATATCCAACCACCCACTTGAGTGCCTGACCTGTGAAAAGTCAGGTGCCTGCAAGCTTCAGGATTACTGCTACGAGTATGGAATTACTGAAGGAACCTATAGATGGGAAATGAGCAAGCCATATTTTGACGATACAAACCCTTTCTATACATTTGATGCCAGAAAATGCATCCTCTGCGGCTTGTGCGTCAGGGTATGCGACGAGCTTCAGGGAACAAATGCCATAGGCTTTGAGAACAGGGGATTTGATACTCAAATAGCAACTCCCTTTGGAGATGGACTTGAGAACTCAACCTGTGTATCCTGTGGAAACTGCGTATCAGTATGTCCAGTGGGGGCATTGGAGCCAAAGAGCAAGAAGAAGTTCAGACATTGGGAGACCAGGACTGTGAGAACTACCTGCTCCTACTGCGGAGTTGGCTGTCAGATGGACATGAAGGTAAAGGGAAATGAAATTGTGGAAATCCAGCCTGCATTTGATGCCCATAATGAAGGACTCCTTTGCGTAAAGGGTAAGTTTTCATATAACTTCCTATCCCATCCGGACAGGTTGAAAATGCCAATGGTAAGAAAGGATGGAGTCCTGGTGGAAGCAAGCTGGGATGAGGCACTGGAGGTAATCACCTCAAAGATGAAAGAGGTGAAGGAGGACTTTGGTTCAGATGCATTTGCCGGTCTTACTTCGGCAAGGTGTACAAATGAAGATAACTACATGTTCCAGAAGCTGTTCAGGTCAACCCTGGGAACCAATAACGTTGACCACTGCGCCCGCCTCTGACACGCTTCAACGGTTGCAGGTCTTGCAATCACATTGGGAAGCGGAGCTATGACAAACAGTATACAGGAAATCAAGAATGCAGATACAATCTTTATCATGGGTTCAAACACATCAGAGAACCACCCGGTAATTGGAGCAATTATGAAGCAGGCCAAAAAGGCCGGGGCAAAGATTATCGTGGCAGATCCAAGAAGGATTGAGATGGCGGAGTACTCAGATGTATTCCTGCAGCTTAAGCCGGGAACAAACATCGCCCTCTTGAATGGCTTGATGCATGTAATCATTGAGAAGGGACTTCAGGATGAGGCCTACATCAGGGAAAGAACCGAGAATTACGAGGAGCTGAAAGAGCTTGTTAAGGGCTATACACCTGAAAGGGTTGCTGAAATCTGTGGTCTGGATCCCGAGGATATCATAAAGGCAGCAGAAATCTACGGAGAAGCAGAAAAAGCCGGAATCTACTACACCATGGGAGTTACCCAGCACACAACAGGTACCCACGCTGTAATGAGCATTTCAAACCTGGCTCTTCTTTGCGGAAATGTTGGAGTTGAATCAGCGGGAGTCAATCCACTGAGGGGGCAGAACAACGTTCAGGGTGCCTGCGACATGGGTGGCCTACCTGCAGATCTTCCAGGCTACCAGAAGGTTTTCAAGCCCGAGGTCCTTGACAAGTTCCAGGAAAGCTGGGGAAGCAAGCTTTCAAACAAGGTTGGACTTACAATAACGGAAATGTTTAAGGCAATTGAGGAAGACCAGGTTAAATTCCTCTATATAATGGGGGAAAACCCAATGGTTTCAGACCCTGATACCAACCATGTCGACCATGTACTTGACCATGTGGACTTCCTGGTTGTACAGGACATTTTCCTTACAGAAACTGCAGCCAAGGCAGATGTTGTCCTGCCGGCAGCAGCCTTTGCCGAGAAGGACGGAACCTTTACAAACACAGAAAGAAGAATCCAAAGGGTCAGAAAAGCAATTGAAGCACCTGGTGAGGCAAAGGCCGATTGGGTGATCCTGATGGATATCATGAACAGAATGGGGGATGAGACCAAATATTCCCATCCGGCCAGGATAATGGCAGAGATTGCATCCCTAACTCCATCCTACAGAGGGGTCTCATACAAGAGACTTGAGAAGGAAAGCCTTCAATGGCCAGTTCTCGATGAGAACCACCCTGGTACAAAGTATCTCCACAAGACTGCAATCGCCAGGGGCAGAGGACTCTTCATGCCGGCTGAGCACGTAGCCAGCGCCGAGCTTACAAGTGATGAGTACCCATTGATCCTTACCACTGGAAGGATACTCTACCACTACCATACAATGACAATGACAGGTAGGGAGGATGGGCTCAACAAACTGGCACCACATTCATACGTGGAGATAAATGAGACCACAGCCAACAAGCTGGGAATTGAAGACGGGGACATGGTCAGGATCTATTCAAGACGTGGTGAGCTCCAGACAGCTGCCCTTGTAACTGATATTATCGACGACGGGGTTGTGTTTATGCCCTTCCACTACACTGAAGGAAAGGCCAACATCCTTACAAATAGTGCAATAGACGAAATAGCCAAGATTCCTGAACTGAAGGTAGCTGCAGTAAGGATAGAGAAAGCATAGAGGTGAATAGGATGAAATATGAACAGGTAATAAGATATGCAATGCAGATGGAGCTTGACGGGAGCAATTTCTTCAAAGAAAAGGCGGACAAGTTTTCAAACGCCACAACCAGGAAGCTGTTCCTTACCCTTGCTGAAACCGAGATGGAGCATTATGAATACCTTAAGAAGCAGCTGGACAGCTATATGGAAAATGAGACCTTTGATACAAGTGACCAGGTGATGGATCGTGAGGAGGACATCTTCAAGGCTAGGGAGGAATCCGAGCACATAGAGGCAACCCTCCGGGAATCCGACATCCCAGACCTGACAATTCTTAGGATGGCCTACCTCATTGAAAGGGACTACAAGGAGTTCTACGAGAATGCAGCCCAGAGCGCTGATGACGATGGCATAAAACAGATTTTCCAGAAGCTTTCCAAGTGGGAGGAAGGTCACGAAAGGCTGTTCAAGTCTGAATATGATAGAAGGATGAAGGAATACATGACTCTTCCTTGGGGAGGTTAGACATGATTAAGGTTGGTATAATTACATCAAGTGACAAGGGCTCAGCCGGACAAAGGGAGGACCTTTCCGGTGCGGTCATCAAGGAAATGGTTGAAGACAAGGGCTATCAGGTCATCAGGCAGGTAATCCTGCCTGATGAAAAGGACCTTTTAGCGGAAGAGATGAAGAATATGGCAGATAATCTAGATGCTGAGCTGATTCTCACAACCGGAGGAACGGGCTTCAGCAAAAGGGATGTAACCCCTGAAGCTACGGAGGAGGTCTGTGAAAGGATGGCAACGGGAATAACCGAGGCAATAAGATACTTCAGCCTCCAGATCACCCCAAGGGCCATGCTCTCCCGGGCAACTGCAGGAATCAGAAACAACACTCTTATAATAAACCTTCCCGGCAGTCCCAAGGCTGTGAGGGAGTCCCTGGAATTCTGTCTTGACAGTGTGGACCATGGGCTTGAAATTCTAACGGGCAGGGATTCGGAGTGTGCCAGAAAAGAGGACTAGATATGAAGACTTTTGGTACTGCCATAATACTAGCAGGGGGAAAAAGCACAAGGATGGGTTTTGACAAGCAGCTGATAAAAATTCAGGAGAGGATGCTTGTGGAAACCCTTATACAAAAGCTCAGGAATGAATTTCAGGAGATTGTAATCGTAACCAACAAACCTGAATACTATATTGGGCTTGCCGATATAATAACTGGTGATGTAATCCAGGGAAAGGGACCCCTTTCAGGAATACATGCAGGTCTCTT
The DNA here is from genome assembly GCA_937951995.1 of uncultured Bacillota bacterium. GTDB lineage: Bacteria > Bacillota > Clostridia > Tissierellales > Tissierellaceae > Gudongella. Next base: position 8,102 of record CALGAG010000047.1, read on the forward strand.
GAAGGCTTCATCAGAGTATTCATATGTTGTTGCCTGCGATATGCCTTCCATAGAGATGGACTATGTAAGGTACATGAAAACCAGGATTGGAACCCATGGACCAAAAGCATGTGTTACTAGGCTTGGTGAGTGGATTGAGCCCTTTAACGCCTTTTACAGAAGGGACCTGGTGGACTACATTGAAGAATTTCTGGGCACAGGTAGAAGAGCTATCCACAGGATGCTCCAGGATCAGGCTGTGGATTATGTACCTGAGAAGGAAGCAAGAAGATTCAGCCCTGATTGGAACATGTTCTTCAACCTTAACACAAGGGAGGATATGGAGGAGTACCTGCAGAAAAATGAAGGCAATGGAGTTTAATATGGAAAACAAGGTGGATGTTGAAATAATAAGAATCAAAGGGAATAGCAGGGATACCATTATTGACCAGGTCATAAGGGAGTATCCCTTTACCTTATATCTGAACGGGCAGGAGATAATAACTCTCTTGTGCATTCCAGAAGATCTTCAGGAGCTGGCTGTGGGATTTCTGATTTCAGAGGGATTCATCGACTCTTTTGAAGAAATAGATGAAATGGAGTTGGACAGGGATAATGGAAGGATAAGAATCCAAGGGGATATGGAGGACAAGCCCCTAAGGGATAGGCTGCGGGGGAAGAGGACCGTAACATCAGGCTGCGGCAAGGGATCCTCCTTCTATAATGTCCTGGATTCTTCCAAAAGCAGGAAAATAGATAAAATCATGGGAATCGAACCCCAAACTGTGATACAATTAATGAGAGAATTCAACAAACACAGTGGACTTTTCAACGAAACTGGAGGGGTTCACAGCTGTGCCCTTTGCAGCAGGGACAGGATACTGGTTCACAGGGATGACATCGGCAGACACAACGCCCTGGACAAGATACTTGGCTGGGGGCACATCAACAGTCAGGACTTCAGTGACAAACTGGTCCTAACAACAGGGAGAATTTCTTCGGAGATGCTCATTAAAACTGCCAAACGGGGAGTGCCGGTTGTAATCTCAAGATCTGCACCCACCTCCCTGGCAGTGGATCTGGCAAGGGAGGTGAACATAACCCTTGTGGGATTTGCAAGGGGAGAAAAAATGAATATCTATACAAATTTTCCGAGCATTGATTTCTAAAGCGAATGCCATGAAGCAATGCCGTTGGGTAAAGGAGAAATCCTGAAGCCTCCCGTTTGGAAAGGAAGATGTTTATTTGACAACCTTCCTTACAGGTTGTTTTTTTTTCGCATATGAAAGGTGGTATTACATGGAATTCTTTAGGGTGGTGTCAGTTAATGATGCCAGGGATCTTATAAAAAATGAATTTGGAAATTACCGGATGGGGTCCGAGGAGGTCAGCCTGGTCCAAGCTCAGGGAAGAGTGCTCTCGGATGATGTTGTTTCGGATATAAATGTACCTGAGTTTGACAGGTCAACAGTTGACGGCTATGCAATCCAGGTAGAGGACAGCCATGGTGCCACAGAGTCCATACCAAGCATCCTGGAGGTCCTTGGCGAGGTTCTGATGGGTGAGACTCCAAATTATGAAGTCAAGACCGGACAGGCTGTTTACGTGCCTACAGGGGGCATGATGCCAATGGGAGCAACTGGCATGATAATGATAGAGAATACGGAAAAGATGGACCAGGAAACGGTGCTTCTTTTTAAGCCCATCAGCAAGGGCGAGAACATGGTTTTCAAGGGTGAAGACATAAAAACCGGCCAGGTTGCCCTACAGGCAGGTCGGAGGATTGGACCCAATGAAATAGGAGTTCTGGCAAGTCTTGGAATAAAAAGGGTCAAGGTAATAAAGAGACCCCAGGTCTATATTCTCTCAACTGGCGATGAGGTGATCGACCTTGATGAAGAGCTCCAAATGGGTAAAATCAGGGATATAAATTCATACGCCCTCTCAGCCATGATAAAAGAAATGGGGGCGGAGGTGGCAGGCCGTGAAATCGTCAAGGACAATTATGAACTTCTTATGAGTGGGGTAAAAAATGCCCTTAAGGAGGCGGATATTGTACTTCTTTCCGGTGGAAGCTCTGTTGGTACCAGGGATTATACCCACAAGGTCATAACAGACCTAAAGGGAAAGGGCGTGCTGGCTCATGGACTTTCCATAAAACCGGGAAAACCCACGATTATTGGCGATGGACAAGGGAAGCTCATTGTAGGTCTACCCGGACACCCTGTTTCATCAATTGTAGTGTTCAAGGCAATAGTTCAACCTTACATCCAGAGCCTTCTTAAGGCACCGTCCCACTCAAGGATGGTGGAGGCCATTACGACTCACAACTTCCCGTCATCTCCCGGAAAGGAGACCTACCATATGGTAACACTAAAGGAGGAGGATGGGAAAATCCTCGCTACACCAAGCTTTGGAAAGTCAGGCATGATAACCCTTCTTTCCAGGTCAAATGGCTATATTGTAATAGCTGAACACGAGGAAGGAATAGACAAGGGCGAAACCAGAGAGGTTTATCTGTTTTAACGAGGGAGATGTGATTATGGAAAGAAATACCTATATAGACAATGTAGATGTGGACAAGGCTTTGGAAACCTATCTGGAGGCGCTTTCCATCCAGGGCGAAAGTGAGGAGATTCCAGTTTATGATTCCCTTGGAAGGATAACCTGGGGAGCAATATATGCCAAGGTATCCTCACCTGCATACAACGCCTCAGCAATGGATGGGATCGCGGTTACCTCCAAGAGGACAGAGGGGGCCAATGAGAGCAAGCCATTGACTCTTGTGGAAGAGGTGGATTTTAAATACGTTAACACGGGAAATCCAATCAAGGACCCCTATGACGCTGTCATCATGATAGAGGATGTACTCCAGGGAGAGGAAGGCAAGGTGCAGATCCTTAGACCGGCCTATCCCTATCAGCATGTGAGGCAGATTGGAGAGGACATTGTTGCAACAGAGATGATTCTTCCATCCAGGCATAGAATACGTCCCATGGACATAGGAGCACTTATTTCCGGTGGAATTGAGAGTGTAAATGTTTATAAGAGCCCAAGGATCGGGATAATACCCACCGGGTCTGAAATTGTGGAGGATGCATCCCAGGTAAGGGAAGGGACCATCATAGATTCAAATTCCCATGTTTTCAAAGGTTTGGTTGAATCCCTAGGTGGAATGGCGAAAAGATACCCCCCTATGGAAGATGATTATGAAAAGCTTAAAGATCTGATTTCACAAGCTGTGGAAGAGAATGACATGATCATCATAAATGCTGGCTCATCAGCCGGAACAAAGGACTTTACCGTTAACCTTATTCAGGAACTTGGGAAGGTAGTTGTCCATGGAGTGGCATTAAAGCCCGGAAAACCAACTATTCTAGGGATAATTAAAGGCAAGCCTGTAATTGGAATTCCAGGCTATCCAGTGTCAGCATTCATGGTGTTTGATGTTTTTGCAAAACCAATCATACTTAAGTATTTGGGAGATCAGGGAGAAATATATGAAACAACAGAAGCCTTTCTAAGTAGAAGAATGGTTTCTTCCCTTAAGAATAAGGAGATTGTAAGGGTCACACTTGGCAAGGTAAAGGACAGGCTTATAGCAACTCCATTATCAGGTGGAGCAGGAGTCAGCATGAGTCTGGTGAAGGCAGATGGGCTGGGAATCATTCCGAGGAATGTGGAAGGCTACGAGGCAGGTGACATGATAAGGGTGGAGCTCTTAAAGCCAATATCATCCATAAGAGACAAGCTCCTTTCCATAGGAAGCCATGACCTGGTGATGGATGTGGTTGCAGATATGATGAAGCTGGCATCATCCCATGTAGGAAGTATGGGAGGGATACTTTCCCTGAGGAGGGATGAGTGCCATCTGGCGCCGATACACCTGCTGGACATGGAAACCGGTGAATACAACACTAGCTATGTCAAAAAGTACTTTCCAGGCAAGAGAATGGCCCTGATAAAGGGGATACAAAGAAGTCAGGGTTTTATTGTCCAAAAGGGAAATCCCCATGACATAAAGAGATGTGCGGACCTTACAAGGGAGGATCTAATATTTGCGAACAGGCAGAAAGGCGCTGGAACCAGGGTTCTCCTGGATTATCACCTGAAGATGGAAAGGATTGAACCAAGGGAGATAAGGGGCTACCAGAGGGAATTTACAACCCATATGGCAGTTGCCGCAGCTGTAAAGAACAATACAGCTACAACAGGACTTGGGGTCCTATCGGCTGCCAAGGCCATGGACCTTGACTTTGTTCCACTGTCCAATGAGGACTATGATTTCCTGGTCCATGGAGATTCCATGGAAATGGATCAGGTCAGGGATTTTGTGAATCTTATCAAATCAGATGAATTTCAATATAGGGTAAAAGACCTTGGTGGATACGGTTTTGAGAATACAGGTGAAATAATATGGATAGAATAGAGTTGATAATATGAGAGACAGTTTTGGAAGAGATATAAATTATTTGAGAATATCCTTAACAGACAGGTGCAACCTTAGGTGCGAGTATTGCATGCCGGAGGATGGAATAAAAAACAAGATTCCACACTGCGATATGCTCAGTCTGGAAGAGCTTTATGAGATAACCGAAGCCTTCGTAAGCCTGGGAATCGACAAGATAAGGTTTACAGGTGGAGAACCCCTAGTAAGGTATGGAGCGGTTGATTTCATTAAGAGGGTCAATGGTCTGGAGGGAGTCAGGGAGGTTACCCTGACCACAAATGGAATCATGCTCAATGACCACCTGGATGACCTATTGGATGCAGGAGTTAAAAGGCTGAATATAAGTCTAGACACTCTGGATCCTGAAAAATACAGGGAAATCACCCGTGGGGGAGACATTCGGAGGGTCCTTGCAGCAATAGAAAATGCAAAGGCCAAGGGTATAAAACCCATCAAGATAAATACAGTCCTAATAGGTGGTTTCAATGATGATGAAATTCCTGACCTTGTTGAAATGACAAGAGACGGAAGTATGGATGTACGCTTTATAGAGCTTATGCCAATTGGTGAGGCAACGGGATTTGCCAGGTCAAGATTTATTTCCAACGAGGAGATACTCAAGAGGATTCCAGACCTTGTTCCGGTTGATAGGGATGATCCATCCTCCCCTGCAACCTACTATAAATTGCCAGGCGGAAAGGGGAAGGTTGGCCTGATAAACCCAATTTCCTGCAAGTTCTGCACCAACTGTAATCGTGTGAGACTAACTGCGACAGGAAAACTGAAGCTGTGTCTCCATTCCAACAGGGAAATAGACCTGAAGAAGGTTCTCAGGGAGGGAAGAGACCTCCAGGAGGCAATCAGGGAGGCCATACTTACAAAGGAAGAGGAGCATCATCTGGAAAATCAGGAATATATAAGCAGAAACATGAATCAAATAGGAGGTTAGACAATGGACCTTACTCACTTCAATGAAGAAGGCAGGGCCCACATGGTTCAGGTGGGGGATAAGGAGGATACAAAAAGGACGGCAACAGCATATGGAAGAATAACCATGAAAAGGGAAACAGCCAGGAGAATAAAGGATGGTCTTGTGGACAAGGGGGATGTCTTAAGCGTAGCCCAGGTTGCTGGAGTAATGGGTGCCAAAAGGACTAGCGATATAATACCAATGTGCCATAATATCTTTCTTACAGGAGTAGACATAAGTTTCCATGTTGACGATGAATTTGTGGAAATAAGTGCTCAAGTTAAGACAACCGGTAAGACCGGAGTTGAAATGGAGGCTCTGTCAGCTGTCAGCATAGCTGCGCTAACCATATATGACATGTGCAAGGCCATGGACAAGGAGATGACAATAGAGGAGGTAAAGCTTATGGAAAAGACAGGAGGAAAGTCTGGAACCTTCAGAAGGGAAGGCTTTGGAAAGGTGCTTTCTGTTAATATCTCTGAAAAGAAGGGTGTTGTGAAGGAGCCGGTAGACCAGGGTGAATTCAAGGTTGACCATGGGCTTGTTAATGACGCCCATAGCGGTGACTGGCACAGGCAGGTAAGTCTACTGGCCAAGGAGAGCTTCGACAAAATGAGGGAATCTGGAGCTATGGACCTCAAGTATGGAGATTTTGCAGAGAATCTCACAACAGAAGGTATAGTACTCTATGATCTTCCAGTTGGTACAAGAATGAGAATTGGTGAGACATTACACGAGGTGACCCAAATTGGCAAGGAATGTCATTCGGGCTGTGCCATTTCAAAAACAGTTGGGAAATGCGTGATGCCAAAGGAGGGAATTTTCACAAAGGTACTTAAGAATGGAGTGATCAAGTCAGGAGATACAATTGAGATACTAGGTTGACCAGGACATTAGTCCCACTATTTTGTTTAGGATCATCAATCCAAGGGAATATAATAACTATAGCTCCTATTACATAACCAGATTAGGAGGGATAGTGAAATGTTAAGATGGTCAATAATATTTATTGTAGTGGCCTTGGTAGCTGCGGTATTGGGCTTTGGAGGAATTGCAGGAGCGGCAACTGAAATTGCCAAGATACTCTTCTTTGTGTTCCTCGTATTGTTTGTTCTATCGTTGATATTCGGGAAAAAACTAAATCCTTAAATGTATACTACAAAAGAAAACTCCAGGTGGATCACCTGGAGTTTTCCTATAAGGAGGAGTATTGAACATAATCCAATGATTGGTCTCTGTGGAGTCTGTGGCCAATAAATCCAGCCTCCAGAAGCTCCTTTTGCTTCTCTATCA
>CALGAG010000048.1 GCA_937951995.1 uncultured Bacillota bacterium
TGCCACTTGGTAACTTGACCCTACTCTTTAACTGACTCAAAAAATCCCTCCCCCTCATTACAATATCTCCATTTTTTAAATACCCTTGGAGGGGTGGATGAAACCTTTTATTTTATGGTCAACCTGCCTTGTCTATGCTTTCTTATAACTACTTAAGCTTATCCGCTAACCTTATTATCCTTCCAAGCCTTTCCCCGGTCTTTTCCAGAAGAATCCCCACACCATCCATGGCATCAAGGAGCCCCATTGGCCTGTCAACAATGGGCAGGATCAGGTCTATACCCATTGTATGAAGAATCTCCGTACCCTCTCCAACACCTCCAGCCATTGCCACTAGGGGCTTGTTAAGCTTTCTTGCCCGCTTGGCCACCCCTGCAGGAACCTTGCCCTTTGAAGATTGTCCATCAATCCTTCCCTCTCCTGTTATTACAAGGTCAACATCCTTAAGCAGACCATCAAACTCCAGAATATCAAGGACCATTTCTATTCCTGGCCTAAGGTCAGCACCGCAAAAGGCCATAAGACCACCCCCAAGACCACCTGCAGCTCCGGAGCCTGGTACATCCCCAATGTCAACATCCATATCCTCTTTAAGTATATCCGCCAAATGCCTGAGATTCCTATCCAGCAGCTGGACCATCTGGGGGTCGGCACCCTTTTGGGGACCGTAGACATAGGCTGCACCATCCGGTCCGTAGAGAGGATTTTCAACATCGCACATAACAGTTATCTGGGCATCCTCAAGAAGTGGGGTGACATTTGACCTGTCAATCCTTCTTAGTCCATCCAGGCCACCTCCTCCCTCCGGTATCTCATTTCCATCCCGGTCCAGGAACCTGTAGCCAAGAGCCCTTGCCATTCCCACTCCGCCATCGTTTGTTGCAGAACCTCCTATTCCAACATAGATCTTTCCATAGCCCCTTTGCAATGCCGAAAGGATAAGCTCTCCTGTGCCATATGTACTTGTAAGGCTTGGGTTTCTCCTCTCCTCCTCCACAAGGACCAGGCCTGAAGCCTCAGCCATTTCAATGATGGCAATCTGGTCCTGAATTATTCCATATTTTGCCTGGACCCTATCGCCCAAGGGACCAGTTACCTCTTCGTATACAAACTTCCCGTCCATGCCGTAAACCAGGGTTTCCACTGTTCCCTCGCCACCGTCAGCCATTGGAAGCTTAAGTACTTCCAATTCTGGAATGATTCTTAGAAGTCCCTTCTCTATTCTGTCGGCAACCTCCATGGTGGTGGCCGATCCCTTGAATGAGTCCGATGCTATAAGTATCTTCATTTCTCTGCCTCCTGTGATTTCTCCATACCCCTGCCATACCTGTATTTCTCCCTTAATACCCTTCCATAGCCGCTCACTCCAAAGAGTGCAATTGAAATCAGAAGGATTCCTGTGACTATCCTCAGGTTCAAGGGCTCTGCAAGGAAGAAGTAGCCTATAAGAGCTGCCATCACCATCCTGCTGGAGGACAGCATGGACCCAGTTGCAGAATCCACATACTTGAAGCCCTCGGTGGTGAAGACCTGGCCAAGAAAGCCAGTTCCCGCGGCCAGGAGTACAATCCCGGCTGAATCCATTGATAAGATCCCGATATCATCAATGACCAGGGGAAAGTTGAGAAACATCCCTATTAGCATAAGGTAAAACACAATGATTATGCTGGACTCCGTCCTTCTGGCCTGGGTCAGGTAGAGGATTGATGTCCCCGCAAAGAATGCAGACCCAAATGATATCAGGTCACCGATGTTTATGCTGCCAAGGTGTGGATCGGAAACAATGTATGATCCCACAAGAATAAGGAAAAGATATATAAAGGCACTTGGCCTTAAGCTTTCCCCTGTTATAAACCTCGCCAGCAGAAAAACAAACACCGGATATGTAAGGTGGATCATGTTGGCGTTTGTAATGGTGGTGTAGTTAAGGGATGCGGTAAGTAGAATCAATGCGGAGGCATTCAGTGCAGACCTTATGAAAACCGGCTTTTTCCTCACTGGCTTAAAGGAGATTCCCCGGTAGACCATAAAGGCCCCCAGACCCACCGTGCCCAGAAAATACCTGACAAAGGAAGTGACCAAAGCATTCATTTCCGTTGTATTTGAAACCAGCTTTCCAAAAAACGTACTTAATGTAAAAAACAGAGATGACAAAAGCATGAGGAATACTCCCATTACGACCCTTCTTTCCAATTTGATACTTAGATTATAGCATATTTCGTCACTCAAAGGAAAATCCCGGGAATAATCCCGGGACTGGTTTAACCTAGTAGGTCTTTGTACATTTCACGTTCAATTCCAATGTATCTCTCCACTTCCTGGTGGAGCTTTTCCATCTTCCTGTAGGTTGATTCGTAGGTTGGACACCCACTCTCAGGCATTGTGTAGGTGTTGGTTTTCTCCTTTAGTCCCTCAAGCTCCCCCAAGAGGATGTCATTGTCCCCCTCAACCTCCTGAATAGTCCTTTCCATTTCCTCCAAAAGCTCCTTGGACGGTTCCTTCTGGTAGTCCCATATCATTGGCAGAAGCACCATCTGCTTCTTTACAAGAGCCAATTCAAGCTCGTTCTGGACCCTGCCGTACTGTCTATGGACCTGGATCAGCTCCTCCTTGCAATCATGGTAATGGACCTTTAGTATCTTGTATGCAAGGCTCTTTATTACAGGCAGCTCCTCCTTCAAGAACCCATGATGGTTGTCTGCAATATCCTTGATTGTTTTCTTTATATCCATGTATACCCTCCTGTTGATTTTCTTCTGTCATATATACCCCAAGGGATGGACCATATCTCAAATTTTATCATAGAAGAGGGTCCATTCCCTCCAGCCCCAATCACTCATCCTTCTTGGACATACCTTTCCACTGGCATCGAAATGTCTGACCACCCTTTCCTTGGGGATGCCGTGCTTATTCATAAGGTCCCTAACTAGTAAAATCCCCCTCCTTTTTGTCTCCTCCCAGTCCCCATCGGAATTTACGCAAAGCTCGACCCCAATGGAGTTGCTGTTTGTTATCCCATGCCTTCCCCTGCCGTCACCACAATGCCAGGAGGCATTAAAGTCCTCAACAAGCTGGATCGTTTCTCCGGCATCCACAAAGTAGTGGGCTGATGCATTCCTGCCTGGATGATTGAAATACCTGTAATGGGCGTATGCATCAGCCCCATTCCTGGGATTTCCTGTGTCGTGAAGGACAATGTACTCAATTTTTCTGCCCATTCTTGTAGCGTAATTGTAGCTGATCAATTCCTTTCTATACATGCTCTTCCTCCATTTCTTTTCTCATCCTTTCCAAGGCCCTTCTTTTGGTATTTACTACGGTTCTGTAGGTGATGCCATGTCGCTTTGAAATATCTCCAATGGAAAGGTTCTCAAGATAGTAGCCCTGGACCACCTGCCTTTCCCTTAAGGGAAGCCTGGAGATCATCTGGAGGAGCTCAGAACCTTGCTCCCTCCTGATGTAGTCTTCCTCCAACTTAAAACCATCTTCCAGAAGGTCCATGTGGTCCTCTCCATCCTCGCCAACCTGTACATTCAGGGACAGGATTCTCCGGTTCCTGTTTTTTCCAAGGTAGAGATACTTTAGCCTTGATTTGATGAATCCCAGATATGGCACACTGTAGTCCTCCCTGTAGTCCCCTATGGACTGGAGAACCAGGAGTCTTCCCTCCTGAACAAGGTCTTCCATATCCTCGGTCTTGTTATAATACTTTTTTATTGAAGAAATTATCAGGGGCTGAAGCCTCATAAGCAGCTCCAATCCCGCATCCTCCCTGCCACTTGCCACGTCCATATAGATTTCCTGAATTGTCCTTTCCAAGCCTTTCTCCTTTCAAGGCGCCTTACTTTATTCCCGGGTGACATAAGAGTAACAGGTTCAGACCAAAAACAAAAAAATAGAGCAGCCACTGTTCGTGTAGCTACTCGTATCCATTTTCCATTTTTAGGAGCAAGGCGTCAATTTTCATGTACAGCCTTGCAATGTCCGACTTCATTGCAGGTCCGTCCTGACTTGTGTAGTATTCAATTGCCTCCCCCACAAGCTGAGACCTCTTTTTTTCCATCAGCTCCCTAACAAGGTTACCCTGCCTCAGCTGCTTTTTTGCGGTTTCCAGTTTGCAGAGACAAGGATGGTCGACACCATTTTCCATTCGTACAAATGTAACTCCTTCACTGGCGAAAATCTTCCTGATACCACCAAGCTTGAAGTATCCCATTGCACCGTCATCCTTTCCAATTGGCTCCCGAACCTTCAGCTGAATGTATATTGTCCTGGAATCGATTGGTATGGGCAGATTGGTCCTTGCAGAAATCAGCTTTCCATAATGGTTGTTTGATGCCTTCAGGTCAAAATGGTGGTAGGAGCAAAGCTTTCTCAAAAAGGTCCTAAGTGTACTACTTACCACCACCATGTTCTCCTTCAAATATACCCTTGTACAGTTTCCGGATTCTCCCTCGTAGGAAGGAATCATCACAAGTATATCCTCTTTCATCAATTCCTTCATCTATTCTACCTCCTGATGCAGCTCCGTGGCTTGAGCCTTTTCTTTTCGATACCCTGTTAGGAACAACTAAGAAAAATATACCAGAACACATGTTCGTTGTCAAGGATCAAAAAACCTGCTCCCAGAAGGCAGCAGGCCATTTTCAACCATTATTCCACAAAGTTATCCAGCTAATTCAGTAATTGTCTGGAGCATCAGTTGGATACCATTTTCCAGATCATCGTACTCGGTCCATTCCTCTGGATCGTGACTGAGTCCACCAACACTTGGTACAAAGATAATGTTTGCAGGTGCAAGAGCAGCCATGACCATTGCATCGTGGGCAGCTCCGGAGTTCATGACACGGTACTTCAGTCCAAGGTCTTCAGCCTTTCTCCTTAGCAGGTCCCCATTGTCCCTGTCCATTTCAACAGGTGGAATGTATACCCCTCTCTTGAATTCTATTTCAACAGGGTCAGCATAGCCTATCTTCTCCAGCTCTTTTTGCACCTTGTCACTCATGGTGTTGATAAGCTGGGAATCCGTAGCCCTTATATCCACAGAAAGCTTTACAAGTTCGGGGATAAGGTTGGACGCATTTGGATAGATGCTCATTTCTCCAACAGTTGCCACTGCACCCTTTCCTGTTTCCCTTGCAATCTCGTTTACAGCCACAATAAACTTGGCTGCAGAAACAAGGGCATCCTTCCTACCGGCCATTGGAGTTATGCCGGCATGGCCAGCAAGACCCCTGAACTTGACCTCATACCTGTCAAGACCCACAATCGTATCAACGATTCCTACATCCATTCCAGCCTTTTCAAGGACTGGGCCCTGTTCAATGTGCAGCTCCAGGAATGCTTTCAAAGATCCCTTTTCCCTTTTTGCCAAATCCAGGTCGACCTTTATTCCGCATTCCTCCATGGCCTCCCTCAAGGGCTTGCCGTTAATGTCCTTGGTCCTGTCAAGCTCTTCCTGTGTAAGGAAGCCTGCCATTGCCCTTGTATTTGACATGGCATTGCCAAACCTTGCCCCCTCCTCGTCATTGAAGGCGGCAACCTCGATTGGGTGCCTGTGTGAAGCGCCGTTTTCCTTTAGGGTTCTAGCTATTTCAATGCCTGCCACTATTCCAGCCACTCCGTCGAAGGGGCCTCCGCCTATTCCCGTATCGTAATGGGATCCAATCATAACCGGTGGCAGGTCAGGTTCAGTACCTTCCCTTCTACCAAACAGGCTTCCATATCCATCGAGATAAACCTCCAGACCAGCTGCCTCCATCTGTGCCATAAGGTAGCCCTTGGCCTGAACATCCTCCTTGGAGAATGCCAGCCTTGTAACGCCCCTACCCGGTGTACTGCTGAAGGATGCCAGGTTGTTTATGTCCCTCTTTACTCGTTCAATATTTATCTTCATATGAATCCACCTTTCCAGTTAGATTATTCACCTAGAAACTTGCTTCTTTCCTCTTTTGGAACAAGGCTTCCACCGGTTGACCAAACCAGCTGTACAGGATCACGGTCAATGTATCTGCCCTTTGTTAGAAACAGTCCGTTAAAGCCTGCTGTTGCTGAAGGTTCAACAAAGATTCCCTCCTGCCCATACAGGGCCTTCAGATACTTAAATAGCTTGTCATCCTGGATTGTGAAGGCTCCTGTCAGGAGCTTGTCCATAAGCCTGCCCACAAAGGAGGACGGCCTTCCAACGGCCAACCCGTCTGCCTCAGTCCTGTTGTCAAGTCCAATGTCCTCAACCGATATCCCGTCGTGCTTGCCTGTTGCAAGTCCTAGAAGCATACAGGGGGAATGGGTGGGCTCAGCAAAATGGCATTCAACAAGGTCGCCATAGCTTAGCTTGAGACCATAGGCCACTCCTCCAGGTCCTCCTCCCACCCCACAGGGCAGGTAGACAACCAGGGGATGCCTTTCATCTATGATCACACCCATTTCCTCAAGCTGGGATTTTACCCTCATTCCTCCAACGGCATAGCCCAGAAACAGGTCCCTGGAGTTTTCATCATCCACAAAGTGGCTCATGGGGTCACTGTCGGAAT
>CALGAG010000049.1 GCA_937951995.1 uncultured Bacillota bacterium
TGTATGTGGCTGCCTCCTCCCTGAGTCTTGAAAAATCAACAGGACGGACTGTGTTTCTTTCCTTAAGTCTTTTCTTCATTCTAGCAGGTACAAGGGGTTCCAGGCTATCCATGTCCTTCATGTATGTTGACATCTGGATCCTGTCAAATCCGTGTTCTTCAAAACACCTGTGTATATGAGGTGGATTGTGGGCCATGCCAAAGCTTTGGGGCTTGTCGTAGCTGTCCAAGAGATATCCCAGACCGTAGTTTACATGGATGTTGAGGGATGCGCAGATTTTTTTGCAGCCATACTCCTTGGATAGAAGGTTTGCCTGGTCCATAAGCAAATCAAAGGCCTCCAAATCCTGACTGGGTGATTCGAAAAATGCTATCTGCAGATAATCAGCCATCCTGTCCACATGGGCAAGAACAGCTGCAATGACAATTTCTTCCCCATCCACCACCATTAGGGGATGGGCCTTAACCGCCTTTGATAGCTGTGATTTTTCAAATAGAATCCCTTCCAGAAGGCCTGACATGGAATCCCTCTTTAGAGGATGGTTCCTGTACTGAGTCTTATAGAAACCAAGGAGTTCCTTTTTTAGTTTTTTTGTGTCTGCTTGGACAAGTCTTTTCATCTAATACCTCTTTTCTCTCCCGTTTATTATACCATAGGGTATTTCCTATTTCCCATTACAATGATGTAACCTCTTTGTATTTGGTGTATAATCTAGCTATGAATAATAATCCTGGAGGTAGCGATGGATATAAATATAATTTTTGAGGATGAAGATATAGTTGTTGTTGAAAAGCCCCCTGGCATGCCATGCCAGAGAGACAAGACCGGAGACTTGGACCTTATGACTGCCCTTGACAGGGATTATCTTGGTCTTGTTCACAGGTTGGACCGACCTGTTGGCGGAGTCATGGTCTATGCAAGGAAGGAAAGCTCAAACACCTGGCTGTCAAAAGGGATCAGGGACAGGGCCTTTCACAAGGAATACCTGGCAGTTGTCATTGGCAGGCCATCGGAGGAAAAGGGCCAAATGGTGGACCACCTAAAAAAGCTTCGGACAGTCAATATGAGCAAGGTGGTTTCAGAGGATGTAAGTGGTTCAAAGAAGGCAATCCTTGAATACAGGCTTCTGCAGTCTGTGGAAACAGAAGAACACGGAGCCTTGAGCCTTGTTCACATTGTACTCCTGACGGGAAGACACCATCAGATAAGGGTCCAGCTATCGAATGCGGGCCTCCCCCTTTGGGGTGATACAAAATATAACGGGGCGTTCACAAATAGAAAGGATTGGACCCAGGTATCACTTTGGTCCCACAGGATAAAGTTCAGACATCCCGGGGGAAGAAAGGTCTCCTACCATTCCCTTCCGGAGGATGCTTATCCCTGGAACCTTTTTGAAATGCCTGAAATCAAATGATGTGGAGGAATAAGGATGAAGGAAATATACCATACAGACAGGTTGATACTTAGGATACTCAGACCCAAGGATGCTGGACTTGTCCTTGATTACATCACCAGAAACAAGGATTTCCTCAAGGAGTGGGAAACAGACAGGCCTGATGACTACTATACCCTCGGTCACCAGAAAAGCCTCCTGAAAAGGGACTACAGAAGGTTCCAAGAGGGACAGATGCTGAGGCTGTGGATATTCAGGAAGGATGATCCTAGTAAGGTAATAGGTACCATTGCCCTTGATAATATAATAAGAGGACCATTTCTCTCATGTTTTCTTGGCTACAGGCTTGACAGGGACAACATTAACCAAGGCTACACAACTGAAGCCCTTGGAGAGCTTATCCGAATCGCCTTTGAGGACATGGGCCTTCACAGGCTGGAGGCAAACATTATGCCTCGAAACTTGAGGTCCCTTCGGGTTGTGGAAAAGCTGGGCTTTGTAGATGAGGGACTTTCCAGAGACTACCTGAAGATAAACGAAAAATGGGAGGACCACATACATATGGTCCTCCTGAATAAAGATCTCTAATTGTAGGTCCTATAGGTCCAGTATCAGGTCCTCAAGCCTTCTCTTTGGAACATGGTGGACTCCCTTTTCATCTCTCCAGTACTTGATGTCACCCTCTGGCCCAAGGTCCTCAAGTACAACCTCCTCCTTTGGTTTGCCAAGGGCAATTACAAGGAGGATTTCATACCTGTCGGGTACCTGAAGCTTCTTCTTCAGGTTTTCCTTGTTGAAGCCCCCGAACATACAGCCCCCAAGCCCTTTTTCCGTTGCTCCCAGGAGTATGCTCTGACATGCTATTCCATGATTCCAGTATATGTTGCTGCCAATCTCCTTGTCGGCTACCATAACAAGATATGCAGAGGGCCTCTCCTCCTCAACTGGTCCATCCCAGTTCTTCAGGTATGCAGCCCACTTGAGCTCCTGGAATATCATCTGGTTTTTCTCAGGGGTATTGGATATTATGTACTTGAGCTGCTGGAGGTTTGCTCCCGTTGATGACAGCCTGGCAAGTTCAATAAGGTCCAGCAATGTCTCCCTGCTGATTTTTTCCTCCCCATAAAATCTACGGTAGGTCCTGTTATTTAGTACCAGATCCTTTAGCATTTTATCCCTTCCTTTCATACTGATTGTTCTATCTAAGCTTCATTCCAGATTGTCATTCTTCAGGCGATACCTGATCAAATATGGCATGATCCCTATCACCACAAATATATACCCAAAATACATGGCAGAGTGAACCAAAGGATTGGGCGCAATATCACTGATCCATTGGTTGAAGAATATGGGTAGGACTATCAGCACAGAAACCACCAGTCTGTATACAAACCTGAATTCATGGATGGCTCCACAGTTGAAGCATATGATAGGCTTGTAGCCTGCCCATATTGATTTCTGAACTGACTTGTACCTGAATTGGGTGCCGCAGTTGATGCATTTTTGAACCTTCATCCAAGACCTCCTAACCATAGCTCCTATTGTATATTGCTGATTGTTGCACTCATTCTCATACTACCCAATTTAATTATATCTTCAACACCTGAGCATGAGCTTGGGAGCAAAATGTTGTTGGAAATGATCCATTATTATGGAGAGTTGAAATTCATCTGTTATTTCACTGGGATAAAAGGTAAAATAAGGATAAGGAGCAAGCATTAAAAGGAGGCTCGATGATATGATTCGAATTGATGATTCAGCAAGAATAGTGGGCAAGACAAGACTTGGCAAGGACGCCTACATAGCACAGGGGACAATGGTAAGATCAGAAAACGACTCGGTCATTCTTGGCAACAAGACCTGGGCTCTTGAGAATTCAGTGCTTATTGGTACAGAAGCCCATCCGCTCAGGATTGGAAGCAAAACCGTGTTTGGACACAAGTGTATTGTTGTCGGGGCTGAAATTGGAGATTTGTGCGAAATTGGCAACGGGGCAATATTTCTGCCTGGTTCAAAGGTGGGAAATATGTGTATTTTCGGAGAGGGTACTCTGATACCGGAGGGAACTGAGATTCCTGATGAGTCGGTTGTTGTAGGCAGGCCAGGCCGGGTAATAAGAAAACTCACAACTGACGACAGGGATATGATCAAAAGGATGCGGGGAGGAGACATCTCATTATCCCCCTTTGAAGAAAACATTGTGGATAATAATGGCAAGGAGAGTGAAATAATGGGCAAGTTATACACAGTCAATGGCAAATACCCCCAGGTTTCAGATTCAGCATACATATATGATACAGCTGAGATCAATGGAGATGTTAAGATAGGTGATGGTTCGGTTATTTCATCAGGTGTGAGGATCATTGGCAACACCCATGGACCTGTAGTGATTGGGAACAATGTCCAGATACTTGAAAACACAGTACTTCATCTCTTGCCGGACAACCAGCTGGTCATAGAGGATGATGTGACCATCGGTCCGGGCTGTATAATTCATGGTACGACCATCGGCAGGGCTAGCGTGGTGGAATCAGGAGCCATTGTATGTGACTACAGTAGGTTAGGTGAAAATACCTTAGTTAAATCAGGCTCACTTGTGAAGCAAAGAAGTGAATTTGGTGACAATGAAATACTTGAGGGCTTTCCAGCTAAAAGCATTGGAAGTAATGAAGCAGAACTGAAGAGACCGGACTGGGCCATTAAGCCATAGGTCTATCCAAAAATTGAAGGGTCAGCATGGATTTTTCCATACTGACCCTTTTTTTATGACAGGCTGAGTATCTTTCTTGCCTCATCTGTTGTTGCGATTGGTCTTCCAACTGCCTTGGCTATGTCCACTACCCTTTGAACAAGCATTTTGTTTGTGGCAGGTACTCCCTTCTCAAACTCGATGGGGTCCTCAAGTCCTGTCCTTACGTGACCTCCCATGGCGATTGCCATTGTGATCATCTGGACCTGTGATCTACCAATTCCCGATACTGTCCAGGTTGCACCCTTGGGAAGGTTGTCAACCAGGAACATTAGGTTCTTTGGTGTTCCAGGCATGGAACCCTTGACATTCATAACCATATTGAAGTGGAGGGGCCCCTTTAGGATGCCCTTCTTCTCAAGAAATATGGCATTCGAAAGCATTGCTGTATCAAATATCTCAATTTCCGGTTTTATGTTATTATCCAGCATCTTCTGGGCTAGAGCGTTTACAAGGTCTGGAGAATTTGCATTTACACTTGACGGGAAATTTGATGACCCGGTTGAAAGGCTTGCCATTTCAACATTCAGATCAAGCATCTGACCTCTCCAGTCAATTGTGTTCTCTCCACCACGTGCGCCGGTTGAAAGCTGCTTAATGATGTCTATTTTCTCTTCATTCATCTTGTTTACAACTTGCTCGAACAGGTCACGTCTGCTTGTTGGCATACCCTTTTCATCCCTAACGTGGATATGGGCAACAGCTGCTCCAAGGTCTGCACAATCCTTTGCATCCTTTACAATCTCATCAACAGTTACTGGAGTACTTTCATTAAGGTCTTTTGTTGGTACGTTTCCGGTTAGCGCTACGGTTACAATAAGTTTTTCCATGTTTATCCCCCTTACCAACTATTAAAGGCTCTCGCAGACCTTCTTGATTCCACTTTCCATTCTCTCATACAGGGAATCGACTTCTTCCCTTGTTATATTGATTGGAGGTGCAATAAGAACATGGTCTCCCTTTCCATTGGCAGATCCACCACCTGGATAAAGTACAAGTCCTTCCTCCATGCATGCGTTGTTTACCTTGGCGTTCATCTTCAGTGAAGGATCAAATGGTTCCTTTGTCTCCTTGTCCTTGACAAACTCCAAGCCTATCATAAGACCCTTTCCTCTTATGTCACCTACGATTGGATACTTGTAAAGGTCCTGCATCTTCTCCATCAGGTAGTCTCCCTGGGCAGCTCCGTTCTGGATGAATCCGTCCCTTTCGATTATTTCCATAACCTTAAGGGCTATGCCACATGAAAGTGGGTTGGAAGCATAGGTATGTCCGTGGATAAAGTTTCCTGAACCATCCACCATTATTGCATCAAATACCCTCTTGTTGCAGACTGCAGCTCCCATTGGTGTGTAACCGCTGCTCAGTCCCTTTGCAACTGCAATAATATCCGGTGTTGCATCGAACAACTTTGATGCCATGGTCTCCCCGGTTCTTCCTGACCCTGCCATTACCTCGTCCATTATAAAGAGGATGTCATACTTGTCACAGATCTCCCTTACCATATCAAAGTAAATCTTCTCTGGATGTGCTCCAGGTGCTGCCGAACCAACGACAGGCTCTGTTATAAAGGCTGCAACATTCTGTGGTCCCTGTCTCAATATTTCAATCTCCAGTTCCTGGGCGGCCTTCACACTTGTCTCGTACAGTGTCTCCGCTCCCCATGGGTTTCTGTAATGGTAGAACTGCTCAATCTTGGGGAAGTTGACAAGCATTGGGTCATATACCTTCCTTCTTCCGATTGTGCCTGTCATTGAAAGTGATCCCAGGGTAGCTCCATGGTAGGAGTTCCACTTTGATATGATCTTCCACTTGCTTGACTGGACCCCATCTCTTTCAACATAGTATTGTCTTGCCATTTTCATTGCAGTCTCAGTTGCCTCCGAGCCCCCTGATACAAAGTAAACGTGGTCAAGTCCCTCAGGACACCAGCTGGCTACCTTCTCTGCACAATCCTCAATCACATCCACAGTCCATCTTGACAGATGGGTGAAGGCAATTCTTTCAGTTTGCTCCTTAGCAAACTCTGCAATTTCCTTGTTGCCATGGCCAATGTTTGCAACTGCAGATCCTGAACAGCCGTCTATGTACTCCTTGCCGTCCTCTCCATAAAGGTAGATTCCCTCTCCCCTGTCTATTTTTGGATAATGCCAGTTCTGGTTTCTGTAGAACACGTGATTCTTAGGCGCTTTGTTTAAACTCATTTTTATCCCCCTTAATCTTATCTATCTTTACTTATACCTGCTCTGACAGTTTCTGCTCTTTCACCATATTGTCCGCATTGAAGGTTTCGTAGTCAAAGGTTCCTTCAAGTTTTGAAACGACTGTTGCAACTACAAGGTCACCAAAGTTGTTGGTTGCTGTATGAATCTGGTCAACTATTCTGTA
>CALGAG010000050.1 GCA_937951995.1 uncultured Bacillota bacterium
GGAATCATAAATACAATTGATAAGATAAAGGAACGGGGATTGGAGTACATTGGGACCAGCAAGGACACAAGAAGACCCTACATCGTGGAGGACAGGAACGATATAAAGGTCGGCATCCTTTCCTATACCTACGGTCTAAACGGACTGGACTCGCTCTTAACACAGGAAGAGAGAAGTAACATGGTGAATCTCATTGACAAAGATCTCATCCGGGAGGATATTCGTGCCCTTGAGGTGGAGGAGGTTGACCTTGTCATGGCATATTTGCATTGGGGATACGAGTATCACTCAAATCCTTCTCAGGACCAGATAGAACTTGCGGAATTTCTATCCCATAGTGGTGTGGATATAATACTGGGGACCCATCCCCATGTAGTACAAAAAGTTGACATCATCCACACAGACTCAAAAATGACCCTTGTAGTATATTCCATGGGGAATTTTATTTCCAATCAAAGGTATGACACAATGGGAGTTTCTGCAACTGAAGATGGGATGATGATCCAGATTGAGGTGGAGAAGGACATGGTTAGTGGAAACACCCATGTAAAAACTCTTAGGATGATCCCCACCTGGATACATAGAAGCTGGCAGGCTGGTGCCTATGAATACAGGATCCTACCTGTGGAAGCAGCACTCGAAGGGGAGTTGGACATGGATCTTGACCCTGCGACAGTAAAAAGGCTGGAAAGGTCATTGTCAGAGACTACAAAGGCACTGGGAGACTGATTATTTAAAACAACCGAGTTTCCGAACATGAGAATCAAAAAGCTTCCTTAATACATCTTCAAATGCATAGTCTTATAGGGTATAATAGGATGTAGAGACTAAACAAAAAGGCGGGGTTCCATTGCAATTTCTAAGTGATTTGTTCATGAACATCAGAATTAGGGATATAGTTGATATCCTGATAGTTGCAGTTGTTCTATACAAGCTGTATACATTGATAAAGGAAACCCGTGCTGAGCAGCTATTAAAGGGCATAGGGGTTCTTTTGGTGCTTACTGAGGTCAGTGAATGGCTTGAACTATACACCATCAACTGGATTCTTGGTAATGCCATGACAGTTGGAACACTTGCAATCCTGATCGTTTTTCAGCCTGAACTGAGAAGGGGATTGGAATACATAGGTAGGAGCAGATTTTTCTCCAAATCCTTGATAGAGATAAGAGGGGAAAGCATGTCAAGGGTAGTTGATGAGATAGTGGAGGCAACGGCTTCCTTGGCCAGGCAGAAAATTGGAGCCTTGATAGTGCTGGAAAAGCAAACTGGACTAAACGAAGTTGTGGAGACAGGAACAAAAATTGGAGGAACAGTCAGCAGTGACCTTCTTATCAATATTTTTATTCCCAACACCCCCTTGCATGACGGTGCAGTAATAATAAAGGACGATATCATAAAGGCGGCAGCATGCTTTTTGCCCCTGACTGACAGCTCATCAGTTAGCAAGGAACTTGGTACAAGACATAGGGCTGCATTGGGAATCTCAGAAAGGTCTGACAGCATTTCAATCATAGTTTCAGAGGAGACGGGAGCCATTTCCATAGCAGAAAACGGCACAATATCAAGATATCTTGATTCAAAGACCTTGAAACAGATACTTCTGGAGATGTACAAGCCAAAAAACAGTGACCAGACATTTATGACAAGATGGAGGAATAGAGATGAAGATGGGAAAAAGTGATGTAACAGCAAAAATCCTCACTCTTGTAATTGCCATATTCCTTTGGAGCTATGTCATGAGTGAGACCGATCCTGTCCAGACCCAGGAATACAGGAATGTAACGGTCAGCTATACAAATACGGCAGCTTTGGACAGGCAAGGCCTGGTGATCATGGATCCTGAAGAGGTTAAGATAGATGTGAGGGTAACCGGGAAAAGGTCTGATTTCAGTCAATTCAGCTCATCCAAGATATATGCACAGGTTGATCTGAGCGGCTACAGTGAGGGCCAGGTTAAGATTCCAGTTACAGTTGGTCTTCTGGACCAGTCATCTGGGATTCGGGTTATAAACCATGAGCCCAAGGAAGTACTCTTTACCTTTGACAGGATAGTGAGCAGGGAAATCCCAGTAACAATGGATTATCAGGGAACCCTACCTGAGAATTATGTTCGGGGAGATACAGTATCAAGACCACAAAGTATCCTGGTCAGCGGGCCAAGGACATGGATCAATGAGGTTGCAACGGCCCAGGGAGTAATTGATTTAGCTGGTATGACAGAGAATAGGACAGTATCCACCCCAATTAAGATACTCAATGACAGCGGGGAGGAGGTCCGAGGACTTGAAAAGGACCCAGGCTTTGTGGAAGTGACCCTTTCTGTATTCAGAACAGTTGACCTTCCTGTAAACCTTATAACGATAAATGAACTTCCAGACAACTATGCAATCACAGATATAGAAATAAGTCCTGGAACAGTAGCGGTGAAAGGGGATAACTCCATCACTCAGCTTACAGAACTGAGGACACTTGAAGTAGATATCAACACTATGCTTGAAAATGAGAGCATACAGGTTGAGTTGGACTTGCCGGAGGGCGTGACACTCCTGGACCCTGATCAAGTGATAAGAGTGGATTATCAGGTCAGAGAAGTTGTCACAACAACACTTGAATTTTCATTTGAAGATATTGAGTTTAGAAATCTTCAGGGAGGCCTGGAGCTTGAGCCAGTGGGCCAGAACCAGACATATACATTGGAGTTGACAGGTTATGATGCTGATATGGAAGAAATCAGCCTGGAGGACCTTGCTCTGTTTGTTGACCTTGAAGGCTATGATGCAGGGAACCATGAGATTGAGATTTCGTGGGAGGAAATGGAAAACCTGTCTATCGGCAATTTACAACCGTCGATAGTTCAGATAAATATCACTGAGGAATAATATTCACTTAACGAGGGGGATGCTATGGAAAGGAAATACGTATTGGCCATCAATCCGGGATCCACATCAACAAAGGTTTCCGTATTTATGGGTCAAAATGAGTTTAGGACTAAAAAGCTTGACCATGGGTTGGAAGACCTTAACAGGTTTGAATCAATCGCTGACCAGTATGACTACAGACTTAACATCATACTTGATTGGCTTGATGAAGAAAACATACAACTAGAGGAACTGGAGTGTGTTGTAGGAAGGGGAGGACTACTGAAGTCCATGCCAAGTGGGACCTACAAGGTGACTGACGAAATGGCCAAGGACCTGAAAATAGGAATCCAAGGACAGCATGCATCCAACCTTGGTGGACTTTTAGCCAGGGGAATAGGCGAAAAGGAGGGAATACCAGCCTTTATCGTGGATCCTGTTGCAGTGGATGAATTTCATGATGTAGCCAGGATTTCAGGGATAAAGGCAATTGAAAGGAAGTCCCTGGTCCATGCATTGAACATAAAGGCGGTTTGCCACAGGTATGCCACTGAAAATAATACAAGTGTTGATAAGCTTAATGTTATCGTTGCCCATCTTGGAGGCGGAATAACAGTTTCCCCCATACTGGAGGGAAAAATCGTGGATGCCAACAATGCGAATCAGATGGGACCGTTTTCCCCTGAAAGAGCAGGAGGTTTGCCAGTAGGTGATATTATTGGAATGTGCTTTTCAGGAGAGTATACAGAGCAGGATATGAAAAAAATGATTCAGGGAAAAGGTGGACTTATGTCCTATCTTGGTACCTTTGACGGCCGTGAGGTCATGGAAAGAATCAACTCAGGAGATGAATATGCAAAGCTTATATATGAAGCAATGGCATACCAGATAGGCAAGGAGATCGGTCTTTGTGGTCCGGTTCTCAAAGGAGAGATCCAAGGGATAATCCTAACTGGTGGCCTGGCATATTCGGATTATCTGGTTGACTATATCAAGGACATGGTGTCATTTATGGCACCGGTAACGGTTTATCCTGGAGAGGATGAAATGGAGGCCTTGAACAAGGGGGCCAGAAGAGTGATGGATGGGGAAGAAAGTTTCAAGATATATGAGGAAGAGGTGGAATAATGGCAAAGAATTTTGAAAGTTTATTCAAGCTTGCTCAGGAAAAGGGACCAAAGAAAATGGCTGTAGCTGTTGCACAGGATGAGGATGTATTGGGAGCGATCAAGCTGGCCTATGAAAAAGGTATAGTTGAGCCAATCCTTGTGGGAGATAGTGAACTGATCCAAAAGTTGGCTGCGGGTATATCCTTCGACATTTCAAATGTACAGATAATCGATGAGAAGGATGGAGTTGAAGCAACCAGAAAGGCAACGGCCTTGGTAAGCAGCGGTGAGGCTCAGGTACTGATGAAGGGTCTGATAGACACATCCGTGATCATGAAAGCAGTTCTTGACAAGGAGATTGGTCTTAGAACAGATAGTGTAATAAGCCATGTTGCTGTATTTGATGTTCCAACCTATCACAAGGTATTTATGGTGACAGATGCCGCTATGATAATAGCGCCTGATTTGGACCAGAAGAAGAAAATCATTGAAAATGCTGTTAAGCTAGCCCATTCATTGGATATTGCAGAGCCAAAGGTAGCTGTTCTTGCTGCCAAGGAGAAGGTGAGTCCAAAGATGGAGGCAACTGTCCATGCAAAGGAACTGTCTGATATGAACAAGGCAGGAGAAATATCAGGATGCATAGTAGACGGTCCTTTTGCCCTTGACAATGCAGTTAGCAAGGAATCGGCAAGAATCAAAGGGATAGACAGTGTGGTTGCAGGAGATGCTGACATTCTACTTGCACCGGACATTGAAGCAGGAAATGTACTATACAAGGCATTGAGCTTTTTGGCAAACGCGAAATCAGCTGGCCTGATTGTGGGCACAAGCAAGCCGATTGTTCTGACATCAAGAGCAGACAACGAGGAAGCCAAGCTTAATTCAATTGTTCTGGCTACCTTGATGGCATAAGGGGAGGAATTTATGGAAAACTACAGATTATTGGTGATAAACCCCGGATCAACATCAACAAAAATTGGGGTTTACGAGAACGAAAAGCTTCTTTTTGAAGAGACACTAAGACATGATGTGGGTGAGCTTTCCAAATTCCACAAGATGATTGACCAGTTCGAGTTTAGAAAGGAAATAATAATTGGAGCTCTTAAAAAGAACAAGATAGAAATTGAAAGTCTCCACGCAATAGTGGGGAGAGGGGGGCTACTAAAGCCAATTGAAGGTGGCACCTACGAGGTTAACGAGGAAATGCTCAAGGACCTTCGGAAAGCCGCGAGAGGGGAGCATGCATCAAATCTTGGAGCCATTCTGGCATACGAAATCGCCAGGACTGCAAATGGCAGAGCATTTATTGTGGACCCTGTGGTTGTGGATGAGTTGCAGGATGTTGCAAGAATTTCCGGCTTGAAGGAAATTGAGAGAAAAAGCATACTTCACGCCCTTAACCAAAAGGCAGTTGCTAGAAGGTATGCAAAAGAGCAGAACAAGAAATATACTGACCTGAACCTTATAGTTGCCCACCTTGGTGGAGGAATATCTGTGGGAGCCCACAGAAAAGGTCAAGTGGTGGATGTAGGAAATGCCCTTGACGGTGAAGGCGCCTTCTCACCGGAAAGATCAGGAGGCCTTCCAATTGGAGACCTTATAAAGCTTTGCTTTTCAGGAAAGTACACACTTGATGAGATCAAGAAAATGATAAAGGGAAATGGTGGGCTGGTATCCTACCTGGGAACAAACGATGGTCGAGAGGTTGTAAAGAGGATCAATGAAGGCGATGAGTATGCAGAGTTGATCTACAGAGCCATGGCCTACCAGGTGGCAAAGGATATTGGAGCGTCAGCAGCGGTTCTTAAGGGAGATGTAGACCAGATCCTTATCACAGGGGGGATAGCATACGATGATATGTTTACCGGTTGGATCAAGGAAATGGTTGAATATATAAGTGGTGTCACTGTCTATCCTGGAGAGGATGAGCTTGAGGCACTTGCTGAAGGTGGCTTGAGAGTGCTTAGAAATGAGGAATCTCCCAAGGTTTACAGTTAGGAGTATGGAATGGAAAAAGACAATAGAATCAGAATCATAATAGGACATTATGGAAGCGGCAAGACTGAATTTAGTGTAAATTATGCCCTTAAGCTGGCTCAAATGGGCAAGAAGGTAGCACTTGCTGACCTGGATGTGGTAAACCTGTATTTCAGAAGCAGGGAAAAGGCAGAAATCCTTGAGGAAAAGGGAATTAGGGTAATTGGCGGAGCCATAAAAGGCTCCGGCATGGACCTTCCAGCAATATCAGGTGAGGTCCTTACACCCCTACAGGACAAGTCCTACCAGGCAATACTTGATGTAGGTGGAAACCCTCAGGGAGCAAGAACCCTTGGAAGGTACCACACCTATTTCAAGGACGGAGAGTACGACATGCTCTTCGTACTGAATGCAAACCGACCTGAGACCCAGACCGTGGACCAGGTTGAGGAGTACATTGTAAAAATACAGGATGTTGCAAGGGCTAAGGTTACAGGAATCATAAACAATACACATCTTTTGAAAAGTACAACAGTGGAGGATGTCATGAGAGGCTATAATTTGGCCAGGGAGGTTTCAACCAGAACCGGCCTGCCAATTAAGTATAATGCTTGTCTCGAGACTCTGGTGGATGAGCTGCCTGAGGAACTTGGAGACAACGTTTTCCCGATCAAGCTTTATATGAGGGAAGAATGGATGCTATAAAAAAAGGAGGATCAGAAATATGGCAAAGGTAAAAGGCAGAACAACATTTGAGGAGGACCTGTGCAAGGGCTGTGGACTTTGTGTTACGGTTTGTCCTGTAAACATCATTTCACTTGATACCGCTAGAATCAATAAGAAAGGGTATCACCCAGCAGCTATAGAAGAAATGGATAAATGCATTGCATGTGCTAATTGTGCTACAATCTGTCCAGACGTAGTTATTACTGTAGAGAGATTATAAAGGAGGGGTTACATATGACAAAAGTTCTCATGAAAGGGAATGAAGCAGTAGGAGCAGCTGCAATTGCAGCCGGATGCCATTATTTCTTTGGATATCCAATCACTCCTCAAAGTGAAGTCCCTGAATATATGTCTAGAGAGTTACCAAAGGTAGGAGGGGCCTATGTACAGGCCGAATCAGAAGTGGCGGCAATCAACATGGTATATGGTGCTGCAGGTTCAGGAGCAAGAGTTATGACATCATCATCAAGCCCTGGAATTGCACTGAAGCAGGAAGGTATTTCATATTGTGCGGGAGCGGAGCTTCCATGCGTAATCGTTGATATGATGAGGGGTGGACCAGGACTTGGTACAATCCAACCAGCTCAGGGAGATTACTTCCTTGCAACCAGAGGCGGAGGAAATGGAGACTACAGACTGATAGTATTGGCACCGGCAGATGTTCAGGAATTGGTGGACCTTGTAATGGAGGGCTTTGACCTTGCAGACCTTTACAGAACACCTGTAATGATCCTTGGCGATGGAATGATTGGCCAGATGATGGAGCCTGTGGAGTTTAACTATAAGCCAAGAGCTGACCTTCCTGAAAAGGACTGGGCAACAAAAGGAAAGGGAAAGGGAAAGCAGAGAAACGTAATCAACTCACTTTACCTTCAGGCAGAGGAGCTTGAGAAGCACAACCACAAGCTTCAGGCAAAATATGCAAAAATCAGGGAGAATGAGAAGAAGGTAGAAGAATATAATGTTGAGGGTGCGGATATAGTAATTACAGCTTACGGTACAACATCCCGTATCGCCAAAACTGCCATAGCAAAGCTTGAGAAGGAAGGCTACAAGGTTGGCATGATTAGACCAATAAGCCTCTATCCATTCCCAAATGAAGCATTCGAGAGAATTGGAGACGATTGTAAAGGAGTACTTACTGTTGAGATGAGTACAGGACAGATGATAGATGATGTTAAGATTTCACTGCAGGGAAGAATTCCAACATACTTCCATGGTCGTTCAGGTGGAATGGTTCCTGAGCCTGAGGAAATTGTTGAAAAGGTTAAGGAAATTCTTGGAGGTGACAAATAATGGCAATTATATTTGAGAAAACAAAAGGATTAACTGACAAACCTACCCATTATTGTCCAGGCTGTACACACGGAATAATTCACAGACTTGTTGCCGAGGTAATGGAGGAAATGGATCTTCTGGATGAAGCCATAGGTGTTGCACCTGTAGGTTGTTCAGTATTGGCATATGACTATTTCAACGTAGATATGCATGAGGCGGCTCATGGTAGAGCTCCTGCTGTAGCCACTGGTATTAAAAGAGTTCACCCTAATAATTTCGTATTCACCTATCAGGGAGATGGTGACCTGGCTTCAATCGGTACTGCAGAAATTGTTCATGCAGCCCACAGGGGTGAGAAGTTTACAACAATTTTCGTAAACAATGCAATATACGGCATGACTGGTGGACAAATGGCACCAACCACCCTTATTGGACAAAAGACGACAACTTCTCCATATGGTAGGGATGAAGCCACAACAGGTAAACCAATCAAGATATCAGAGATGCTGGCTACAATCGATGGTGCAAAATTTGTTGAAAGGGTTGCAGTCAACACTCCTGCAAACATCAGAAAAGCCAAGAAAGCCATAAGGGAGGCATTCAAGGTTCAGATAGAGGGTAAGGGATTCAGTATTGTTGAGGTCCTGTCAACATGTCCGACAAACTGGGGTCTTACACCTGTTGAATCAATGAAATGGTTGGAAAAGGATATGATTCCTTACTATCCATTGGGTAACTTCAGAAAGCCAGAGGAGGTAGAATAGAAATGGAAGAAAAATTAATAATCGCAGGATTTGGTGGACAGGGTGTAATGGCCATGGGACAGCTACTGACATATTCTGGAATGGTAGAGGGTAGGAATGTATCATGGTTGCCGTCATACGGTCCAGAAATGCGTGGAGGTACTGCAAACTGCAACGTTACAATATCGTCAGAGCCAGTTGGATCTCCAATAGTTGTGGAGGCGACAACAGCTGTAGTACTTAACCTTCCATCCCTTGAGAAGTTCGAGGATAGTGTGGTTCCAGGTGGAAACCTTATGATCAATTCATCTCTTATAGCTAAAAAGTCTAAAAGAGATGATATAGACGTATACTATATACCAGCAAACGAAATTGCAAATGAAATAGGAAATACCAGAATAGCAAACATGGTTATGCTTGGTGCATATATAGAGATTACTGGAGCAATCAAAATTGAATCGGTGTATGAGGCCTTTGGGAAGGTATTTGGAGAAACCAAGGCTCACCTCCTTCCAATAAACAAGGATGCCCTAATGAGGGGTGCAGAGATAGCTAGAGAACAAATGAAAGTAAAGGCATAGTAGCAATAGATAAAGCCAGACCGCAAGGTCTGGCTTTTGTTAGCTTTGATGAAATATTTCCCTATAATCATCCTCTTGTATTTCGTACACCTTTTCAACCTCATTGTCAGCAAGTATAAGTATATTACCATCATGACTGACTCTTGCCCCTATTCCACAGTTGGAGCTCAATGATCTGGGTACAGGCATCAACTTGCAGGAAACATTCAACCTTTCAAGCTTTCTCTGAAACTTTATTGCTCCTGAATGGGTAAAGAAAAGGATCATGTAGCTTTTCATCCTACCTGCTTCCCTTTATCAGAATATCATCATCCTGATTCTGAAACTCCACAGAAAAGCCTTCGTGATTCAAATATCTTTCTATATTCCCCTTGGCAGTCTCGTTGTCCACAATGATCTGGACAATGCCAGGATTGCCTTTAAGTGCATTTTTTGTCATAAGCACAGGCTGTGGACAGGACATTCCTCTTGCATCAATTATATTCATGTATTTTCCTCCTTTAAGCTTCCGCACGTTTTGTGACAAGTTCGGAATTGGAAGCTGAGATTATTGCGACTAGAACAATGCTAAGGATTACAGCAATTTGTCCATTGGCTGTAGGTCCGGCACCGCTTGAAGCAAGTCCAAAATTATGTGCAATAGCAGCCCCCGCTACCATTCCCATAACACTCACGGCTGAATCAGTGTTCCCTTCTCCTGCTAGGATAAGCTGTCTCATTGGACATCCACCTAGTAGGACGGAACCCCATCCAGCAAGAAGCAT
>CALGAG010000051.1 GCA_937951995.1 uncultured Bacillota bacterium
AGATCCTTCAGCAAGCTTCAGGATGACATAACAGTTTTCAAAGCCCGAATGGTACTTTGCAAAGCAGTTCATATGAAAGAACGACTTTAAAATCCAGCGAGGATTTCGAAGTGCCTTGATTCCTCCAAGCGAAGCGGCATAGGAATCAATGGAGAAAACGAGCTGATGATTTTAATCGGACTTGAATCCAGAACTGCGTGCAAATACCTAAGGGCTAATTATTATATGACTGCCGAAATGACAGATGAGTCGAATTGTGGGGTCAAAGATCCTTCAGCAAGCTTCAGGATGACAAATTCTTATGTCACCTTGGATTAGCAAGGATAGTATCAATGCAAAGGAAAATCAAAAAAGAAAAGCCCAGGTCTCCCCAGGCTTAAAATTAATCATTTGCTTTCATTGACTCAACCATTTCAATGTTCCTTATCTTACGACCCATAAACAGGTTAACTATAAAGGAGAATATCAGGGTGATAACGGCTGAAAGCACAAAACTCATCCATCTGATATCCCTACCAAACATTGTATCCGGGTCCTCAATGGTCTTGATGATGAACTCATGCATATAGGTTCCAAGAACCAAACCCACACCAATTCCAATCAAGGTGAGAATGGCAATCTCCCTGAAGATGTGTGAGGTTACCTCTTCATTGTGAAAACCGAGCACCTTGAGGGTTGCAAGCTCCTTTTTCCTTTCATTGACATTTATATTGGTAAGATTGTAAAGGACAATAAATGCAAGTAGTCCAGAGGCAACAATAATGACTAAGACAATGTAGTCTATGCTCCTAACAAGGTTGTCGAAACTCCTTCTGGTCTGGCTCAGCAATTCAACATTACGAACCGAGTCCTCCAAAAGCAGCCGCTCCACAAAACCATCCTCTTCATCACCCGTCAAATCTCCTATCCTTACAAGGGCGCTATTTGTGGGTGATGGTCCAAACACGGCCTCATACTGGGCGAAATCCACATACAAGTAGTTGCCTAGATAGTTTTCAGTGATATTCGTTACCTTAAGCTGGCCACGGTTTTCATCAGAGTCCTCATATAGGATTGTATCACCGATGGATACCCCAAGAACCTCCGACAGCTTTTCTGTTATTATCACATACTCTGCCCCAGGCAGTATAATCTCCCTGGACTCCCGATCCCTTATGAGGATATTCTCTGAAAGCCCTTCTGGGTCATGAAACACCCTTAAGTTAATATCCAGGAGATCATTGTTATGTCTTACTATCCCCTTATCAGAGTACACTCCTGTGTATGATTCCACATGGTCCAGGTTCTCCACCAGCTGGTCAAGTGGTTCTTTGGACAATTCTTCCTCATCAAGTTCCACATTTATCTGGTACATAAATATATGGTCAAACTGACTGCCCGCAAAATCACGTATTGAATCCCTCATGCCAAATCCCATCACAAGCAGGGCCGTACATCCGGATATTCCCACAACAGTCATATAGAAATGCTTCTTGTACCTGAATATGTTCCTGGCAGTGGACTTCATGTTGAAACTCATTTTACGCCATAGGGGTCCAATTCTCTCCAGGAGTATCCTCTTGCCTGCCTTTGGTGCCCTTGGCAGCATGAGGGTAGCCGGTTTCTCCCCCAGGGCTTCATTTGCCGCATATACAGTCACTCCAACTGTACTCAAGACTGCAATTCCCGATGCCACAAATGCAATTCTGGCATTATATTCTGAAACAAAGGGAGGAAGGTGGAACATCACTCCGTATGCATTCCAGATAACCCTTGGTATCAGCTTAAATCCAACCAACTGGCCTGCTGCACTTCCCAGTATGCTTGCAAGACTGCAGTAGGCTACATATTTTCCGATTATTGATGTCCTCCTGAAACCCAACGCCTTAAGGATCCCTATTTGGGTCCTTTCCTCCTCTATCATTCTGGTCATTGTGGTCAGTGAAACCAGGGCTGCCACAAGATAGAAGAATATTGGAAAGAACTTGGCAATGGCAGCAACCTTATCCGCGTTCAATTGGAAGTTTACAAAGCTCATATTTGATTCCCGGTCCAAAACGTACCACTCAGGCATCTCCAGGTCCGCTATTTCCCTTTCAGCATCCATTAGGTCTGCATAGGCATCTGCAAGCTCTTCCTCTGCCTTGGACTTCTCCTCAAAATATTCAGCTTCCCCTTCCTGGAGGTCAACCACTCCATCATTGTATTCCCTCCAGCCATCAGCCAGTTCTCTTCTTCCATCGGCTATCTCCCTTTCAGCATCTGCCACCTCTTCTGCAAGTGTAACCTTTGCATCCTCAATTTCAACCAGGCCGTCCTTGTACTCCTTCCAGCCATCCTGGATGTCTAACAATCCATCATTATATTCCTTCCAGCCATCGTCAAGTTCTCTTCTTCCATCGGCAAGTTCCAGCTCTCCGTCTCTTAATTCCTTTTCTGCATCCTCAAGCTCAGCCTTTGCATCATCAAGCTCTTTTCTGGCATCCTCAAGCTCCTTCTCCCCTTCTTGGAGTTCCTTCTGGGCATCCCTTAGGTGGGCTCTTCCATCATAGTACTCATCCCAGCCATCATCCAGCTGTCTTCTGGCATATTCCAATTCCCTTTCTCCTGACAGGATCTGGTTCCAGCCACCGATAAGCTGGTTTGGGTCTGGGAGCTCTTCCAGTTGGGCGTTTATATGGGTCAATCCTGCTTCAGCTGCGGCAAGATTTGTTTTCGCTTCATCAAGGTCTCCTTCCAGGTCAATTATTATTGCCGAATCCGTTGTTGTCTCAAGCTGGCCTTCATAATAACTAATTTGCTGCTTAATACCCTCAATATTTCCCTCAATCTCAACTTTTTTTGCCTCCAGCTCAACCTTGGCCCCACCGATTGCACCACGAAGAACAGCCTGTCCCGAGACTGTGCCAACCAGGTCCTGGGGAGTGAAGCCCTCCAGCTTGAAATTGTCTGCAATCTGGGACACTCCTGCAAGGAGCTGGTCTTTGCCTTCCTGGAGGTCTTTCACTCCTGCTGCATACTCATCCTCTCCAGCCTGGAGCTCTCGCCTTCCCCGCTGGAGGTCTCTTTCACCCCTTGCAAGCTCCCTTTTCCCATCCTGGAGCTTTTCAAGGCCCTTGGCATACTCCTTTTCTCCATCAAGGTATTCCTCTAGGCCATCCTCATATTTCCTCTTCCCATCCAAAAACTCCAGATATCCTTCATAGTATTCCTTTTCCCCGTCCTGGAGTTCAACAAGGGCATCAGCCAATTCTTTCTCGCCATCCCTAAGCTCCATATAGGCATCAGCAAGGTCCTCTTCTCCTTCTGCTATCTCCCTCTCTGCATCTGCCACCTCATCCCTAAGGGTTATTCTGGCATCTGCAAGTTCCTTTTCCCCATCCTGAAGGTCTCTTAATCCATCTGCAAGGTCCGCCCTTCCCTCAAGGATGTCCTGCCAGGCATCGGCAAGCTCCTGGTCTGCCTCTGCCTTTCCATCCTTGTATTCCTCCCAGCCATCGGCAAGCTCCTCCTCTGCCTCCCTCAGGACTTCCCCATATCTTATCTCTGATCTTTCCAGGGATATTCCATCAAGCTTGTCAACCAAACGCTGGATTTTAACTCCATACTCATTGGAGAAGGAGTCCAGTGAAATGGCGTCCTTTGCTGTAATATAGAGGTCTGTCCAGTTTTCCAATGCATAGCTGGACTGGTCTGAGTAGATGATTGCTCCCAGTCTTCCACTTCCAACATTGGTCACTTCCCTTTCAGTGGAGAAATGGAAGGTGTTGCCCACAACTCCAACCACCTCATAGGTAAGGACTCTAAAGTAGTCCTCTATATCCTCATAGTCCTCATTCTCAGAAGAAATGGTTATTGTAGATCCCAAGGGAATTTCGGCAAGATAGGTACCGCTTCTTTCAACAAGGACCTCATTGGATTTTAGGGGCATCCTTCCCTCAAGCAGTTCCAGCCTGTTTATGTTCGCTTCTCCCCTTATTAATGGCAAACCATATATCCTTGTGACAAGTGTCCCGTTTTGGGAGGTATCTACAAGCATATCCAGCACATATGCGGGCATGACTTCGCTGACCTCCTCCAGTTCTGCAACTGTTTGAAGGTCATCATCTGTGATACCCATGGTACCCTTTATGAAGATGTCAGCCATATTGTTCATGTCGTAGTATTCATCAACTGAATTATGCATATCCGGTGTTGTTACCAGAAGTCCTGAAAGAAATCCAACGCCCAGTGCCACAATCCCAAATATGGCTGCAAATCGTCCAAAGCTTTCAATGAATTCTCTGGATACAATCTTTCCATATGCGTTTTTCACTACCATTCAATCCTTTCAATTGGCAAGGGGGCTGGGTTTGTTGACATCTCCGATACCTGTCCGTTCTTCAGGTGTATAACCCTGTCCGCCATCTGGGATATAGCCTGATTATGTGTTATAAGTATGACCGTCTTTCCAAACTCCCTGCAGGAATCCTGGAGTAGCTTCAGAATATTTTTCCCTGTCTCATAGTCAAGGGCTCCAGTGGGTTCATCGCACAGTAGTATCTTTGGGTTCTTTGCAAGTGCCCTGGCAATTGAAACCCTTTGCTGCTCTCCACCTGAAAGCTGGGCGGGGAAATTGTCCATACGCTCACTTAAACCAACCTGGGAGAGGACCGTTGCAGGGTCAAGTGGGTCCTTGCAAATCTGGGAGGCAAGCTCCACATTCTCCAGTGCCGTAAGATTCTGGACCAGGTTGTAGAACTGGAATACAAAGCCTACGTCATATCTTCTGTAGTCCGTTAGCTGGCGCTCGTTAAGGCTGCTCACAACCAGTCCATCAAGGACTATTCTTCCTCCATCACAGGAGTCCATGCCACCTAAAATATTTAGAACTGTGGTCTTCCCGGCACCTGAAGGCCCTACAATTACGCAGAATTCACCCTTGTCAATGGTGAAGCTTATGTCTTTGGCAGCTTCAATCTTGTGGTTTCCCATATAATAGTATTTAGTTACATTTTCCAAAACTACAAAATCCTTCATCAGATACCCCTCTCAGTCTCCATAAG
>CALGAG010000052.1 GCA_937951995.1 uncultured Bacillota bacterium
ATTACGGGCAATAATCGTGACAAAATCTTGCCAAGGAATAGACCACTTGCTATAATCAACTAAAGAGGTGATGCTATTGAACTTCAATGAAAAGCTTGATTTTCTAATGAATTTAACAGGTACCAGCAATAGTGCAATGGCCAAGCAGACTTCCCTGGACCCTTCCTTTATAAGCCGTCTCCGTTCAGGCTCAAGGAAGCCTTCCCGGAATGAAAACTATATCTCAAAGATGGCTGCCGTCCTTTCCAAGAGATGTAGGGAGGATTATCAGATGCAGGGACTATTGACCAGGCTACAAGCAGAAAACATCTCCTACTCCAGAGAAACCATTAGTCTGGATGTAGCTGTTGAGGAATGGCTAAGAAGCATTCCAGCGGAACAAAAAAGCAAGGTTGGAAGCTTTATAAGACAGCTGGATGAATTCAGTTTTAAAAAGGATCCTTCAGACCATGGAGAAGGTGGAGAGGCCTATTTGGATGAATCAAGGCAGGATGTCTATCATGGAATTCATGGCAAACGTGTTGCAGCCCTCAGGTTTCTGACTGATATTCTAAACTCCGACAGAAAGCATACTCTGTATCTGTACAGTGATGAAGACCTGACATGGCTTCTTGACGACCCTCATTTTACGATGCAGTGGGCAAAGATTTTTATGCAGGTACTTCAAAAGGGGAACAAGGTTAAAATAGTTCACACCATTACCAGGTCCCTTGATGAGATGTTTTCTGCAATAAAGGAGTGGATGCCATTCTACTTGACTGGCAATATTGAACCCTACTATTATCCTAGAACCAGGGATGTTAATTTTAAAAGGACAATTTTTATCGCTCCAGACCTATGTGCAGTTTCGTCCAGTTCAATCGGCAGAAATTCAGAAAGCAACCTTAATTTCTACCTAACTGAAAAAGACACTCTCAACTCATTGCTGGCGGAATATGAAGACTTTCTAAAGCTTTGCAGGCCATTGATGAAGATTTACAGCACCTCCTCCAACATGTCCCTTATGGACACAGTTAGTGAGTTCGAGGAGGAAAAGGGAAATTGCATATTGAGGTCTCAAGGTGTTTCATCCATTAGCATCCCCCTATTCGCCCTGGAGAAGTTTCTCAAGAATCATGCTAAAGAGGACAGGGATAGGTTGTTTCAATTTCACAAGGAAAGACAACATTCACTGGTTGAAGTCCTTAAGACAAATACTTTTGTGGAAATAATTCAACTCCCTGAAATTTCCCAACTTCAAGAAAGAAAGATTCCAATAGGCTTTACAGTTTTTTCTGGAACACCAGTATTTTACGATCCATACACCTTCAAAGCTCAACTTGAAAACCTTGTAAGTCTTATGAAACATTATCCAAATTACGATGTGGTGATCCAGGATAATATTAAGGATGAACTTACCATATACGCAAAGGAAAACATTGGCTTGCTTATTCTGAAGTATACACGTCCCGTCATAAGCTTTGCAGTTAACGAGCCCTACATGACACAGGCCTTCTGGGATTATTTGAGAATGGATACACCACAGGTCACAAATAATCCCACTACCAGGAAAGAAACCATGAAAAAAATCGATGATTATCTAAAAAAGCTCAA
>CALGAG010000053.1 GCA_937951995.1 uncultured Bacillota bacterium
CAGGCGAAGAACTAACTGTAAAAAATTACAAGACCCCTACCCTAAACAATTTCTACAGCTGCACAAAACAGGCTCAAAAACACTTGAAAGGTGGTGATATTTTGGATAAGGAGCAGATGGATAAAGCAGTTAAGAAAGAGATAACGAGACTTAAAAAGATTTACAAGGATATTGCACCAAATGACAAGGCAATAGCTGATGGGCTCATTATTCAAGCCGCCAGGTTAAGGGCAAGCCTTGATGAGTTATGGGAGGACCTATGTACCAATGGTAATACGGAGATGTTTAGTCAATCGGATAAGACAGAGCCTTACGAAAGAGAGAGGCCGGCAGCAAGACTATTCAACTCAAGGGATAAGAACTATCAAGCAATCATAAAACAACTAAATGACAAACTACCTGAAGATAAAGTCAATGATGTATCAGAGGAAATACTCAAATTCGC
Source organism: uncultured Bacillota bacterium (assembly GCA_937951995.1). Taxonomy (GTDB): domain Bacteria; phylum Bacillota; class Clostridia; order Tissierellales; family Tissierellaceae; genus Gudongella. The sequence goes on from CALGAG010000053.1 coordinate 446, forward strand.
ATTGCAGGGTAAAAAATGAATTGGGTAAATGAATACTACAAGGCAATAGATAAAGGTAAAGAGGTAGTTAGTGAAAAGGTTGCTGTAACATACGAAAGGGAAGCCAGATGGATGAAAGACAATCCAAAGGATTTCCCTTATTATTTTGATGAAGATACAGGGAATAGGCCCATTGAATTTATAGAAAGATTTTGTAGGAACTCAAAAGGTAAGATGGCAAGGCAACCATTGAAGCTGGAGTTATTCCAAAAGGCTAAAATCCAGTTAGTGTTTGGATGGCTTGAGAAGGGGACAGATTTAAGAAGGATTAGAGAGGTAATAGACTTTAGAGGTAGGAAGTGTGGCAAGTCAACAGAGACAGCAGCGGTTGAGTGGTATGTATTAGTGGCCGATGGTGAAACAGGGGCAGAGATATATTGTACTGCCAACAAGCTGGACCAGAGTAAGATTATATTTGAAGAGGCTGTTAATATGAGAGCGCAATCAGAAGCACTCAGGAGTATCACCAAGAAAAGGCAATCAGATATATATTTTCCTGCAACATTTAGTTATATAAAGGCACTTGCTGCCGACAGTAAAACAATGGATGGGCTTAATGCTCATTTTTTTAGTTTAGACGAATTTCACGAGGCTAGAAACAGAAAAGTATATGATGTAATGAAACAATCGCAATCAGCCAGGGAACAACCTTTATCATGGCTTATATCCACTAATGGATTTGTGAGGGAGTTGTTCTTTGATGACATATATGAATATGCCTCCAACGTTGCATTGTGGATGCCAGACTATGAGAACTACCGGATGCTACCGTTAATATATGAATTAGACAGCAGGGAAGAATGGACTGATCCAAAATGTTGGTCCAAGGCTAATCCAGGCTTGGGTAGTATCAAATCCATTAAAGCTTTGGCAGAAAATGTTGAAAGAGCAAAGAGAGACACTAATTTTCTACCAACTGTATTGACAAAGGATTTCAATATTCCAGAAAACACATCTGAAAGCTGGATAGGCTATGATGCAGCAGTGAATGAATCACTTATTGATATGGAATACCTTAGAAATTCCTATGCTATTGGTGGCTGTGACTTATCAGCGACTACAGACTTGACCTGTGCAACTTTGGTGATAAGAAAGCCCAATGATGATAATTTCTATGTATTGCAACAATATTTTCTACCAAGGTCACGAATAGACAACCTGGAGCAACAATCTTCAAAAGAGGCTCCTTATAAGGTATGGGCTGATAAGGGTTGGCTTACTATCTCAGAGGGCGCCACAGTCGATTTTAGACAGGTTACACAATGGTTTATAGATATGGTCAAGGAATACAATATAAGGCCTCTATGGGTAGGATATGACGCTGCATTATCAGGATATTGGAGAGAGGAAATGGTTGAGAGTGGGTTTGACTTGGAGAAGGTAAGACAGGGTCCTTATACATGGACCTACCCAATGAAACAACTTGGAGGGCTATTTGAAGAGCATAGAGTTATATATGACAACAACCCATTGTTGAGATGGTGCTTGATGAATACAGGAGTAAAGACCACAAATAAGGATGGAATCGCAAGCATTCAGCCAGTAAAGACAAGCAAGAACAAGCGCATTGATGGAATGGTAAGTCTCTTAAATGCAATGGTAAGCTATTACAAGCATGAGGAAGAATACCTCAAATATGTTAGATAAAGGTAGGTGATTTTGTGGAATGGAGAAATGCTATTAAAAAGATATTTGGAGGTGTTAAGCGTGTAATAAAAACAGGGACATGGAAAGAGATTGGCACTTATTCAGCTACCTTTACATCGTTTGGAAGTAATATATATGTCAATGATGTTGTTAGGAGCGCAATCAGGTCATTGGCTGAACATTCCAGTAAAGCCAATGTCAAAGTGATCAGGAGGGTTAAGGGCAAGAGAGAACCCGCAAATGAACAACTGGAGAGAATGATACAATTTAAGCCCAATATGTATATGAATGGCAAGGATTTTCTTTACAAGGTAAGGACCATCCTGGAGTTATACAATACAGCATTCATTTATATTGATAGGGATGGTGCAAGAGTTAAGGGGTTGTACCCTTTACCACACGCACAACATGAAGCCATTGAAAGTTATGGGGAGTTGTTTATCCAATTTAGGTTTAAGAGTGGGCACACGCAAATTATACCTTGGGGTGACTTGGCAGTCTTAAGAAAGGATTACAACGAATCCGACATATTCGGTGATTCCAATGCAGCAATACTAACATCATTGGAGCTACTTAACACAACAACAGAGGGCTTGGGCAATGCAATCAAATCGACTGCTAACCTTAGAGGTATTTTGAAATCAACTAAGGCTATGCTTGATCCAGAGGATGTTAAGAAACAGAAAGAGGCTTTTGTTAGGGATTACATGAGTATAACCAATGAAGGTGGGATTGCAGCATTGGATGCATCTTATGACTTTTCACCGATTACAATGCAACCACAGGTGGCAAATTACAAGCATATAGAGGAATTGAGAAATAACATATACAGGTATTTTGGAGTTAATGACGACATTTTAATGAGTAAGGTATCAGGTGAGGCATGGGAGGCTTTTTATGAAAGCAGACTAGAGCCTTTTTTAATTGCCTTGGGCTTGGAACTTACAAACAAAGTATTTACAGACAGGGAGCTTGGGTTTGGGAATGAAATCATATTCGAGGCCAACAGGCTACAATATGCAAGTACAAGCGCTAAAATGAATATGGTCCAACTGGTCGATAGAGGAATTATAAGCATCAATGAATATAGAGAGGTCCTGAATCTTGCACCAGTTGAAGATGGAGACATAAGAGTTATAAGAAGAGAATACGCTGAGATGGGTGATATTGGGGAACTACCAGAGGAAGGAGTTGATGATGATGCCATTGAACCAGAATAGAGAATATAGGAACCTTGCTATCCTGCAACCTATAGGGCAACAAAAGAGAATAGATAGTGAAAATTATGTTGAAGGCTATGCGACTACCTTCGGGAAGCCATATGAGTTGTATGAGTGGGATGGGGTTAAGTATTATGAAGTCATTGATAGGCAGGCGTTAGAAGGAGCAGATGTATCAGATGTAATCATGCAATATGACCATGAAGGGAAAGTCTTGGCCAGACAATCAAATGGAACGCTAGGGATAGAACCAAATGATAAAGGGCTTTTTATTTATGCAGATTTATCAAAATCACAAGCAAGCAAGGCCCTTTATGAAGAGATACAAAATGGACTTGTTACTCGTATGAGTTGGGCATTTACAGTTGCAGAAGATGAGTATAACAAAGAGACAAGGACTAGAATCATCAAAAGAATCAAGAAAGTTTATGATGTGTCAGCGGTTAGCATACCAGCTAATCAAGACACTCAAATATCCGCTCGTTCTTACCTTGACGGAGTGATTGAGGCAGAGAGGCAGGAGTTGCTAGAGTTGGAAAAGCAAGAAAGAAGAAAGCATAGAATGAAATTACATGTGGAGGTGCTATTAAATGGATCCAAGAATATTGGAGATTGAAACCAGACTGAAAGAAATTTCAGTAGAAATTGATAAGGAAGATACAGACCTTGATGCACTTGAGACAGAAATCAATGCATTGAAAGAAGAAAGGTCTAAAATTCAAACAGAGATGGATGACGAAGTTGCAAAGGTTGAAAAAAGAAAAGAAATGGCAAAGAACATTGAAGAAGGTAAGGCAGAATATAAAGTTGTTGAAGAGAGAAAGGAGACTAGACAAATGGAATTTACTAGAGAAAACGTACTAGGTTCAAAAGAGTATAGAAGCGCATGGGCCAAGTCACTTATGGGGCTAGGACTAAATGAAGCAGAAAAGAGAGCAGCAGGGGTTGCACTTACAACCACAGCAGATACTTTTGTTGAGGCAGGAGTTTCAGCTGATGGAGTTAATAATGGTGGGTTGTTCATTCCTGAAAGTGTAATGATGGACTTGATGGCAAGAATGGAACTTGTATCACCATTCTTTAGAGATGTACCTAAGACAGCAGTAAGTGGATATGCAAAATTCCCATATAGAAAAGGTGGAACTGGAGCAGCTGAAGTTGCAGAAGGAACAGCCAATACTGATGGACAAGTTGAGTGGGCAGAGCTTACACTTACAATCCTTGAAGTATCAGAGACAATCAGAGTTACTTGGAAGCTCGAAGCAATGAGTGTTGAAGGATTCATTAACTACATCATCGAAGAACTTGCAATAGCACTTCCTGAGAAGATTGCTAATGACATGTTCTATGGTGATGGTACTGGAACAATGACTGGTATCTCAGCAAGTGGAGCAGCTATTGATGGCGAATATAATATCGGAACTGGCGAAACTGATGTTGCTGATATTTATGAAGCGCTTTCAGCAGGTATAGCACTATTGACAGACCCAAGAAAGAGAATGGGTGCTAAAATTTATGTAGCTCAAGACATCATGGACACAATGGCATTTGCTAGAGATGGCGAAGACAGATTTATGCACAATCCAATTAATGGAGTAGGGATCCAATCATTTGGCAAGTACCCAATTGAAGTTGACCCATTCCTTAATGATGGTGACTTTGTAATTGGAAACCCAAGATTCTACAAATTCAACTGGAATGAAGGAATCTCAATAACTAAAGATGTATCAGGCAAAAATAGAATCAACGATTACACAGGTTATGCAGTAGTAAGTGGAGCTCCACAGCCTGCATCATTCGTATATGGAAAAAAGTCATCATAGCAGTTAGCCCAGAAGATGCTACATTCGATTTAAACACATCAGGGGATGACTATGATGATGTAGTGCTAACTGTAAGTAGTAATGGTTCAGAAATAGCAGTTGAAGGGGTAGCATTAGGCGAGACTGACCTGACAGAAGATACTGACTTCACTCTTGATGGATTGGAAATAACCTTGCTTAAAGAGTACCTTGATGGATTAACTGAAGGCGAACAGACATTCACGATAATCACCAACTACTATAATGTGGATGTTGTTATTGAAATAGTAGACACCACAGAAGGATAAGATGGAGGTGACCGCTGATGAAATATACAGTA
>CALGAG010000054.1 GCA_937951995.1 uncultured Bacillota bacterium
GATAATATTACCCAGATATAGACCACAATATGTGAGAATTCAGCCTTTGTGTGGGTTATAAACGCCATAACTGCAATTGTTGAAGGGATGATTACCTTTAGGAAGTACATTGCAAGGTTTGAGGATACATATTGGGTGAATAATATATTGTCCGGGGCATTGTCCGGAAAGTTTTCCCTTGCCCACTTTAGGAAGATGTCACCATCCTTGACAAGCAGGAGGGCTTCAACAGAAGCAAGCAGTACCAGTATACTGGTTAATGATAATATTATGTAAAATTTATTTAACGATAAATGATTTTTTTCACTCATTATTTTCCCCTTGCCCTATGGATAAATATTTTGGGAATAGAGCCTAAGCTCTATTCCCAAAATTATTTAGTAGTTCATCATCATGGCTTCAAATGAAGCTTTCATTGCATCGTAAGCCTCTTCAACTGATCCAGGATTTACTGATGACCATGATAGAAGTCCGTTTTTCCAGGTATCCCATACGGATCCCCACTCTGTGAAAAGAGGTCTTGCAGGAGCTGCATCGTAGGATTCCAGCACTGCGGAGATTACCTTCTTGTCAGTTTCTGAAAGGTCTGAACTCAAGTATTCATCAACTGATACGTTCTCCATGATCTTGCCTGTCGCCTTAAAGAAATCGATGGCGTAGTCTGTGTTCATGATTTCCTCAATCATTGCCTGTGATAGGGCCATCTTATCTGCATCCATCTCATTTCTTGAGTTTATTGCCAGTCCCCAGCCACCTTTCCAGTGTGCAAGAGGATATCCCTCAACTAGAACCTGGTTTATTGGGATAATATCAAGGTCTTCTCCATCTCCAGCAAGTGCTGAGAGACTTCCTGTTGACCATGGACCTTCAAGTCTTATTACATTCTGTCCACCAGTTGAAAACTCGGTGTCCATGTAACCCCAGGCTGCATTTTCATCCCAAAGGGGTGTTCCAGCTGAATAATGTGCATCCCAGTAGTTGTATAGGGCTGTGAAAACAGCCTTCTGCTGGTCATTTAGGTCAGAGAAGTCCTTGGTCATGTCTGAATACAATTGACCTGACTCGTCGTGTCCAAGAAGCTCAATTCCTCCAGCGTTTGCAAATGAAACCCCAAACCACGCATCAAAGGCCGGAATCAGCATATCCACGTGACCAAGCTCAGTAAACTCTATTTCACTTTCAAGGTCGATTCCCTTAACCTCAGCATTAGCTGTGTTTACAAAATTAACAAGGGTCTCAATGTTCATTGGGAATGCCAGATAATCCCCATCAATATTGAAGTTTCCGCCTAGTCCTTCGTCATAGTTGCCGAACCCACCTACATTATCTGCCATTGCCATTGCATCCATTGGTGCAAGTGCTTCGTTGTTGGAAAGTCCGTAGATCCTGTCTGCTGGAATGGCAAACACGTCAGCTACGTCCTCATTGGTAACATCAGTTGCATCAAGTACGTCAAGATGGTCAAATGAACCAGTTTCAATTAGCTCAATTGTAGCATCTGGGTGGTTTTCCATCACTCTTGCTACCGCCTGCTCGTAATACTCTCTCCAATCAGCTTCAACCTGAACTGATATGGTAGCTGAAATGCCTTCAGCAGGTGTCTCACCGGTTGGTTGCTCTGATGGTGCAGGCTCTTCCTCTGCTCCTGGTGCACATGCCGTAATGGCAAGTGCCAGTACAAGGAACATTACCAAGAATATACTCTTTTTCATTTTCATGTTTTTCTTCCCCCTAAACTTTTTTGTGCATACGCTTGCATAAAGCAAAAATATATAATTTAACTCTCCATTTCCGGAGAAATTAAATCCAACTTAATTTGGACAAGGGGCTGGGCCCCTTGACCTAGATTTTATTGATTTCCCAAATTTCCTGGGCATATTGCTCAATAGTTCTGTCTGAACTAAATTTACCCGAATTTGCCATATTTAACCAACATTTTCTTGCCCAACCCAATCTATCCTTGTAGTCAAGATCTGCTTTTTCGTGGGATTTCCTGTATTCGTCAAAGTCCTTGAGGATGAAATAGTTGTCAGCCTTGTGCCAATCAGCTCCGTAAAGAAGTGAATTGTGAAGCTCCCTATATGACCCATCCGTATCTTGGAATGTCCCATCAACCAGTGTATCCATAACTCTCCTAAGCTTGGGATCATTGTGGTAAATCTCCTCTGGATTGTATGAGTCTCTGATTTTCTCTATGTCCTCCACCCTCAATCCAAATATATAGTTGTTTTCTTCTCCTGCCTCTTCAACTATCTCTATATTTGCCCCATCATAGGTTCCTATGGTCGGCGCTCCATTGAGCATGAATTTCATGTTACCAGTACCGGACGCCTCCTTACCGGCAGTTGAAATCTGTTCTGACAGGTCTGCTGCAGGGAAGAGTTTTTCGCCATAGGACACCCTATAGTTCTGCACAAATATAACCTTGAGCTTACCTTCTGTTGCAGGGTCATTGTTGACCATTTCAGCAATGTTGTTTATGAATCTTATGATGGCCTTTGCCCTCGCATAACCTGGTGCAGCCTTGGCACCGAATATGAAGGTCTTAGGCACCCTTTCCATATCGGGGTTTTCCTTCAACTCATAGTATAGGTAGAGTATGTGGAAGGCGTTTAAGAGCTGTCTCTTGTATTCATGAAGTCTCTTTATCTGAATGTCAAACAGGGAATCAGGGTCTATTTCCTCCCCTTCCTCCTGAAGTATATAGTCGGCGAGCTGCTGCTTCTTGGTCCTTTTGATATCCAGGAACTTTTTCAAAATCTCAGGGTCATCCCCATAGGTTTCAAGGTCTTTCAACCTCTTAAGGTCCGTTATCCAGTCTTCTGACCCCAAGAGCTGGGTAATCAGATCAGACAGCTCGGGATTTGACTGAAGGAGCCACCTTCTTTGTGTGATTCCATTGGTCTTGTTGTTGAATTTCTCTGGATAGAGCCTATACCAGTCATTGAGTTCCTGATTAATAAGAAGGTCCGTGTGTAGTCTTGCAACTCCATTGACCGATTTGGAACCAAATATTGACATCCAGGCCATTCTGATGTTTCCATTATGGATTATTTCGTACCTGTTAAGGTCATGGTCCTGGATTCCTTTTGTCTTAAGCTCTTCATTGAGCATTTGGTGAATCTTTACGATTACCTTGTACACCTGGGGAATCAGGTCCTGGTAATACCTCTCAGGCCACTGTTCCAAGGCTTCTGCAAGCAGTGTGTGGTTTGTGTATGCAAATGTTTCCCTTGTTATTTCCCATGCCTTATCCCACTCCAGGCCTTCCTTCCTGGTCAATAGCCTCATAAGCTCAGGTATTGCAACCGCAGGATGCGTATCGTTCAGCTGGATTGAATTGTATTGTGGGAATTCCCCAAAATCCAGATTCCTGGTCTTGTACCTTCTAATCATATCCTGTAGGGAGGCAGAAACGAAGAAGTACTGCTGCTTTAGCCTTAGCTTCTTGCCTTCTTCGAAGGAATCATTAGGGTATAGGACCTTGGCGATGTTTTCCGCATCATTTTTTGCCTTAACCGCAAGGTCGTAGTTCTGGTCGTTAAAGGCCCTGAAGTCAAATTCCTCCAAGGATTCAGCCTTCCAAAGTCTCAGGGTGTTTATCAGCTTCTTGTCATAACCTATTACCGGGTAATCATAGGGTACAGCATTTATCTCTCCACCCTTGAAGGTAACCCGTACCGTTTCGCTGACCTTTCTAATTCCCCATGGGTCACCGTATTTGGTCCAATTGTCTGCAAACTCTACCTGTTCACCATCAACAATTTTTTGCTTGAACAGGCCGAAATCATACCTGATACCATACCCATCCATGGGATAGCCCAGTGTCGCAGCAGAATCCAAAAAGCAGGCTGCCAATCTTCCCAGACCCCCATTGCCAAGTGCTGGATCCTCCTCAGATTCCTCTATCTGATTGTAGTCTACGCCCATGTTGGCTAGTATTTCCTTAACTTCATCCTTACTGTCCATACCAATAAGGTTGTTTGTAAGGAATCTACCCATAAGGTATTCCGATGAAAGATAGTATGCCTTTTTCATGGTTTCAGTCTTTTTTCTGGATTGGTTCCAGTGTGGAAGAATTGTCTCCATCATGGCCTTGGACAATACTACGTACTTCTCTGAGTCAAGAAGATCCTTGAATTCACCTCCAAAGGTTGTCATGGAATACAAATCAATTCTATTCTTTAAACTTTCATGATTCAACAAATTAACCCCTCCTGTATGTCCTGGTCAGTTCCGCAATCCTTTTGGACATTTTCTGATTTAGTTCCGACTTCTTCACCCTCCATGTCCAGTTATTTCCCAACGTGGCAGGAACGTTCATCCTTGATTCCTCACCCAGATCCAGAAAATCCTGCATTTGGGCAACTGCCAGATATGCTCCTGAACACCAGGCACCCCTGATTAGACCCCAGTTGTATCCCTCGTCCTCATCATCCAGCTTGAGGTATTTAATTGCAAATTTCTTTTCCTTTTCAGGCGCTGTATCGATCCAGTCCCTTACGGTCTTGTTGTCATGGGTTCCGGTGTAGACAACCGAATTCCTCTCGTGATTATGGGGAAGGTAGTCGCTGTCACCATCCGAGTCAAAGGCAAACTGGAGTATCTTCATACCTGGAAATCCAGTATCTTTTATAAGCTTTACGACATGCTCCGTTTGAAAACCGAGATCCTCCGCTATTATGTCCAGGTCTCCAAGCTCTTCCCTTATCTTATTGAACAGCTTCATTCCAGGACCTTTTACCCACTTGCCGTTTACTGCATTTGCAGAACCGGCTGGAACCTCCCAGAATGATTCAAATCCCCTGAAATGATCTATTCTCAATGTATCGTAAAGCACGAAGCTATGCTGTATTCTCCTTATCCAGAAACCATAGCCCTCCCTTTCAACTGCATCCCAATCATACACAGGATTTCCCCAAAGCTGACCGGTTGCTGTGAAATAATCTGGTGGTACTCCTGCCACTGTAGTTGGCTCAAGGTTTTCGTCCAGCTTGAAAAGTGACGGATTGGCCCAAAGGTCAGAGCTGTCAGAGGATACATATATGGGCAGGTCTCCTATTATTTTAATTCCTTTATTATTTGCGTACTTCTTAAGCTTTTCCCACTGCTTCATGAAATAAAACTGAGTGAATACCCAAAAGTAGAACCCTTCCCTATGGTCTCTTTCAACTTCATTTACATGGTAGGTGGAAAAATCCCTTAAACCCTCATCCCATAGTTGCCATGCCCTGTTGTCCTGAAGGTCTTTTATGGTCATAAACAATGCAAATTCCCTTAGCCATGATCTGTTGTCCCTGTAGAAGGACTCCAGCTGTGACCAAATCTCACCCTTACCTCTTTCGTAGGCCAGGCGAAGAAGTCTGTATTTCCCATGGTATAGCTTGCCGTAGTCCACCTTGTCAGCATCAGCATCCAGGTCCTCCTGGAGTATCTCTTTCTTTGACAGGTAACCCTTTTCAATAAATTCATCCAGATCAATAAAATATGGGTTCCCAGCAAATGAAGAGATGCATTGGTAGGGAGAATCCCCGTAACCTGTAACTCCCAAGGGAAGTATCTGCCAGTACCTTTGTCTTGCATGATGTAAAAAGTCTACAAATTTATACGCTTCCTTCCCAAAGTCCCCAATACCGTATTCTCCTGGCAGGGAGGAAATGGGAAGCAATATTCCACTTTCTCTTTTTTTCAAACTTTCTCACCCTCTTTCCTGGAAACATAAATGTTTGTGCAACCGTTTGAACATAGTACTATATTACCCCAAACCAGGTGGCTTGTAAACAATCAAGAAAACCATACCCTCATTTGGATGCCTACCTTCCTGATGGTATGGTGTGAATCCTCTTACTTGTTATCCCCTGCTTCCCTTATTACCTGGTTGTCTTCATAACTGATCCAGTCACTGTAGCCTCCCAGGTAAAGCACCGGCTTAAGTCCAACCTCCTCCATAAACATTATGTTGACCGTACCTGTAATCCCTGACCCACAATGTACAAGTATTCTTTCGAACTTTCCCAGCCCACTGTAGTGAGCTGTGAGTTCTTCACTATCAGCATCAGACAAGTCCTCTACCAGCTGGGTCCATGGATAATTCACTGCCGATGGTATGTGGCCGGGTATTCTGTCAATTGGTTCAATCTCTCCCCTGTACCTATCGGGAGTCCTGGAATCCACAACAACCTGGTCATCCCTAACTATGGCTTTTCTCACATCCTCAACATCCGCTATCATTTCATCCTTTACCCTTATACTCAAGGCATGACCCTTAACCGGTTTCGCTTCATCTGTGGTCAGGCTAAATCCCTTCTTCTTCCATCCTCCTATTCCGCCTTTAAGTATGAAGACCTCCTCCTTGCCAATATACTTAAGCATCCACCATAATCTACCTGCCATGGCCAGCTCACCATCGTCATATACAACTATGGTCTTACCATCGTCAACCCCAAAGCTTTCCATGTTGGATGCAAATATTTTCAAATCAGGCAGGGGATGTCTCCCGCCATGTTCCTTTACCTCTCCTGTGAGGATCTCCTCCATTGGTACGAATATGGCCCCTTCTATGTGTCCCTTCTCGTATTCCTCCTGACCATAGTCTTCATTTCCCAATTCGTATCTAACATCGAATACCAGAAGGTTTTCTCTGCTCAAATTGTCCTTGAGCCAACTTGCTGTAACAAAATTTTTCATATCAAATTCCTCCCACCACTGTATTTTGGTCTAAAAAGCAAAAGGGTACACAAGATTATCAGTGTACCCTAATTTGATTCAGGTCTCTAGAATCTCAATACTGCAGCTATGGTTTTTCCTGAAGGCATCTTGTCCCGTTTGAGGACATGGACCCTTCCTCCGTTTGATAGTGTTAGCATTGCTGCCTTATCCATAAGATCCACCTGACCAACATCCTCCTTGTTGTTTACATCAAGACTGTTGTCCTCCTCGTTGAAGCTTCCCCACTTCTGTACATCATCCGCTATGAACAGAGTGTCAACTCCTCCATTGTTGGATGACAGTACAATTCTTTCTATGCTGTCTGTTCCAAGCTTGGAATCTGTGTTGAAAAGAGTAGTAAACTTCTCAACTTCCCTTTCCAATCTAGCCTCTGCCCTAGGGGAATATATTTCCATGGCCTTTTTGTGTATTTCCTTTTCCCCAAGACCTTCCGGGCTACCCTTGATTGATTCCTCCATCAGGTTAGGGTATGAGCTTACCTCCCTGTACATTGGATAAATATAGTCAACTGAATGCACTATCAAGGGATGCTTGGTCTCCTTGAGAACCTTGTTGACTTCCTTATCTATGCTTCGAAGGTGCTTGGATATTTCATTCTTCTCAGTCTTACTCATCTCGTTATATCCGTGCATTCCAGGTCCACCGCCGGATGCGGCTCCCTTTGGACTTGTGGCCTCCTGGTGCAGCTCGCTGGCAGGGATATAGTTTTCCACCAATTCATCTATTTCAGGAACTTCTATTTTTTCTATCCCATATGGACTGGCTTCAAAGAGTCTAACCTCTGCCTGGCTTAGTGCCAGTACGTTGAAGTTCTCTATAGAGGTAAAAAGCCTTATCAATGGCCTAATGTAAAATCGATTGGAAACCACCGCCAACTCATCCACCTCAAAGGGTAGCTTGTGGTATCTCATTTCTTTTGGAGAAATGAATATTCCAAGACCCTGCTCCTGGTTCTGCCAGAATATGGTTTCGTCCAACAGTTTAGAAGCCGGCTTTAGAAGGTCCAAAGCATCCTTTTGTGAAAACCCACTCTTCACAAGATCCCCCTCGGCATCCCTTAAGAGGTTCTTTAATCTTATCCTGCCCTGATTTGCCTCCTGTCCTTGTTTGAAAGTAGGTAAATAAATGGAGACGAGTCCATTTAAGTCCATCTGTGACAATTCCTTCAATACATCAAGGTCCAATTCTTTCATAGATAAACCCCTTTCATTGTTATTTCCACGCGACAAGTGATAGTGTCGCGTTAAGATCACTCAATCTTTCTGTTACTATACTATTACCACTATTGAGTGATTCAAAACAATTGGAAGGGGTATTCTGAAAAATGGATCAAAGTTCATTTGAACCTTATGGGTTTTTATGTTAATATGGTATTACAGCTATACCCCCTGTGGGTTTGGAGGTGTCTCGATGAAGGAAAAACTGATGAGTGTAGGCTCAATTTTTTCAGCAGTTGCAGCATCCCTTTGCTGAAGTGGAGGCCTGATTTTGGCATCCCTGGGTCTGGGATCTGTAGGAACTGCATATTTTGCTAATTTAACGAAATACAAGCCAATTTTTGTCATTATCACTGGGTTTCTGCTATATAAATCCTACGGTTTAATGGAAAAAAACAATGCCGGGAAAACCACTAGGATAATTTTCTGGGTTTCCGCAGCACTGGCAATTTTGGCACTATATTATCCAACTATACTTGGATTTTTCTACGCCTCCTAGGAGGCGTTTTTTCTTTTAGTCCATCTTTCGATAAAGGGTAGCAAGACTTATCCCCAGCTTTTGTGCCAGGGTCTTTTTGGACTCCACATCGTCTCCAAGGAGTTGGATTTTCGACCTGATAAGCTCACGCTCATATTCCCTGGTCATTTCACTTAGTGTTTTTGACTCATCAATCAGATTGATTGGTATCTTTCCCCTTAGATTCTCGGCGCTTATTTTTGACCCCGTCGAAAAAATCACTGCATACTCAATGAGGTTTTTAAGCTCCCTGATATTTCCTGGAAATCCGTACTTAAGCAAGAGGTTCTCGGCATCAGAACTGAAGCCCACCAGGTCCTTTCCATAGATTCCGGCAAAGTGGTCCAGAAAGTATTTCCCAAGGATCAAGACATCGTAGCCCCTATCCCTCAATGGTGGAATGTGGATGGGTACAATGTTTAGCCTGTAGAACAGGTCCTCCCTGAAGGTTCCCTTCCTTGCCATGGAGTCGATATTCCTATGGGTGGCTGAAATTATCCTGGGATTCACCTTGATCCCCCTGTTCCCACCGATTCTGGTGATTTCCTTTTCCTCCAATGCCCTTAAGAGCTTTACCTGCATAAGATATGGCAGCTCTCCGATTTCATCCAGAAATAGAGTCCCATTGGTAGCAACTTCAAAGTAACCCTGCCTTCCTGACTTGCTGGCACCTGTAAAAGACCCCTGCTCATAGCCGAATAGTTCACTTTCAATAAGGTTCTCAGGTATTGCTCCACAATTCAAGGCCATAAACACCTGGTCTCCCCTTTGACCTCCATGGTGTATGGCTCTTGCAAATACCTCCTTGCCTGTTCCTGTTTCTCCTATTATCATCACCGAAGCCTCACTGTCAGCTACCTGTACAGCCTGGCGTCTTGCCTGCTTTATTGCCTCGCTCTCTCCAAGTATATGGTCAAAGGTTACAATGTCCTTGTCCTTGTGTGACTTTAGGACCGATTTTTTCATCTTGTTCAGGTCGCTGAAAATCAATATATAGCCCTGCTTTATTCCATCCACCTCTATGGGATTGCTTTGTATTATGAAGTTTCCGTTTCCCACGGTAACTGGACCAACCTCTCCATTGAAACCTTTCTCAGTCAGCTGGTTCAGAGTATGGTCTGGAAGTATCGCTCCAAGGCTTGAAATGTCATACCCATTGTCCAGCCTATCCTTTATGTAGCTGTTCATGGAAGCTATTTTGTGATTGTTATCAAGGATTAGGACACCTTCATTTAGGGAATTTATTAGGGTGAACATTTCGTTGGACCTGTATTCGAGGAGCTGTCCATAGTCCTTTTCCTTAAGCATAGTGTTGATAATCCCCGTAAGCTGGTTCTCAAAGGTTCTGTAGCCATCAGTATTTGTGAGAAGGTTTGCCTTTGCAGTCTCATCAAATGCGCAGAGCCCCAGAACTCCAATCCTTTCCTCCTTGTACTCAATTGGCAGGCAAATCTCCACAAGCTCTCCGCAATTCTCCTTGTTTTCACACTCCCAGCAGATTGCCTCCTCTCTAGGATTTTCGATAAGATAATGGTCTCCAGTTGTTATGCACTTGTGGAAGGCAGAGTTCAGTGGTGCCATCATCCCAATGGCATTTCCGTGAATACCGGTTCCCACAACCCTTTTAAGGTTATGGTCAACTATTGTAATGTCAACATTGGTAACCGAATACATGGCCTCAACAATGTGCTGCAGCTCAGACTTAATACTATTTAGTATACTCACAACATCACCTTTCTCATTTTTGATAATTTGTTCTCATGTTTGAGAATTTTGCAAACTACCTATATATCAGGTTTCTAGCTTTTCTATATGTAAAGATTATCATTATTGAGAAAATATTACAATCCAAACTTTTCCCCAAGTACAAGAAAATGCCTAGAATGCCCATTGATATCTGGTGAGTTTCTTGGCATGGAACTTGCAGAAATATAGGGTTGAGGTGATATGATGATTAAAGACAGCATACTTATTGATATCCTTAAAGACCAGGTTAAACCGGCTCTGGGATGTACCGAGCCTGCAGCGGTTGCCTTGGGGGTTGCCAGGGCCAAGGAAATTATTACAGAAGAGGTCTTGGACCTACATATAACAGTTAACAACAATATTCTCAAAAATGGCATGAGTGTTGGAATTCCAGGGACTAATGAAAGGGGTCTGGACTTTGCTGCAGCCCTTGCCCTAATGGTTGGCAAGTCCCAGTATGGTCTTGAGGTATTCAAGGATGTTGACCAGGAAAGCATCACAAAGGCACTGGAGATTGTTGAGGCAAAGCTTATAGAGGTCGAGCTTGACAAGACCAAGTCCAACCTGTTTATCAAGGTTGTTGCAAGGGGAGAGTCTGAGGTTGCCACTGTGATAATTGAAAAGGCCCACACAAATATTGTTTTTGAATCCCTTGATGACAGAATTCTTCTGGATTCAAGAAATAGCTGTAATATGGATTCTAACAACGGAAACGGGTCTGATGATCTGAAATTCAAGATCATGGATTATTCAATTAGTGAGCTTGTGAGTTTTTTAGATAGTGTGCCTAGTGAATATCTTGATTTCATCCAGACAGGGATCAATATGAACCTTAAACTGGCTCAGGTTGGATTGATGGAGGATTTAGGCCTTGGAATGGGCAAGCACTACATGGAGAAGTCAAATGATGTTTATAAGATTGCAAAGGCCTACACAGTGGCTGCCTCCGAGGCAAGGATGACAGGCTATCCCCTGCCAGTAATGAGTAGTGCTGGGTCGGGAAACCATGGTTTGGTTGCAATAATACCACTTTCCATTATGGGTTCTGAGCTTGGCTTCACCGAAGATAGGGTTAGAAGGGCCGTGGCCTTGAGTCATCTTGTTACAATTTTTGTGAAGGTCCAGCTTGGGGCTTTGAGTCCTGTATGTGGCTGTGCTGTTGCAGCTGGCCTAGGTTGCAGTGCTGGCATAAGTTACCTTAAGGATGGCACTGTGGAACAAATTGAAGATTCAATTGTAAACATGATAGCAGGTGTGTCCGGCATGTTCTGTGATGGCGCAAAGATTGGCTGTGCCTACAAGCTTGGAATCTCTGTTGATGCAGCTGTGGACGCAGCCTCCATGGCTATGGAGGGTATGAGGATCCCCTCAGACAACGGTATTCTGGGAAGAACTGCAGAGGAGTCAATTTCAAATCTTGCAAGGGTTTCCACAGAAGGTATGACCAATACTGATCCAGTCATCCTGGATATAATGATGAATAAGTGCTAAAAAAATGACCACCATTAAACTAGGTGGTCATTTTTTTCCAATTCAAGCAAGCTCTTCTTTATCTCCAAACCTCCGCCAAATCCTGCCAAATCACCATTGGCCGCAATTACACGGTGTCAGGGTATGATTATTGATATGGGATTCTTGTTGTTGGCATTTCCTACAGCCCTGTAGGCCTTTGGTTTTTCAATACTCTCAGCGATATACTTGTAGCTCCTCGTCTCACCATAGGGAATTTCCTTTAGTGCATTCCACACCTTAATTTGAAATGGTGTTCCTGAGAGGCTTATGGGGAGCTGAAAATCTCTTCTACTTCCTTCGAGGTATTCCCTTATCTGTTGGATTGCCTCCTTAAGCAAGGGGGTCTCCTCCTCTAGTCCTTCCGGATGGGACAGTCTTCCAAACTCAACTCCAATTATGGAATCCTCTCTTTCAATTATGGTCAGATAACCTATCTTGGTATTGTAGCTGAAATAGTACATTCGCTTCCTCCTTACAAACCACAATGCTTAGACCCTTAGTTCATCCTCTTGTATCTCTCGATATTCTCATCGCTCAGAAAACCATAGGCATCATTGATTTCCTGAAATTTACTTGTTGCATCCGGTGACCTATTGATGTCTGGATGGTTTTCCTTTGCCTTTTTCCTGTATGCCAGCTTCACTTGATACTTGTCTGTATCATAGGGCAAATCCAAAATATCACAACTCTTTTCGTATTTCTGCTTGAATTCTGTCATAGGGTTGGCGTAGGTTTGCTGGCCTGTATATCCACCCTGACCCTGCCATTGTTGTCCTCCCTGGCCCTGGTAGCTATTCCACTGCCTGAACCTTTCCTCCCATTCCGCCTGTTGCTGTTGCTGCCTTCTTTCCCTTTCCCTTCTTATGCGTTCCTCTTCCATCTTCTGATATTTGTGTCCGTACTCAGAGAAGGACTTGTGCTCACCTTTGCCATCCATTAGATAGCTCCCCAGGTCAAATAGGTATTCTGTCATTATGTACTTCCAGTACTTGAGAAAGGATATGAATTTCTGCCCCAGAATAGGAAATATGATAAAAAACAATACAACCACTATTGTTATGGGATTAAACAATACCACCAGGCCAAAGGGGCCAAATAACAGAAACAGAATCAGACAGCCTCCCATACCTATCAAGGCTGCAAACCCCCGTGCAATTCCTATTACAAGGCTCACAGTCACTTCTGCAATTCCAATAAACAAATTAAAAATAAAGGACAGAACCTGTCCCGTTCCATATACTACTTTTCCTGCTGCCTTCTTCACTAATGTCATCTAATTTCTCCAATCTTAATCGTTTGGCTTCAAGTTATATTGTAGTTTTTTTTACATCCATTGTCAATTTAGGATCCACTTAACCAACTAACAATCACTACTGGAATAACTCTAGCCCACTAAAATATTAATACTGATAGCAAAGACCTCTGGATTATTTAGTTCCAGAGGTCTTCACTCAATGCTAAATCTTCTGCCAAAACTCTTTTTAAGTACTCCTACAAGGACTTCCAAATCAACTGCAGGCGAAATACAACCGAAGTAATATCCTCCGGTCGTTATTATTTCAAACTCCCTCCTACCATTGGGATACCTGATGATACCAAGCTCAAGGACATCCTCATTATTTATCGCTATTAGGTCTACCCCTTCAGCCAGATCAGGCCTTAATATCAACTGATCATCCTCAACCATCATAGTGTATTTCAACGTCTTGAAAAATCCTGATTTCAACTTAATAGTATAACTCATGACACACACCTCTTTGTTTATTTATACCATAAAAGCCTTCCTATGATTCACATAATCACTCTTGGCATTGTCAATTACGGGCAATAATCGTGACAAAATCTTGCCAAGGAATAGACCACTTGCTATAA
>CALGAG010000055.1 GCA_937951995.1 uncultured Bacillota bacterium
TCCTCTGTTTCTTCTGGCATAACAGGCTCTGTTTCCTCTGTTACTATTGGTTCTAATCCTTCTGCTCCTTCTGCGGCATCCGGTTGGGTGACTTCCTCCTGAAGACCAGCTTCAACAGGATCGGAAGTCACATCCTGTACCGGATCTGCCACTGATGATGAATCTTCCCCTTCTGGTTGCTGCAAAGCCTCCACCTGTACCTCAACCAGAACAATTAATGGTTCCAGATCTAAATATATTTCATCGCTTCGTTTGTCCAGACCACTGGATCGAAGCTCAATCTTACTAAAATCAATATCTGCACTTTCAACATCCATAACCTTTACTGTCTGATAGTCAGAATCAGAAAACCATCCTGTATTTTCAAGGCTGTAGTCAATTGATATGTCCTTGTTGAGACTACTGGTGGTAAGACTGATCCTTTCATCAGTGCATCTCCAGCTGTAGTTCATGGAATCAAGGGGCCTTATCCTATAGTCTCCAATAAATAAATCCCTTAAGGTCACGGATTCTGATTCACCTAGATCAAGGTAGTTAACGTAGTTATCTGGTCCTTCAACCAGGACTATAAAATTATGACTTGTGTAACTTCTCTCATTGACCCTGTTGCTGATGGTTATTGAACCCTGTGGAATTTCAACGGGAACAACAAAACCCACTTTTCCACTGATCCTTTCTCCATCACAAGTTGCGGAAACATCAACAGTGTTACCTATGCTATCCACCCTGTTATAATCATCAATTCCAAAGCTCCCTTTAACAAGGGCCCTTTCTCCTATATCCAGGTAGCCGATGCTCTCATCCACACCCATATCATCTACAATATCTAAACTCTCTATTGGATCGGTGCCATTGTTCTCAATTATTATTTCATACTGAATCATGTCACCGTTTGTATATCTCTCACTGTTTGGCTCAACACCTATATGGAGTGATACATACCGTGGAATGACCTGTTCCTCAAAGACAGGTTCCACTATCTGAAGCTCAGGGGTCAATGGTTCAACTGGAATAGTTTCACCTTCCAGAAAATCCTCTTCCTCTTGTACATCCTCTGGAATCACTTCATCTATCTCATCAATAATTTCCTCTGTCACTTCCTCTTCTATCACTTCTTCTGGAATTTCTTCTTCCTCTATCAGCAGAACCTCATCCTCAAGTCCTTGTTCAGTCTCATCTATTATTTCCTCAATTACAACTTCAACCTCTGTGTCTTCATGTATGGTTTCTTCGATTATCTCGGACTCTTCCTCCGCAGGTGGGCTTTCTTCCCCCTGAGCTTCATCCGTTACCGGGTCCTCTGTCACTGTAGACTCCGTAATTTCCTCAATTACAGTATCCTCAGCAACAAGTTCCTCCAAATCAATTTCCTCGCCCAATGAGGTGGTTCCAATGGAAAGCACCATAGCCATTACCACTATCATCACAAATACTTTGCTATTAATAATCTTCATGGCCATCATCCTCCATTGTCGTAATCATTTTGTAATATCTCGTTCCACTGAATATATACCTGTCTCAATTACAGGTTTGTTTCAGCATGATTACAGATGGATTTCATGTGATTTCAAGACAAAAAAAGAACCCCCATTGCCTTTAAAACAGGGATTCTTAGCCTAAAAAATATTAAACAATTTTTTTGATTTTTATGTTTAGAGATAGTTTATTGGACCCATCGAAACTGGAAAAGCTTTTTTGAATCCTATCCATCAGACAATTCACTCCACCTTCATCGTCCATCTTGTAGAGGATCAAAGTCTGGTTGGAATTCCACTGGGAGATAACATCACCTTTCCTAAGATTATATTGAATGCTTCCAATAAAGTCCTTGGTGCTTTTTTCAACATCTATTTCGCCGTTCCTTACCAATCCAGATTGATCAAGGGTCAAGATCCCAAGGTACAGATCCATCTTTTCCCTTTCCATCTGCAACTTCTCAAATCCATAGATAAACTCAAACTGCCGTGTATCACAGACCAGGGCACCAATCCTATCAATGGAATTGTTGATATTGCAGTCAATGTTATTTAACTGAAGCATTGGCTTGTGATTGTTATTGCTGCCGTTTCCGTTCTTGATCCTCCTGTAGACATCCTTCATCCTGTCACTTGGAGTTTCCCCCAGCTCCCTGTAGAGCTTGGTGGTGCAAAAGCTGTAGTGGTTGATGGCATACCTTGTCTCACCCAAGGCATCCAAGGCTTCCATAAAGAAAATATGTAGTGACTCCTCATAAGGCTTATATCTCATTGCCTCCTCACAGATTGTCAATATTTTACTGTATTCACCCCCATCCATTAGATGCTGCAAATATTTTGATAGACTCTTGATATACATCCTATCAAACATATTCCTTACAGGCACAAGCCACTCCTCATCGCCCAACTCTCCCAGATACTCACCCTTGTAGAGATGAACTATTTCCTCGCAGTCCCTGTAGCCTCCATCACAATCAACCTCATCAATACACCTTTGCATCTGGATGAAGTCAACATGGCAGTCCTTGTGGAGATTGAATACATAGTATCCATCAATGTACTCAATGCTAAAAAAGGCCGCAGAACCCCACATCTCTTCAGGGAACATCCTTCTCACCCTTGAGATTTGAGTTCTTAGCGCCCTTAGGGGCTGTGTGTATTCATCCTGCCATAAGTCTTCGATGATCCTTTCAGGGAGCAGTTTTTTTCCGTGAAAGGTCAATAGGTACTTGAATAATTTAACCAACCTTTGCTTGTTTCCTACAGCCTTCAAAATAGATACGTCTTCAAGTCTAATGTCGAAATTACCCAAGGTATATATTTCGACCATACCCCACACCTCTAGGTAAAATATACCCTTCTTGTGAATTATTAAACATATGTCATTAATTTAAGCCCGAAATATTTAATATATTCGTAACAGGTTTGTAACCTACCTGTACCATGCAAACTATATAATAGACCTAACGATGCAAAATGAAAGGAGACATTCCATGAACATAAAAAATATTATAGCTGTGGGTCTTGTTGGAGCCTCACTGGCACTTGCAAGTCCAATGTCAAGTGCGGCTGACATGCCACAGACCATCCACGAGAAGATAGAAAAAACTCCAGTTTCATCAGGTGTTGTCCATGAGAGGATAGAAAAGTTTACCATAGGTGGCTGGTACAATATAAATGTACTTAGAATCGACCTAAGGGATGAGCATACATCATTGGGACCCTTGTACCACCAGGAGGGGCTCTCATCCCGTAGTACCGTAAAGGGACTTGTTGAACAAAGAAGTGCTGTTGCCGGAATCAATGGAGATTTCTACAACACCAATCCAATTCCAACATCACTTGGTGCCCTTGTGGAGAATGGAAGAATCATATCCTCTCCTAACAATCTTCCAACCTTCTTCACCACTATGGATAACAGGGCATATATAGACTACTTCAACAGGACAATGACAATAACCAACTACAACACGGGAAATGTACTTAACATCGATACTGTCAACAAGCTTCATTCAGAATTTGTAACCATAACATTGCTTAACTCTGACTGGGGTACCAAGTCAATCGGTGCAAGGTTCAGAAATGACCTTCACGAGGTTCTTGTGGTGGATGGGGTGGTCATGGAGAGGAGAACTGGCGGCGAAGCCTTTGATATACCAAAATCAGGAGACTCATATGTACTGAGCTCGAAAAGCTCCAACCTCCTGCTGTTCAATCCTGGCGACCGGGTCCAGACAGATATTCGAATCACACCGGATATGGATTCCATAAAGTTTGCCATTGGATCAGGCAGCATTGTTCTAAAGGACGGGAATGTAACCAACACTGACATTAACATCGCTGGTAATCAGCCAAGGACAGGCCTTGGGATTTCAAGGGACCAAAATGAAATCCTAATGGTCACTGTGGATGGCAGGGACACCTACTTCAAAGGGACCACCCAGGAGACACTTGGTAGCATCCTTAGGGACCTTGGAGCATATAACGGGGTCAACCTGGATGGGGGCGGTTCAACGGCCATGGCAATAAGGCCTGCTAATAAGCCGGTGGCTGAATTTGTCAACAAACCCACTGAACAGAGAAATGTAGTAAACGGCATAGGGGTGTTCTCCACTGCACCGAAGGGTAGCATGGATAGGCTTGAGCTTTCGGTCTCCAGCAATTATCTTTTCCCGGGAAGCTCGTCTACACTTAAGCTAAAGGGATTTGACAGGAGCAATAACCTTTATGAAATTGATCCGGCATCTGTAAAATGGTCCGTCACAAATGGTGTTGGCCGGATTGAAAATGGAAGGTTCACAGGGACATCCCCGGGAACGGGAGAGATTGTTGCATCCTATGACGGCGTAAACGCAACTGCAACTATCAGGGTCCTGAACCCACCTGTGGAACTGAGGACAGGTTTTGATGGCATATCCCTGGCACCAGGGGGCACCAGAACCATAGGGTCCATCATTGGTCTTGATGAAATGGGCCGGGAAGAGACATTGAGTTCATCCCAGGTAAGCTTCAGGACTACAGGAGATATTGGAAGTGTTCAGGATGGAGTATTCAGGGCGGCATCAAAGCCTGCTTCGGGAGTCCTGATAATCTCCTCCGGCAATGCAACCAAGGCCATTCCTGTTTCAATTGGAGTCGTACAAAAGCAGGTGACATCATTTGAAGATAACCTGGCAATTGGATTTTCAGGCTACCCTGCAAGTGTAAAAGGTTCGGTTTCAGTTACTGATAATGCATACGAGGGCAAGAAGGCAGTTGAAATTGCATATGATTTTTCCCAGGGAAGTGGAACAAGGGCAGCTTATCTTGATTTCAAATCATCGTCAAGGGGACTTCCTCTTGAAGGCTCTCCCCAGAAGCTTGGTCTAAGTGTACTTGGAGATGCCTCCGGTGTTTGGCTAAGGGGAACAATCCTTGATTCCAAGGGGAATCCACATGTCATAGATTTTACCAAGTCAATGGATTTTAATGATTGGAAGTATCTTGAGGCTCAGCTTCCTGGAAACATTTCATATCCGGTGAGCCTGCAAAGGATTTATGTTGCAGAGGTAAACACTGAGAAGTTCCCAGTTGGTAGGGTAGTTATCGATGATCTCAAATCATTTACAAGCCTTCCTGTGGACATGACATCCGTGCCAGCCTCAACAAAAATTGTCGACCCCCTCCACAAGCCTGCCCAAGGCGGTGGGGTGAGGGTATCTGTCTACAGCGAACCCAAAATATCAGGAAACACCCTCCTTGCTAAGGTTGTATCGTCACACAGGCTAAAGGGGCTGACGGAGGCATTGTCCGCTTCCACCATAGGGGTTCAGGTTGGAGACATGACATCGGCATTTAAGGGAGCAATTAGGCATACCTCAACCATCAGCGGCGGCAGTGCCTATGGAAAGGCCCAGGCTGAGGGAGTTTATGTAATTAACCTCCAGGCCACAGCTGATGGAATCAGGGCTGCAAACAGCACTCAATGGACCCAGCTGGTATCTGATCTTGAAAACAGACCTGAACAAAATATCATAATTTCCATCTCAAGGCCTGTATTTGGACCTGATGGTTTCAACGATAAAATGGAAGCTGACCTCTTCCACAGCCTCCTTGTAGGCCAGATGGAAAAGGGCAAGAATGTCTTTGTTGTCCAAAGTGACGGAAGGAACTCCGCAAGTCTTAAGGATGGAGTAAGGTATATCACCCTGACAGGAGCCAGAATAAGCACTCCTGATGACTTTGCCAACTATTCTTACGCAGAGTTTGTCATAAATGGCAACACAGTAACCTATGAAGTGAAAACACCATATAAGTTCGACTAAAGCAAACAACCCTTGTCCATCTTGGACAAGGGTTGTTTTTAAGTAAAGCATTACAATATTCTGTTCTATCTGAACCTGGACCTGTCCGATTCCTTCATTGTCTTCTCCAGGACCTCGATTGAGTCAAGGGACTTTCCAGTTCCTATTGCCACACACTCAACAGGATTGTCTGCAAGCCTGGTTTCTATTCCGGTTCTCTTTTCGATTAGCTTGTCAAGGCCATATAACATGGCTCCGCCACCTGTCAGGTATATGCCTGCATTGCTGATGTCTGATGCAAGCTCAGGCGGTGTCTTTTCAAGGACCTCATGTACTGCCTCGACTATCTCGTTGACCGGTTCGTGAAGTGCCTCAAGCATGTCCTCAGAAGAAACCTCAACATTAAGGGGAAGTCCAGTAAGGAGATTTCTTCCCTTTACCTCCATGACCTTTTCCTCTTCATATGGGAATGCGCAGCCCACCTCCATCTTCAGCTGCTCAGCGGACCTTTCACCTATCATCATGTTGAATTTCTTTCTGATGAATTTTATTATGGCCTCGTCGCACTCATCTCCAGCGGTCTTTATTGACTTGCTGACCACTATTCCCCCCAGGGATATAACCGCTACATCAGAGGTACCTCCTCCAATGTCAACAACCATATTCCCGTTGGGCTGGGTTATATCAAGTCCTGCTCCTATGGCAGCGGCGATGGGCTCCTCAATAAGGTAGGTTTTGCTTGCACCGGCCTCGTTGCTGGCTTCCATAACTGCCCTTTTTTCAACTTCGGTTATTCCACTGGGCACACAGATAATGATCCTGGGCTTAAACCACATTCTTCCAAGTGCTTTCTGAATAAAATACTTAAGCATCCTTTCCGTTATGCTGTAGTCGGAAATGACGCCGTCCTTCAGTGGTCTGATTGCCACAATGTTTCCAGGTGTCCTTCCAAGCATCCTCCTGGCTTCTTCTCCAACAGCAAGGAACTTATTGGTATACTGGTCAATTGCAACCACTGATGGCTCCTTAAGAACAATTCCCTTACCCTTTATATACACAAGAACACTTGCTGTACCCAGGTCAATTCCAACATCCGATCTCAATGCAAACATACTCTTCCTCCTTCACAGGTTTTTCTATAAAAAATGGGTCCCTTGATAACGACTCACTTCTTCTGTCATTAGGCGTACCCATAGTTGTCCCACTTTAAATCAATCCAAAAATGTCTTCCGGTAGATTATCGCTCCCAAGTTGCTGAACTTCTCCTCTATTCCATCGTATCCCCTGTCGATGTGATAGATGTTTCCTATTTCAGTTGTTCCATCCGCAACGATTCCAGCCAGCACAAGAGCTGCTCCTGCCCTAAGGTCAGATGCCTCTACCTTTGCTCCCTTTATTTCATCCACCCCTGTCAGGATTGCCGACCTACCTTCTATTCTTATCTGGGCTCCCATCTTCTTAAGTTCCTCAACATGCATGAACCTGTTTTCAAATACTGTTTCCATAACAGAGCTTGTACCTTCCAAGGTTGTCATCAGGGCCATGAACTGGGCCTGCATGTCAGTTGGGAATCCAGGATAGGGAAGGGTCTTGATGTCTATTGCCTTCAGCTTCTTGTCTGCGATTACCCTTATGCTGTCGTTTTCCTCAAGAACTGTGCAGCCGGCTTCCCTCAGCTTTGCAATCACAGGCTTAAGGTGTGAATTGATGACATTGTCAACCAATACATCTCCACCACTGATGGCAGCAGCCACCATAAAGGTTCCCGCTTCAATCCTATCGGGTATTATCTGGTGGAATGCCCCTCCAAGCTTTTTGACTCCCTTGATTCTGATTGTTGAGGTTCCTGCACCCTTTATATCTGCTCCCAGCTTGTTCAGGAAGTTTGAAAGGTCAACAATTTCAGGCTCCATGGCAGCGTTGTCGATTACGGTTTCACCTTCTGCCATTGTTGCGGCCATCATGATGTTTTCAGTTGCCCCAACTGAAGGGAAGTCTAGGTAGATCACATCTCCAACAAGCCTTTCAGCATATGCACCAATATCACCATGGTCCACATCAATTTCCGCTCCAAGTGCCTTGAAGCCCTTGAGATGAAGGTCTATGGGTCTGGAGCCTATGGCACATCCTCCAGGCATGGAATTCTTGGTCTTTCCAAGTCTGGCAAGCAAGGGTCCCATAACAAGGAAGGATGCTCTCATCTTGCTCATTAGCTCGTATTTGGTTTCATAGCTGGTTATATTTGCGGAGTTGATCTTAAGGACATTGTCCTCCAGATACTCAACCTTGCTTCCAAGTGACTCCAGAACCTCGCACATGATCTGTACATCCTTGAGCTTTGGCACATCCTCAAGTATTATGTCCTCTGTTCCCAATAGAGTTGCAGCCAGTATGGGCAGTGCTGCGTTCTTGGCTCCGCTTATTCTAACTGTCCCCTTTAGGGGTGGGCTTTTCTCTACCAATATCTTTTCCAAAAAATCTCCTCCTATACAAATGTTAGAATCAAGTGTTTATATCTATCAATTATGCTATCGCATTAAAGTTTTCAGAATTTACATAATTCCAGTAACTTCTACATTATATCATTTATGTTACAAAAATGCATCAAAAAACACTCCATTTTCAATGTTCTGGAGTGTTTTATTCCACTTGGGTCGGAGTGACAACTAATCATTTCCCTTGTTCATTTTCATTTCCAGGATGTCCACGATCTTCTCTGAAGCCCTTCCATCCCCATATGGATTGACTGCCTTTGCCATCCTGTTATACTCATCCTGGTCTTCCAGAAGCCTTAAAAGATTGTCATAAACTCCCTTATAGCTGGTTCCCACCAGCTTGGCCGTACCTGCCTCAACTCCTTCGGGCCTTTCAGTTTCCTCCCTGATAACAAGCACTGGCTTGCCCAGTGCCGGGGCCTCCTCCTGGAGTCCTCCAGAGTCTGTAACAACAAGGGATACCCTGGCCATGAGATTTGTAAATGGTCCATAGTCAAGTGGCTCAGTAAGGGAAACCTTGGGATTTTCCCCAAGTATTCTGTCAGCTATTTCCCTGACCTTTGGATTAAGGTGGACAGGAAATACCACATGGACATCCTCAAAATCCTGGATTGCATCCCTTACTGCCTTGAATATGTTCTCCATTGGCTCTCCAAGGTTCTCTCTCCTGTGGCTGGTCATAAGTATTACCCTTTTGTTCTGGAAATCTATATTGTTAAGTCTTTCATCCTCAAATCTGTAGTCATCCTTTACAGCGTACTTAAGTGCGTCTATTACAGTGTTCCCTGTGATGAATATCTTTTCATCAGGGTAGTCCTCCTTAAGCAGGTTTTCGCGGTTTTTTCCGGTGGGTGCAAAGTGGAAGTCTGCCATTACCCCTGTAAGCTTCCTGTTGGCCTCCTCGGGATAGGGTGAATAAAGGTTCCCGCTTCGGAGACCAGCCTCTACATGTCCAATTTTAACCTTTTGATAGAAGGCTGCCAGGGCTCCTGCAAAAACCGTGGTGGTGTCCCCCTGCACAAGAAGCACATCCGGCTTTTCCTTCTTGATCACTTCCTCCAAGCCCTGAAGGGCATTTGTTGTGATGTCCGTTAGGGTCTGGCCTGGTTTGAATATGTTAAGGTCGTAATGGGGCTTTATTCCAAACAGGTCGATTACCTGGTCGAGCATTTCCCTGTGCTGGGCAGTTATGCAGATTACCTGGTCGATCCCTTCTCTCTTTTCCAGAGCCTTTATTACAGGTGCCATCTTGACACCCTCCGGTCTTGTTCCAAATACAGTCATTACCTTCATCTATCCAAATCCTCCTTTGACTTTGCCTTTGAAGAAAACATTCCAAGCTTTATCGCAAATATTACCGCCACCGCAAACATCACCGCAGACATATAGACGGCTTGACTGCTGTTTGCCTTGGAAACAAGGACTGCAAAAAGTCCGAACACACCTGAGATCCCATAAAGGATCAGTACGGTCTTTTTCTGTGAAAAGCCCCTTTCAAGAAGTCTGTGGTGCAAATGGCTCTTGTCAGCCGCCATAATTGACTGACCGCTGAGGAGCCTTCTGAATATGGCGAATGTGGTGTCGAAAATTGGGACTCCCAGAATGATTATTGGCACCAGCATTGCAATGGTAGCAACGCTTTTCATGACCCCTTCTATGGAAATGACCGCCAGCATAAAGCCCAGGAAGAGTGCTCCTGTATCCCCCATGAAAATCTTTGCAGGGTTGAAGTTAAAGGGTAGAAATCCCAGGCAAGCCCCTGACACAAGGGCTGCAAGTATTGCTATCTGATTCATTTCAAGCTTGAGGGCTACAAATGTGAAGGAAAGGGCCGAAATCAAGGCAACTCCACCTGCCAGCCCGTCCAGTCCGTCTATGAGGTTTAATGTGTTTGTGATCCCCACTATCCAAAACAATGTTATCGGTATGCCAATCCAGCTTAAATAGAGGATTGGATTCCCATCTGCAAAGGGGTTGGTTACAAAATCCACCTGAACTCCACCCCAGATGACTATACCTGCTGCCAGAAGCTGGTAGAAAAGCTTCTCCTTTGGTGTGGTTCCACCTATATCATCCTTGATCCCTGAAATAAGGATTATGGTTGCCCCTACAAATATAGAGATGAAATCCCTGGTCTTTGGCAGAAACACAAACATCCCAACGGCGATTGCAAGGTACATCGCAACCCCACCTATTAAAGGCATTGGGTCCTTATGCACTCTTCTATCATCCTTGGGTATATCCATTGCACCAACTTTGGGGGCCGTTTTAATTACAAAGGGTGTGGCCGCAAATGCTATTACAGCTGCGACCACAAAAGGTATCCATACTGTCTCCATAGTGTAATTCTCCTAATCTGGTATAATCTAAATTCTATCTGACTGTTATAAATAAGTCAAACAAATAAGGGTGACAATTGTATTACAATAGGGTTTCAAAAATCAGTAAAAGGCAGCCTAAACTGCCTTTAATCTCTACTTGGTACCAAATAGCCTGTCTCCAGCGTCTCCAAGACCAGGTACTATATATGCGTGGTCATTAAGCTTCTCATCCAGTGATGCCAGGAAAATGTCCACATCCGGTGCAGCTTCCTGAACAGCCTTGACTCCCTCAGGTGCAGCGATTAGACATGCCAGCCTGATGCTTTTTGCTCCACTTTTCCTTAAGAATTGAATTGCAGAAATTGCCGATACTCCCGTTGCAAGCATTGGGTCAAGTACAATCAGGTCTCTTTCAGCAACATCCTGTGGCAGCTTGCAGTAGTATTCAACTGCCTGGAGTGTTTCCGGATCCCTGTAAAGTCCAACGTGCCCAACCTTGGCAGCCGGAATAAGGCTTAGCATTCCATCCACCATTCCAAGACCTGCCCTCAGGATGGGTATCAGACCAACCTTCTTTCCTGATATTACAGGTGACATCATCTTAGTGATGGGTGTTTCAATCTCTATGTCCTGCAGGGGAAAATCCCTGGTAACCTCATATGCCATAAGGGTTGAAATTTCAGTAACCAGCTCCCTGAATTCCTTTGACCCTGTGTTCTTGTCCCTTAACATTGTAAGCTTATGCTTTATTAATGGGTGATCCATTATTACAACTTTCGACATAACATCGCTCCCTTCATTTTCATCCTAATAATTATACCACAATCAATCTTCTATTTCAGCAATTTTATTGACTCTTCTTTCATGTCTTCCACCCTGGAATTCACTTTTCAGGTAGGTGGAAAGTATTTCCTTGGCCAGGTCCACCCCGAGAACCCTTCCCCCCATGGCCAGTACATTGGCATTGTTGTGCTCCCTGCTCATCCTTGCTGAATATACATCTCCACAAAGGGCAGCCCTTACTCCCTTGACCTTGTTTGCGGATATGGATATTCCGATTCCCGTACCGCATATCACAACACCTCTGTCTATTTCACCGGCCACGACAGCCTCCCCAACAACCCTTCCAAAGTCAGGGTAGTCCACTGATTCCTTGCTGTGTGTGCCAAAGTCCTTCACCTGGTACCCATTTTCCTTAAGAAAGCTTATCATTTCCTCCTTAAGGTCAAATCCTCCATGGTCACTTCCAATGCCGATTATCATATCCTTATACCTCCTGTTGATCTATTTTATCAAGTAGTCTTTTCACTGCCTCTTCCAGCTGCATTCTTACGGCTTCGTAAACCTCCAAGGGTCCTCCAAATGGATCCTCCACGTCAATTTCCCTGCCCGTGGCGAACTCATGTAGAAGATAGGTCTTATCCTCCATTTGCGGATACCTTGCAATGAGGTTCCTTTTATGGGCTCCGGTCATTACAAGGACCAGGTCTGCCCATTCCATGACCTCATCATCCAGGAACCTGGACCTGTGGTCGGGAAGTCCACCTCTGCTTTTCATGGACAACCTTGCCCCCTTGCTGGCCCGGTCTCCATCCACTGCAAAAATCCCAGCTGAGGCCACCTCTATTCCAATGTTTCTCTTCCTGGCCTCATCCCTTAGGATCCCTTCGGCCATGGGACTTCTACAGGTATTTCCAGTACATACGAATAATATCTTCATGGTTCCTCCTAAAGGTTTATCCTATTTCCACCGGCAGCCTTAAGCAACCGGTTCATAATTGCCATGCCTATCTGGTCCTCTTCCACCGACTCGCACAGGATCAGGTCAACCTCCATCTCATCCAGCCTTCTGATTGCATGAAAAAGGCCGTGGGCAATGGTCTTCTTGTCCTTGACAGAGCCCATCACTATAACATTTTCTCCGGGGTAGGAATCCCTGTTCTCCTCAGTTACCAATAGGCCTACCCTTATCCCCTTGGCCCTTTCAGCCTGGGCTCTCTCGAGGATTTCAGCCACCACTTTTTCCCTGTCTCCAGAAAAGAGTATCATCTCAGCCTTTGGGGCGTAATGCCTGTACTTTTGTCCTGGCGACCTGGGTGTGAAGTCCTCCTTGTCCCCAAGTCCCGGATCCATTATCACCTCTGGCAAGAGGTCCCTAATATCTTCAAGGGTCACCCCACCAGGCCTAAGTATCATTGGGCGGTCTTCTGTAAGGTCCAGAACCGTAGACTCAAGGCCCACTCCTGTTTCTCCCCCGTCGATAATCATTGCAATCTTACCCTCCATATCCTGGACCACATGGGAGGCCCTTGTGGGACTTGGCCTTCCTGATGTATTGGCAGATGGTGCAGCTATTGGGGTTTTAGACCTTCTGATCAGGTCCAGGGCAATCGGATGACTGGGCATCCTTATGGCAACAGTATCCAGTCCAGCAGTGATAATATCTGGAACAAGGTCTGATTTTCTAAAAAGAATGGTCAAGGGTCCCGGCCAGAACCTGTCCATGCACTTATATGCTTCTTCGGAAATATCGTGGACAAGCCTTTTAAGCATGTTCACAGAATCCACATGGAGAATCAGGGGATTGTCCTGGGGTCTGCCCTTGGCCTTGAATATCTTCTCGATTGCAGGCTGTGATAGTCCGTCAGCCCCCAGGCCATAGACTGTCTCTGTGGGAAAGGCAACCACCTCTCCAGCCCTTATAAGGGCTGCCGCCCTTTCCATCTCTTTGCCTTGCCCATCCAAGTCATATATTTTTATAAGTTCTGTCTCCATTTCCCAACCTCGTTTCCATAAACTCAAAAACAAAAGAGGGTCTCCCCTCTTTAGCTGATTTCCTGCATTTTTTCCGCCTGGTCCGATGTGATAAGCGCATCTATCATTTCATCCAGATCTCCATCTACAAAGTTGTTCAGCTTATACAGAGTCAGGTTTATTCTGTGGTCACTGACCCTTCCCTGTGGGAAGTTGTATGTTCTGATACGCTCTGACCTGTCACCAGTTCCTACCTGGCCCTTCTTCATTTGAGCCAGCTCCGCATTCTGCTCAGAAAGCTTAAGGTCATACAGCTTCGACTTAAGGATCTTCAATGCCTTCTCCTTGTTCTTCAGCTGACTCTTCTCATCCTGACAGGACACAACTATTCCCGTTGGTATATGAGTCATCCTTACTGCAGAGTCTGTTGTGTTTACAGACTGTCCACCATTTCCTGATGAACGGAATACATCTATCTTCAAGTCACCCTGATTTACTTCTATATCGATATCCTCAGCCTCTGGAAGTACTGCAACCGTAACTGTTGAAGTGTGAATCCTTCCACTTGACTCGGTCTCTGGAACCCTTTGCACCCTGTGTACCCCTGACTCGTACTTAAGCCTTGAGTAGGCTCCCTTGCCCTTGATCATAAAGATTACTTCCTTGTAACCTCCAATGCCTATTTCGTTGGTGCTCAGGATTTCTGTCTTCCAGTTGTTTCTCTCTGCATATCTCATAAACATCCTAAAGAGAACGCCTGCAAAAAGGGCAGCCTCATCACCACCGGCTCCACCTCTGATTTCAACGATTACGTTCTTATGGTCGTTGGGATCCTTTGGTATCAGAAGAACCCTGATTTCCTCCTGGATTTTTTCCAGGCCCTCCTCCAACTCCTTTACTTCCTCCTTGACCATTTCCTTCATTTCATCCTCAAGCTTTTCATGGAGCATTGCCTTTGCATCCTCAAGCTCCTGCTTTGTTTTGGTGTACTCCCTGTACTTGTTAACGATAGGCTCAATATCAGATTGTTCCTTCATTACCCTTTGCCATTCCTCCCTGTCACTGTTGATCAGGTCTGGGTCCATGGTCTTTTGGACAAGTTCCTTGTATTTATCCTCTAAAAAATTCAGTTTGTCAAACACTGTTAAAAACCTCTCTTCATTTTATTCGTTCACATATCTATCCATAGTATTATTATATAATTAATTTATCCATATTACAAGACAGTACAGCTAGCGCTCCCTTTCCTCCTGGAATGGCCAGTAGAACTTGTGGTAGACCACTGAGGATACCGCCCCTGCAATTACTATCCAGATGGGGTTAAGGCTGGTGAAGACCACCAGACCAACCGTTGCAATGGATGCAAACAGCTTGATGTAGGTTTTCCTTGAATTCTTCCACATCTGATAGACAGCTGAAAGTATAAGGGCCACAATCGCTGGCCTAATGCCCATAAAGATGCTGTCAATAAATTCGTTGTGTCGATACCTGAAAAAATACATTGCGATTAGCAGTATTATTATAAAGGATGGAAGAACCGAGCCAAGGGTTGAGGCAAGAGCTCCCCTAAAACCCCTTATTCTGTAGCCAACATACACGCTTGTGTTAAGGGCCACCGACCCCGGGGAAGCCTGAGCCAAGGCGATTGCATCCATAAACTCCTCCTCGCTTATCAGCTTCTTGATGTCCACAAGCTCCTTCTGGATGATTGGCAGCATTGCATAGCCTCCACCGAATGTGAAGGCGCCTATCTTGAAAAATGTTGTAAAAAGACTTAAAGACATTCCTCCACCTCCTCTAGAAGAATAATACACCCAGGGCTCCTGCAAGTACAATCCCGAATATGGGGTTAAGATCCCTGAAGGTTACAAGTACAAACAAGAGTATTGCTATAAGGACAGATTTAAGGTCAACAAATGTGTTTCCTCCTACGCTTACGGCCGCAGCCGCAATCAGCCCCAATACAACAGGCCTTATACCCTTGAATATCCAGTTTACATAGGGCGATTTCTTGAACCTCAAAACAAATATGAATATCAGGCTCATTATTATGAAGGATGGAAGTACAACCCCCACCGTGGCAACTGCAGACCCCAGAACTCCAGCAACCTTGTAGCCAAGAAATGTGGCTGAGTTTATGGCTATGGGTCCGGGGGTCATCTCGGCTATTGCCAATATGTCCACATATTCAGCCGTGCTTATCCAACCATGGACAGTAACAACCTCCTCCTCTATAAGGGGGAGCATGGCGTAGCCGCCACCAAAGCTAAAAGCTCCTATCTTCAAAAATGATATGAATAATTGCAGTAAGACAATCAAAAAAAACACTTCCTTTAAGCTCTTCCCGTAACTACCCTGTTCCTCTTCTCCAGGTCGTCGATCACCTGGACCTGATGGAAGCCTTCCTTCCTCATCAGGTCTGCAACCCCAGGTCCCTGGTCATGTCCGACCTCATATGCCAGTAGCCCATTCTCCTTAAGGTAGCCCCTGGCCTGTGAAGTGATCCTCCTGTAAAAGTCAAGGCCATCCTCTCCTGCAAAGAGGGCTGTTTCAGGCTCATACCTGGCCACCTCAACCTGTAGTCCACCTCTGTCACCCTCCGGTATATATGGAGGGTTTGAAACTATGATATCAAAGTATCCCTTCCACTTATCCCCTGCAAAGGGCGAGAAAAGGTCTCCCCTGAAATACTCCACATTATGGAGTCCCAGTTTTTCCTTGTTCCTGTTTGCCACCTGTAGGGGCTTTTGGTAGAGGTCCACACCATAAACCTTGGATTTTGGGCAGTGTTTGGCTATGGCAAGGGATATGGCTCCACTTCCTATTCCCATATCAAGAAGTGTAAACTCCCTGTCCCCCATCTCCTTTTCTATATGGTCCAGGAGCTGGTGGACCAGAAGCTCAGTATCCCCCCTAGGTATTAGGACACCCTCTGAAACCTCCAGGTCCATACCCATGAACTCCTGGCTTCCCATTAGGTATTGGAGGGGGTATCCTTCAGCCCTTTTCCTGACCAGGTCCCTAAAGGTCTGGACCAGGTCTTCCGGAAGGGTTTCATCCCCATGGGCATACAGATAAGACTTATCCACATCCATTAGTCTGGATAGAATAAGTCTCGCCTCTAGCTGTGGATTTGTAAATTCAATATTCTGAAGGCTCCCAATGCCTTCCCTTAGAAGCTGGTCAATTACCACCTGTCCGCCTCCTTGTCCTCAGGTATAACGGCCAAGAGGGACTTGATTGCCACCTCTATCTGAGAGTCATCCGGCTCCTTGACTGTTGCATACTTCTGAATCATAAGACCTGGATAGCTTAGGGCATAGCAAAATCTTGAATCGCTTCTTCCGATAAATCTGTTGATCTCATAGGATATTCCGGCAATAACAGGAAACATAAGGACCCTTGTGAGAATCCTCAAGACCGGATTTGGCCATCCAAAGAAGGATAGGACAACAATACTCACTGCCATTACCATAAAGAGAAAACTTGTTCCACATCTTGCGTGGAGGATCGGAAACTTCCTTACATTCTCAACGGTGAGCTCCATCTCGTTCTCATAGCAGTGTATGCTCTTGTGCTCTGCTCCGTGATATTGGAAAACCCTTTTAATGTCCTCAAGCTTGGACACCCAAACTACATACAATAGGAAAATGGAAATTCTGATGATTCCTTCAATAAGGTTCAGGGTCACTGTGTTCTGGATGTTTCCCTTCAGGAAGTTGGTTATGATGTTTGGAAGAACCATAAAGATCCCAACGGTCATTGCCACTGAAAGTATAACTGCCATGGCCATCTCCACATCTTGTGCCTTTTCACCAAAGAGCTTCTGGGTGATGGTCTTCTTGGGATTTCCATCCTTGTCAAGGGTCTGCTCATCCTCAAAGAACTCGGCAGAGTAGAGCAGGGCTCCTGTACCGATCTTCAAGGCTTCAATCAAACCCACCATCCCCCTTACAAAGGGAAGTCCGAACACCTTGTACTTCCTGGCCACGGATTCAACCGGATTAACCTTTAGCTCAATTTCCTTGTCAGGCTTTCTAACTGCAATTGCAATCTTTTCAGGCCCTCTCATCATTACCCCTTCAATTATTGCCTGGCCTCCTATTGAGGTCTTGTGCTTGGCTTCTATTGGGGCATTTTTCAATTTATTCATAGGTTCACTTCCTCAAAAAAATAAAGGTTAGGTGCACATGCAACTAACCCAGTTGTAAAGAAATTAATCCTCGATTTGATATTTCTTCTTGAATTTCTCTACACGTCCACCACGTTCCATAAACTTTTGCTTACCAGTAAAGAATGGATGGCACTCTGAACAGATTTCTACCCTAAGCTCGTCCTTTGTTGAGCCAGTCTTGAATGTGTTTCCACATGCACAGGTAACTGTCACCTCTTTATATTCTGGATGGATATCTTTTTTCATCTCATTTCACCTCACTTCGATTTCGAGTATCTATAATTTTAGCCACTCTACGATATAACCACTAAATTATAGCATATGATTATATAAATTTCAACTTCAAAGATTATTTCAATTAAACTTTTTTGACTAGACCCAAATCTTGTTTCTCATCTGGTCAATGAAGTCCTTGTTGTTCTTGGTTTGTACAAGATTTCCGATAAAGGCCTCTGTAACATCCTGGGTATTGCTGTTACCAAGAGCCTTTCTCAAAGCCCATACAGTCTCAAGTTCCTTCTGGCTCATGATCAGGTCTTCTCTTCTGGTTCCCGACTTGTAGATGTCAATTGCAGGGAAAATCCTCTTTTCTGAAAGCTTCCTGTCAAGATGTACCTCCATGTTACCTGTACCCTTGAACTCCTCGAATATAACATCATCCATCCTGCTTCCTGTTTCCACAAGGGCTGTTGCAAGAATTGTCAGGCTGCCCCCCTCCTCCATCTTCCTGGCAGCTCCAAAAAACCTCTTTGGCTTGTGGAGGGCTCCTGGATCAAGTCCTCCTGAGAGGGTCCTTCCAGTGGCAGGGATTGACAGGTTGTATGCCCTTGCAAGTCTTGTGATGCTGTCCAGTAGAATCACCACATCCTTGCCGTGTTCAACAAGTCTCTTTGCCCTTTCAAGGACTATTTCAGCAACCTTGGTATGGTTTTTAGGCAGCTCGTCAAAGGTTGAATAGACAACATCTCCCTTGACCGACCTCTTCATGTCAGTGACCTCTTCAGGTCGCTCATCTATAAGAAGTATTATTATTTCAACCTCGGGGTGGTTTTTTGCAATTCCATTTGCAATCATCTTCAACAGGGTGGTCTTGCCTGCCTTGGGAGGTGCCACTATCATACCCCTCTGGCCCTTCCCTATTGGGGCAACAAGGTCTATCATCCTGGTCGCGTATTCCCTTCCATCTGTTTCAAGCTGAAGTCTCTCTATGGGATAGATGGGGGTAAGACTGTCAAAGTCAGGTCTGTTTATGGCTGTGGCCGGCGGCATATCATTGACTGCCTTGATATATAGAAGTGCATTGAACTTCTCGTTTGATTTTGGTGGCCTTGTTATTCCTGTTATCTTGTCACCAGTCTGAAGTCTGAACCTTCTGATCTGGGATGGGGATATGTAGATATCATCATCTCCCGACAGGTAGTTGTCCCTTCTCAGGAAGCCGTACCCGTCCTGGTGCATTTCAAGAATACCCTCTGCAATGTCCTTTTCATCCAGGCTGTCCATTTCCTCTGAAGCATTGTCAGAAAGGTCATCTGTGATTTCAATGTCATCTCCACCAATTTCCTTCACAAGGTCCTCATTCTTTTCAGAACCATGGTTTGTCAATGTCTGGATCAGTTCGTCCTTTTTCATCCTATAGTATCCTGGTATGTCATAAGCCTTTGCAATTTCCTTAAGTTCCGATAGCTTCTTGACCTCTAGTATCTCCTTGTCCACAGCTACACCCCGCTTCCTAAATATTGATCCCTTTCCTGTATCCTATAAATAAACTCCATACAGAACCTTGCTGGACAAGGTTCTGTAAATCATTATGTTCTTGTAATTATTTCGGGAATATTATTGTGCAAGTAATTCGAGAAATGATTATTCGAAGTTGTTCAATCTACATTATATCACACAATATGGACAATTTGAAGTTACAATATGGTTACCAGACTGCAATTGAGCTGTCTGCCCTTTTTTCTGTAGCCCCGCAAAGCTGCCCCTCCCCGGTCCTGATTATCATCTGACCCCTTCCAAAAAATGAGGTGTCCCGGTTTATTGCAATCCTATGGCCCTTCCCTTCAAGCACTTGTGCAATTTCACTTGGGAAATCCTCCTCAATATGGACTTCCATTCCCCCTGTCCACTGCCACCTGGGCGCATCCAGGGCGCTTTGAGGATTCATTCCGTAGTCTATGGTATTAAGCAGGACCTGGAGATGTCCCTGTGGCTGCATATAGGCACCCATGACTCCAAAGGGACCAATTGCCTTGCCATTTTTTGTTATGAATCCAGGGATAATGGTGTGGTAGGGCCTTTTCCTCCCCATAAGTGCATTTGGACTATGATTATCCATGGAAAAGTCGGTCCCCCTGTTGTTTAGGGATATACCAGTTCCAGGTACGACAAGTCCGGATCCAAACCCCCTGAAATTGCTCTGGATAAATGATATCATGTTACCCTCACCATCTGCAGCCGCCAAGTACACAGTCCCTCCCTTGCCGGGATCACCACAAAGTGGGGTTCTGGCAAGGCCTGTTATTTCTCCGGCTCTTTTTACGCCGTTTTCTCCCTTCAGAAGGTCCACCCACCTATCCTGGCAAAATCTTGGGTCCCCAACAAGTGGCATCCCATCCTCAAAGCCCAGCTTCATGGCTTCAATTGCCCTGTGGACAGATTCCGGGTCGTCAAACCCTCCCTGGGGAAGGTTTTTCATTATATCAAGGGCAAGAAGAAGATTTATCCCATGACCGTTTGGAGGAAGCTCCCATATGTCATAGCCTCTGAAATTCACACTCAAGGGCTCAACCCACTCCGGCCTGTAGCTTGCAAGGTCCTCTACGGTCATTACTCCACCTGACTCCTGTAAAAATTCTGAGATCCTTCGTGCAAGTTCCCCTCTGTAAAAGTCCTCTCCCCCTGTTCTTGCAATTGACCTGAGGGTTTTTCCCATGTCGGGAGACTTCCATAGCTCACCTGGATATGGCGTCCTTCCATCCCTGGTGAAGGAATCATACCAATATCTGAAATGGTCCTCCTTAAGGGTCTCCTGGATGGTCAGGCCCCTTGCCCAGTTCTCTGCAATTGTAGCCTGTACGCAATGCCCCTCTTCTGCAAGCCTTATGGCAGGCTGGAGGACCTCTTCCAGTGTCAGGTTCCCGTGCCTCTCAATTATCTCAGCCCATGCACCTACAGCTCCCGGGACCATCACCGGCAAAGGACCGTGCATTGGAACCCTGTCAAGCCCCTTGTCCCTTATGTATTCCATAGTAAGGGCTTCTGGAGAATGGCCGCTTCCATTTATGCCATGGAGCCTGCCTCCAGAATAGAGGATGGCAAAGGCATCCGAGCCAAGTCCATTACTTGTTGGCTCAACCACCGTCAGGACAGCTGCTGCTGCAACTGCACCGTCAAAGGCATTTCCTCCTGACTTGATCATATCAAGTCCTGCCTGTGATGCGTAAGGATTTGTGGTTGCCACCATTCCTCTGCCACCATAGACCAGGTTTCTCCTGGATGGGTACTGGTACTTGTATGGGTCAAATCTCACCGTTCACACTTCCTTTCCATGTTGGTTAGAAAAATAGATACCCCGAGGGATATCTATCTTTCCATTATATGCATTTTACTTCAAGGGCTTCAGTCCAAGAATCTCCCTTGCCTCTGCAGGGGTTGCAATCTCCCTGCCAAGCTCATTAGCAATCCTGACCACCTTTTCCACCATTTCCCCGTTTGACTTGGCAAGGACTCCCTTTGAAATATAGGTGTTGTCCTCAAAACCAACCCTTACATTGCCACCCATGGCAATTGCCATTGCAGCTATTGGGAACTGGTTTCTTCCTATTCCAGCAGCAGTCCAGGTGGATCCCTGGGGAATACTGTCAACCATAAAGGCAAGGTCCCTGGCAGTTGCTGTCATCTGGACCCCAAGAACAAAATCAAAGTGCATTGGAGCCTTTATAAATCCCTGCTTCTGGAACTTGATCGCATAATCGATCATCCCCTTGTCAAACACCTCCACCTCAGGCTTGATATCCCTTTCAATCATTATCCTACCAAAGTTCTTGATGGTATTTTCAGTGTTTACGAATATCTCGTCCCCACCGAAGTTAAGGGTTCCACAGTCAAGAGTGGCCATTTCAGGGTAAAGCTCAGTTGGTTGAAGTCTTTCCTCATCAGTCATTCCAACGGCTCCACCTGTTGAAGGCTGGATGATTACATCCGGACATCTTCTTCTTATCTCATCCATGCAGGCCTTGAACCGCTCCTTGTTTTGTGTCGGAGTCCCGTCGTCCTCCCTCACATGCAGGTGGATGATGCTGGCACCAGCCTTGTATGCTGATTCCGCCTCCCTACCTATTTCCTCAACCGTATACGGTATGTTTGGATTGTGTTCCTTTGTAACCTCAGCTCCAGATATTGCAGCGGTTATAATAAGTTTTTCCATTATCCTACCTCCCATAATTCCAATTCTCAGTTCACAGTTCTCAATTCACAATTAATAGATAAAATCCTAGTTACAATTCACAATTGTTCTGGTCAAGCTTTGAGGTCTGAGATCTCTCGACAAGCTCGAGATGACTATATTTTGTCATTCTGAACCCAGTGAAGAATCTTTACCCTCTGTCAACAACAATCAATTTTGCATATATTACTTCTTAAATCTTAATTCCTGTCAACTATCTTTTCCAATTGTGCATTGTGCATTTTGAATTGTGAATTAGCACTACTTCCTCTTCTTATCCTTTGGCACCACACAGGTTCCTTCAGCCCTTGCAACGACTATTGGCTCCTCCAGGAAATCGCAGGCCGAGTCGTTGATGTCAGGTCTTGGAACTATAACCTTTCTGGCCTCAAACTTCATTTTTCTGGATGTGTTCCCAAGCTTGGTTATTTCACCAACTGCCTCTATATAATCCCCTGCATAGACAGGTGCAGTAAACTCAACCATGTCATATGCAACGAAAAGACCCTCGTCTCCATCATTTCTGATAAGCAGTTCAGTGGCAACATCTCCAAACAGACCAAGCATCCTTGCCCCGTCAACCAAATTTCCACCGTAGTGGGCATCGTGGGCACTCATTCTCATCCTAATCATTACCTTATCCATTGAAAAATCCCCCTTAATCATTGTTTGTCTCAATTATAACACAATCCTCATAAGTAAACTACCGGAAAAACGTTTTCACCCAAAGTGGCGTCCTGATTGAAGAAAAGGGTTGAATCTGGTATTATGGAGGTATAAATATGTTAAGGCTTCAATTGGGATCACAATTGTTTTTTTGCTTGAAAATAAGGAGGGCTGACTATGAAACTAAAGGGTAATGCACTGGTAGCACAAGGCGGGGGACCAACCGCTGTTATAAACCAATCGCTTGTTGGAGTTGTACTTGAGGCCAGGAAGTTTTCACAGGTGGAGAAAATCTACGGCGCACTTCATGGGGTTTCAGGAATAATCAATGAGGAATTCCTTGATTTGACCCAGGAGACAACGAATAATTTTGAAAGGATTGCCAGAACACCTGGATCAGCACTATTGTCCACCAGGGATAAACCGGATGATGATTATTGTGACAAGATATTCAAGGTTTTGGAGGCACACAATATAAGATTCTTCTTTTATATAGGAGGAAATGACTCCGCAGACACAGTTAGGATAGTAAACCAGAAGGCCATGGAGTCAGGGTATGAGTTAAGGGCCATACATATACCAAAGACTATAGACAATGACCTTCTGGTCAATGACCACTGTCCCGGCTATGGTTCTGCAGCCAGATTTGTGGCACAGGCCTTTATAGGTGTGAATCTTGATGTGAATTCATTTGGTGGTGTCTATGTGGGAATCGTAATGGGAAGAAATGCGGGATTCCTAACGGCTGCAGCCTCCATGGCACAGAAGTATCCAGATGACGGACCACACCTGATCTACCTACCTGAAAGACCATTTATCGTTGATAATTTCCTTGCCGATGTCAAAGAGGTCTACGAAAAGCAAGGAAGGTGTGTCATCGCAGTGTCAGAGGGTATTGTGGATGAAGAGGGAACCCCCATAATCGCAAGCCTCCAGGAAGAGGTTGAAAGGGATAGTCATGGAAACATCCAACTGTCAGGAACAGGAGCCCTGGGTGACCTTCTGGCTGATACCATCAAGAAGAGACTGGGCATAAAGAGGGTAAGAAGCGATACCTTCGGATATCTCCAAAGGTCCTTTATTGGATGTGTCTCGGATGTTGACCAGCAGGAGGCAAGGGAAGTCGGGGAGAAGGCAGCACAGTATGCCCTTTGGAACAATGTTGACGGATCGGTTACAATCCACAGGACTGGAATCTATTCAGTTGATTACCAGCTTTCACCATTGTCAGATGTGGCCAAATACACC
This sequence comes from uncultured Bacillota bacterium, assembly GCA_937951995.1. Classification (GTDB taxonomy): domain Bacteria; phylum Bacillota; class Clostridia; order Tissierellales; family Tissierellaceae; genus Gudongella. The sequence goes on from CALGAG010000055.1 coordinate 23,864, forward strand.
AAGTCAATGCCTGATGAGTTCATAAATGAAGCGGGCAACCATGTTACTGAAGCCTTCAAATATTATCTTCTTCCACTTCTTGGGTCAGACATGCCACAGGCCCACAGAATTCGTGCACCAAGGGTGGATAAAAAACTAAACAGATAAATGACGGATCGGATTGCAGGGAGGCCCTGCAATCTTTTTTTGTTTCATTTTAAACATTTTGTAACTAATATTCCTTGTTATTGTGGTAGACTTAAATTGTCAAAAGAGGAGGTGCGTCATTCTGGATGAATTTATCAGACTTAACAATGTAAGAAAGATATATCGGATGGGGGACGAAAAGATAAGGGCCCTTGACGATGTCAGCCTGTCCATAGCAAAGAGAGAGTTTATCTGCCTGATCGGAACCTCGGGTTCTGGCAAGAGTACCCTCCTTAACATGATGGCGGGCCTTGAGAAGCCCACAAAGGGTGAGATCATTGTGGATGGCCACCATCTGGAGAAAATGAATGAAAGGCAGCTTACAAAGTTCAGGCAGCTGAATGTGGGCTTCGTATTCCAGTCCTACAACCTGATACCAACCCTCACAGCACTTGAAAATGTAAGCCTTGTACTGACCTTCAAGGGCGTTCCAAGGGCTTCCCGTGAGAAGGCGGCAGCCAAAATGCTCAGAAACGTTGGACTTGGCGATAGGCTCCACCACAGGCCCTCCCAGATGAGTGGAGGTCAGCAGCAAAGGGTCAGTATAGCCAGGGCATTTGTAAGCAACCCGCGGATTGTATTTGCTGACGAGCCAACGGGAAACCTGGATACAAGGACGACCTTTGAGGTAATGGATCTCATAACAGGGATGGCAAAGGAATTCAACCAAACCCTTGTTATCGTTACCCACGATGTTGAAATATCGGACTATGCCCACAAGATTGTCCATCTTCGGGATGGAAACATAGAAAAAATAGTAGTACAAGAAAACCACAAGGAGGCAACAGAATAGATGAAACGGTCATTGAGCACCATAATTGCAGTTATTATGATTTTTACCCTTTTACCACTTACCTCTCTGGCTAGTGAGGGGCCCCTGTATATGGAACCCAAGCTAATTATGGTAAGTCCAAACACCTATGCAGTGGAACCAGGTGATAACCTGCGTTTGGATATTGAACTTTACAACAGCGGTGAGTATGATGCTGAAAACATAGTTGCCACCTTGTCCTCCGACAGCACTGGACTTGTATTGGTGGATGGCAAGAGTTTTAGGGAGGAAGAATATATAGAACCGGGTGATAGGGAAACCTTAAGGTTTGATGTAGCAGTAAACAAGGATGCTCCTGATGGAACCTACACCATGAACCTGGAAGTTGTATACTATGACTACTACCTAGGCAAGGAACTGACTCTGGATAAGACAATAAACATAAGGGTTATAAGGGATGAAACCACTCCGGACCTTGTCCTTTCAAGGACCGATGTTATGCCTACAAAGACTGTGAACCCTGGTGATCCTGTTGTTGTGGGCTTTGAGATTCTCAACAAGGGAGAAGGGCCTGCAAGAAATATTACAGTAAGTCTCCCCGAGCTATCGGAGGAGTCACTCCTTCTTGCCAATGGTCTTAGCATCCAGAGGCTTCCTGACATAGCAGGTGGCCGAAAGGGATATGTATACTTTGAGCTTAAGGCATCAAACACAATCAGGTCTGGAAATCACCAAATGATGGTTCAGATAAGCTACCGTGATGGGGACAACAAAACTGTGGAATCCCAGGAATACTTTTCCTTCCAGGCCACAAAGAAGGATGAAAGGGCATCCAAGCTGGTAATAGAGAACCTTTCCTACCCAACTGGAGCCCTTGGACAGAACAGGGAGGTCAAGGTTACCTTTGATGTTAGAAACCAGGGCCAGTCCCCTGCAAGGGATATTGAAATCAGGGCCACCAGCCAGGATGAAAGCGGACTTGTTCCAAAGTCGCTGGGAATAACAAAAACTGAAGAGATCCAACCTGGAGAACTTAAGTCATACCAGTTCCTCTTTGTAACAACAAGGACTGGAACCACCAGGAACTACCCAATTGAAATAACAGTGGATTATACCGATGAGTTGGTGGAGCCTGCATCAAGAGAGACCCTGACCCATCTGATCGGCGTTTTTCTCAACGCTCCAGATGAGGATGCCAACCAGTCCACACCTAAGCTGATTATCGACAAGTACAGCTTCTCCCCCCTCCTCATAAGTGCGGGGGAACAGTTCCAGATGAACTTGTCCTTCTTTAATACAAACAGCTCAAAAACCGTCAGAAACATAAAGATATACCTGACAGCTGATGAGGAAACCGAATCTGGATCAGTATTTACACCGGTCAACAGCTCAAACACCTTTTATATTGACAGCATCCCACCCAAGGGGAAAGTCGAGAAGACCATAACCATGTACACCGTACCGGATGCCAAGGCCAAGACCTATACCCTCACTGCAAACTTCGAGTACGAAGACAGCCTGGCCAATCCCTACACAGCAGTTGAGCTTATTGGGGTTCCAGTTGTTCAGCAATCAAAGCTTGACACTGGAGAAGTGGGCTTCTTCCCTGAATCCTATGTGGGGCAATCAACTCCCATTTCAGTTGAGTTCTACAATACCGGGAAGGTCCCCTTGTATAATATGATGGTCAAGCTGGAGGGAGACTTTCAGACTGAGAATGGTCAGTACTACGTTGGTAATTTCAACAGCGGCAGCAGTGACTACTTTGAGGGCTATGTAATACCTAGCGAGCCTGGACAAGTCCAGGGCGAGGTGGTCTTCACATTTGAAGACTCCACAGGTCAAATGATAGAGGAAAGGAAGTCCTTTAGCCTAAATGTCATGGATATGGCGCCCATGCCTGATTTTCCAATGGAGCCCCCCATGGAGGAGCCTGGAGTTGGAGGGTCTCTTTCCAGATTCCTGATCCCTGGCTTGGTGGTCCTTGCGGCCATAGGCGGCATTGTATTCTATCGCAGGAGGAAGGCAAAAAAATTTGATGAGGATCTGGAAATAGATGAATAACATTGATATCTTTTTTATGGGAATTAAAAATCTGTGGAGAAGAAAGCTAAGAACCTTTCTTACAGTCCTGGGGGTAATCATAGGGGCAAGCTCCATTATAGTCATGCTAAGTCTTGGTTTTGGACTTTCCCAGGCATTCGAGGACCAGATTTCCCAGTGGGGAAGCCTTACAACAATCAATGTCCAGCAGGGATGGTCCGACCCCTCCATGCCCGGAGGTGCTGGCAAGGAGGATGTCAAGCTTAACGACGCAGCTGTTGTGAGCTTCAAGACCCTTCCCCATGTGGTGGCCGTAAGCCCTACCCTTGAGACCTACGGGTCCATTATTAATGGAAGGTATGTGGCCGGAGTACCCATCAGGGGAATCGATCCGGATGTAATGGAGGAGTTTGGATTTGAGATAGGTGAAGGTAGACTTCTTGCAGCTGGCGATGAGCTAACTGTCCTTTTCGGCAGCGACATGGCGCAAAACTTCTACGACCCCAAGGCCCGGGTATGGAGAGAACCCAAGGTAGACCTTATGAAAGACAGGATGACCTTGACCCTTAACCCCAACTATGGCTGGGAAGATCCAAACATTCCCCCATCTGAAAAGGTCAACTACAAGGAGTACAAGATAAAGACTGCGGGAATCCTGGCAGGAGGCAACTGGGAACACAGCTATGGAGTCTATATGCCCATTACTGAGGTTCAGAAGCTTATGAAGGAGAAGGAGAAGGCTGAGAACATCAGACCGGCTCCAGGCCAATCCACCGACTCTCAATACCAAAGGATTGATGTCAAGGTGGATGACATGAAGAATGTGAAGGATGTCCAGGATACCATAAAGTCCATGGGCTACGAGGCCTACAGTCTGAACGACCAGCTGGAAGCCATGAAGGAAACCGCTGGAGTGATCCAGCTTGTCCTTGGAGGAATCGGTGCCATTTCACTCCTTGTTGCAGCCATCGGGATTACAAATACAATGGTCATGAGTATTTATGAAAGAACCAGGGAAATCGGCATAATGAAGGTGATCGGTGCAACAATCAACGATATAAAGAAGCTCTTCCTCTTTGAATCAGCCCTAATAGGACTGCTTGGAGGGATCATCGGAATAGGTGTAAGCTATCTCCTATCCTTTGGCATAAACCACTTTGGAAGTGCCTTTGGAAACATGTTCGGCACAGGAGGGGAAACAAAGATTTCAATTATCCCAATATGGCTGGTCTTTGCAGCACTTCTGTTTTCAGCCCTGATTGGAATAGCCTCAGGCTACTACCCTGCAAGAAGGGCAATGAACCTATCGGCAATAGATGCAATAAGGACGGAATGAGAAAAGCTCCCATTGGGAGCTTTTCTATTTCAATGATGCCTCTATAAATGCCTTGAACAGGGGATGCGGTCTTGTTGGTCTTGACTTGAACTCCGGATGATACTGGACCGCCACAAAGAATGGATGATCCTTAAGCTCAACCACCTCCACAAGGCTCTTATCGGGAGAAAGTCCCGAGAACCTCATTCCTGCCTTTTCGAGAGTCTCTCTATAATCCATATTGAACTCATATCTATGCCTGTGTCTCTCACTTATGGTGTCACTGCCATAGATTTCCCTGGCCTTGGATCCCTCCTCCAAATCACAGGGGTATGAGCCAAGTCTTAGGGTCCCACCCAAATCCTTTACATTCTTCTGGTCTGGCATGATATATATGACTGGGTGGGGTGTGTCAGGGTCCAGTTCAGTTGTGTGGGCTCCTTGAAGACCCGCCTTGTTTCTTGCAAGCTCAACACATGCAAGCTGCATTCCCAAGCAAAGGCCGAGGTATGGAATCCCCTTCTCCCTTGCAAATCTTATGGCTGAAATCTTCCCCTCTATCCCCCTGTGACCAAAGCCTCCAGGTACAATGATTCCCTGAGCATCCCCAAGGAGCTCTTCTACATTCCCCTCATTGAGATTCTCTGAATTAATCCATTTAAGATCTATGTTGGCACCATTTGCCAGGCCACCATGGGTCAAAGCTTCACATACGGAAAGGTAGGCATCCTTAAGCTCCACATATTTTCCAACCAGGGCTATTTTAACCGACCTTTGAATTTTTTCCATCCCTTCAATAAGACTGTCCCACTGGCCTAGGTCAACCTGGTCACAATCAAGCTCAAGCTTTCTCTGGACAAGGTCTCCCAATCCCTCCTTCTCAAGCATCTTTGGAATCCTGTATATACTGTCAGAATCCAGATTCTGGATTACCCCCTCAAATTCAAGGTCGCAAAGCAGTGCAATCTTTTCCTTAAGCTCCCTCCCCAGTGGTTTTTCCGTCCTGCAGATCAGTGCATCCGGATGGATGCCAATGCTCCTTAGCTCCTTTACACTATGCTGGGTTGGCTTGGTCTTTAGTTCACCGGCCTTGGAAAGGTAGGGAACAAGGGTAACGTGTATATACATTACATTTTCCTTGCCTACATCGTACTTTATCTGTCTGATTGCTTCCATAAAAGGCAAGGACTCTATGTCTCCTACGGTACCACCAATCTCAGTTATTACAACATCAAAGGACTGATATCTGGATGTCCTTACGATTCTCTCCTTTATCTCGTTTGTTATGTGGGGGATAACCTGGACGGTCTTTCCCTCATAGTCCCCTCTTCTTTCCTTTGATATTACAGACCAGTAGACTGAACCTGTGGTAACACTGTTGTTCTTGGTTAGATTCTCGTCGATAAACCTCTCATAATGACCCAGGTCAAGGTCGGTCTCAGCCCCATCCTCCGTTACGAAAACCTCTCCATGCTGGTATGGGCTAAGGGTGCCTGGATCGACATTTATATATGGATCAAATTTCTGGATTGTAACCTTCAATCCACGGCTTTTCAATAGCTGTCCAAGGCTTGCTGCGGTTATTCCCTTACCTAGAGACGATACTACTCCTCCTGTTACGAAAATATACTTGGTTACCATAGAATTTCCTCCTGTAATATCACTATTGGTTTCTAACGTTAACATTTTACATCATTACAGCAAAATATTCAATGCTTTGTCATAAAGACTTAATATCGACATCCTCACATTCAATGTATAATATAGATAGGATTAAATATGGAAAGGGGATATAAATGAAGAAGTTTAGTTTAGTATTAATGTTATCAATCCTGATAATTTCCCTTCTTTCCGGCTCAGTAGCATTTGCACAGGATAAAACACCTCCAGAGATATTGAAGGAGCTAGGGGTTCTTAAAGGCGACAAGAACGGAGACCTTATGCTTAACACCTATTTGAAGAGACAGGACATGGTCGTCCTTATCAGCAGGCTGTACAAGGAGGAGAACAAGGCCACAACCTATCTTCTTCCTGCAAAATTCAGCGACCTTAATGAGAACAATACCTATTACCATGGTTTTATACAATGGGCAGTGGATAAGAATCTTATTATTGGAATGGATGACGGCAGCTTTGGGTTTGGGAAAAATGTCAAGGTAAGGGACTTTCAGGTTCTTCTCCTAAGGGTACTTGACTACCGGGAGGAGTCAGGTCTTTACGATTCCGTACCTGAGATTGCAGAAAAGCTTGGCTTGATGAAGGGGATAAATGTAAATCCAAATGGTTACCTGATGAGAAAAACCATGGCTGATATGACCCTGAATGCACTGAAGCTTAACAAGAAGGGAAGCCCGCTGACTTTGGCAGAGGTTCTTGAATTGGACCTGGGAAAATATGAAATTACAACTAACAATGAACAGTGAAGAAAGTAGAATTAAGAGGTAAGAGTTAAGAGGTAAGAGGTAAGAGGTAAGAGGTAAGAAAGAACAGTGATACCCTCTCAACAAAATATATCAAAATCATAGATTTTGGATATTTT
>CALGAG010000056.1 GCA_937951995.1 uncultured Bacillota bacterium
ATAGTTGAAATAAAAAGATAAGACCATATTTTTATTGACTTTTATTGACCTATACAATGTGGGAGGATTATTCATTATTTAGTCAGTAACAGAGAATAACAAGACAGAGGGACAGCAGAAAAAACAAGACAGAGGGACAGGAACACTGTCTTATAGATAATAAAAGTTGGAGACTGAATCCATGAAATCTAGCAAGAAGCAATTACTTAGAAATCAAGATATATATCCGTCAAGTGATGCAATAGAAAAGGCGCTTGGGAATTCTAACAAGGCCTATATCAAGTTTGTCAATGAACTTTCAAACCATGATATCCACTTGGAATGGAGTTACTACAACGATGGGAAGGCATGGCTGGCAAAAGGGCTTTTTAAGTGGACAGGCATCCGAGGTGGTAAGAATGAAAAAACTGTTTTTTGGCTATCGATCTGGGACGGTTTTTTCAAGGTGACCATGTATTTTCCTGAAAAATCCCGTGTAGATGTATTGAGTCTTCCCCTTGACAAAGAGCTCAAACTAGCGATAGAAGTTTCACAACAAATGGGAAAGTTGAAATACTTCCCAATAATTTTCGACCTGTATTCGGATGAAATGTTCGAGGCAGTTTTCTTGCTTGCTGATTTAAGTAAAAGCTTAAAATAGACGATTGAACAAAGAGGAATCTGAAAATGCTGTAAAGTAGATTAAATCTTAAATAACAATAAAATCTTGGAATCAATCATCAGGAGGTGTAGTATGTGGGAAAACGATAATTGGAACAAACAGGTTGATGTTCTTGTGGTGGGAACAGGCTTTGCCGGCTTGTCTGCTGCTATTGAGGCTGGTGAAGCTGGAAAGAGGGTCCTGGTAATTGAGAAAATGAAGACGGCTGGAGGAAACTCAATCATCAGTGACGGGGGGATTGCCGCACCTGGAACACAACTGCAGGAAAAGCATGGAATTGAAGATAGCCAGCAGCTAATGTATGATGACATGCTAAGGGCAGGACTTGGACTAAACCATCCAGACCTGCTGCGTATCTTTGTATCCAATGCACAGGACGCCTTTCAATGGACCATAGACCATCTTAATGTGCCATATATGGATCGGGTAGACCTCTTTGGTGGTCACAGCCTTCCAAGGTGCTACACTCCAGAGGGGATAACAGGAAATACAATCCTTAGAAAGATGTTGAAAAGAATAGATGAACTGAATATTCCCATACTCTACAAGACCTGCTTCAGAAGGATTATTACTGATGACAGTGGTAATGTTAGTGGCTGCAAGGTAGATGTTGAGTATGACTATAAGTCCAACACAGGAGTATCCTTATACATAAAGACCAATAGGGGGATAATATTAGCATCAGGTGGCTATGGGGCTGATGTTGGGTTCAGATCAATCCAGGACCCAAGACTGGATAAAGGCATTCAAACCACCAATAAGCCCTTTGCAACGGCAGAGGTCTTGAAGGAAGCTTTAAGAATAGGTGCAGCATCTGTCCAGCTATCACATATACAGTTGGGGGCCTGGACTTCGCCTGATGAACCGGGCTTTGGCCACGGTCCAATGTTTGCCGATTATATTGTATTTAAGGATGGAGTCATCCTGGACCCAAAATCAGGAAAAAGAATTGTCAATGAGCTTGGTGACAGGAAACAGTCAGCTGATGCAATTTTGACAGCAGGCCATCCTTGCCTGGGAATAGCTGACCACAGGGCAGTTAATGAATCAGGCTGGGACATATCAAAGGCAATCAATAAGGGCGTGGTCAGGGTGTTTGACAGGATGGATTTACTGACCACCTTCTACGGGATTGATCTTGAATCCCTGTCTGAATCCATCAAACGGTATAACAGTTTTGTAAACAAGGGAAAGGATGTAGACTTTGGCAAGCCAATATTACAGAATGCCAAAGAAATTGAGAATCCACCTTATTATGCAATGAGGCTATGGCCAAAGGTACATTTCACAATGGGTGGCCTTAGGATAAATGACAAAGCCCAGGTGGTGGATTTTGACGGCAATATCATCAGGGGACTCTATGCGGCCGGAGAGATAGCTGGGGGTGTGCACGGAGCCAGTCGTCTGGCAAGCTGCGCAATAACAGAATGTATTGTATTTGGAAGGATCGCTGGGCAGGTAATTTGAGTCAAAAAGAACCGTCCCCAGGGACTCAATAGGGAGGTAAGCTATGGGAAAGTATGACAAATCAGTAGAAGAGATGTGGAAGAAGTATTTGGAGCAAATTGGCGAAGAACCGGTCGGGACAAGTCTGACCTATGAATCCTGGTATTTCTGCGACAATGAGGAGGATGCCAATGAGCTGGCCCAGCTGGTTCTGGAAGGAACAAAAAGGGCAACGGCATCACTTTATAAGAGCTATGAGTTTGAGAAAGAAGAGCTGCCAAAGGAAGGAAGCCACATTGTTGTTACGGATTGGAATGGAACTGCTAAATGCATAATTAGGACCAACAAAGTATCCATTTTACCCTTCAAAGATATAACAGAAGACCATGCTAGAATAGAGGGTGAAGGTGACAAGTCCCTTAAATACTGGAAAGATGGGCACACAAGGTTTTTCACTAGGGAATGTGAAGTCATGGGAATTGAGTTCAACCAGGATATGCTTGTTGTATTTGAAGAGTTTCAGGTGGTTTATCCATAAAACATAAGAGGGTCCAGAATTCATCATGTTGAATTCTGGACCTAGATCTTTTCATCCTTTTTTCTTGCGGATTCTCAAACCCAATGATTTGGCAACGGCCTCCCTGATTGCAATCCGAGGCACATCGTCAAATTTTTTACCCTTATAATAGACAGCCCTGCAGTAGGTCTCAGAACCCACCAGGTCTGAACATGATTTGCAGAAGTTGTCCACTACCCTAATGTCGATGATATTTTCAAGGGGAACATTATTTATTAGGATCATATTTGACTCATTTACCCTTACCTCATCTAGCTTGTTTTCCTTAAGCATCACCTGGATCTCAAGTGATTTCAACTTTCTGTTCAAGAGGTTTATTTCATCCACTAAGTTGTC
>CALGAG010000057.1 GCA_937951995.1 uncultured Bacillota bacterium
ACATTTTCCAAAACTACAAAATCCTTCATCAGATACCCCTCTCAGTCTCCATAAGCCCTGCTGCCTTGTCTATTATCCTTATCAAATGGAGGGCTTCCTCTTCTCCGATTTCCCTTATGAAAAGGTCCAGATTTTCATTCACCGCATCCTTCTTCATTTCAAGGTGGTCTTTTCCCTTTTCTGTTATCATCACATCCACCCTCCGTCTGTCCACTTCATTGGCCCTTGTGACCACGAAGCCCTTCTTTCTAAGGGCAGAAAGTGTTGCTGTAGTCCTTGGCCTTGACATATGTAGCTTTTCACTTATCTCTGAAGGACTTGTCACATTCCCGTCCCCAGTGGCAAGAAAGTAAAGGACATAAAGCTCACCCTGCAGAAATTCAACCAGCTGGGAAAAAGCCTCCAAATAGTAGACCTTCCCAAGTGCCTCTATAAGCTGGTTCTTTAGTTTATATTCATCCATCCTGATCCCTCCATAGTTAATGCCATTAACTGTTAACACTATTAATTATATCATCCCGAGACCCTCTCCGTGTTAAATATTATGTATTCTTAACAAAAAAATTCACACCCTTCACTTATGCTGTATAATGGACTTATACATTAATAGGAGGTGCCGTCTTGAAGCTAAACAACAAACGTACTATTTTCATAGGTCTCGCATTCATGTCCATCGCATCATTCTGGCAGCTTTACGATAATATCATCCCCCTGATCCTCCAAAACACCTTTGGAGTGGGTGAAACCTTCACAGGAACCATAATGGCCATGGACAACCTCTTGGCCCTTTTCCTCCTGCCCTTTTTCGGCGCCCTGTCTGACAGGGTTGATACAAGGTTTGGAAAGAGAACCCCCTTCATTGTACTGGGCACACTGGGAGCTGTGTCATTTATGCTCCTGATTCCAATTTCAGATAATCTCGGGAATTTCCCGCTCTTTTTCATATCCCTTGGGGCGGTTCTTCTGGCCATGAGCACCTACAGGTCTCCTGCTGTAGCCCTTATGCCTGATTTGACTCCAAAGCCACTTAGGAGCAAGGCAAACTCAATAATAAACCTCATGGGAGCAGTTGGAGCAATCTTTGCCCTT
>CALGAG010000058.1 GCA_937951995.1 uncultured Bacillota bacterium
CTTTCAAAACTCAGGTCTCCCCTCCAATCCAGATAATCCATTATATTGTTCATTTGCCAACTCACCTTCCATCCTAAGCCGTATTGTTTCAAATATAGTCAATTAAACTATTCATTCCTACAGCGTAACTGCCGGCCCATGTTCCTTTATTTTCCTCTGGCCAGCCCTTCCCTTTCATTATACCCCGGAATCATACTCCTAGTGACATAATCCATTTTTTGTTTGTTTATACCCTGAATGGGTATAATGAATACGTTAGATGAATGCAGAATTAATCTTTTGATTCTTGAAAGGGGTATTTTAAAATGTCCAGAAAGCTATCGAGCAATTTAAAAAGACAGCATAGGGTTTGGGAGCAGACACAGGAAAAAAGAAGAAGGCTATTAAGGAGATCCGCGGCCTCAACAATGGCTGCAGCAATGATTGCAGCCAAGCTTATGACTCCGGTTTCAGTGGCGGAGGCAGACTCTTTCATCAAGGGTGATTTGGGACCTGAAACACAGGTAGCATCAATTGTTGATGATAATTCTGATGAGACAACAGATGAAATCTCTGATGACACATTCGACGATATAAGCGATGAAATCTCTGATGAGTATAGGGATGACGACTCCGACGAAACATCTGATGAATCATTGGATGAATACTCAGATGAATTTAGTGATGAAAACACTGATGGGATCTCAGACTATTCAACCTACGATTTCTCAGATGAGTATTCAGATGAGTTATCTGATGAATGGGACACTGATGAAAGAAGATTTGAACTTAGGGAAGATAGAAGTAATCTCACCCTTCTTAGGGTAGGAAAGGAATTCTACTTTGTAAACGATGAAAGAGCCAGGCTGGACGCACCTCCTTTGGTAGAGGAAGGAAGGACCATACTTCCAGTACGGTTTATCGCCCAGGCAATGGGGTCCCAGGTATTGTGGGATCAGGAAGACCGTCGGGTTACAATTATAAAGGGCGATGACACCATTGAACTTTGGATAGACAGCAATCTTGCAAGGGTCAATGGAGATTTCAAACTGATTGATCCAGACAATGACAGCATCCGTGCAAGGATCATTCCTGAAACCGGCAGAACAATGGTTCCAGTGAGGTTTGTAGCTGAGACCCTTGGGGCGGATGTATTCTGGGATGAAGCTACCAAGACAATTTCATTGAAGTACTAGGGTAAAAAGGGATGTCTTCAACTTGAAGACATCCCTTTAATATGTTCATTTAGCCTGTGGTTATTGTCCTTTCTAAAAAAATGCTCAAAGCACATCTTGGCAAGCCGGGGAGTGAAAATCCCAGCCTTAACCTGGGGCCACTTGGCTGCCTGGTTATAGAAAACAGTCTGGTTTGTCCAGGGCTTAAGGTCAAATCTACATTCAAAACTGTCATAGCCAAGTGCAGCCAAGGCTGCAATCCTATGCTGGCCTTCGCTTGCGATAAACCTGTAGTCATCCTTTCGTATCAAAAGGTATCCTGTTACATATCCATCCACAAAAAAATCTGGATTATAGCCACCATCCTTTAAAGCCTCATATGCACCTATTAGCCTTCTAAACTCAGCCTGTCCAAATTCCTCTGTGTTTGGCCCAATATTGTGGTTTCCACCCTTTCTGGTTTCAAACCTTTTTTTCCGCAGTGGTGGGTTTGCTGGACTTCTCCAGGGGTCGTAGAGCCAGCCATGGTCCATGGGAAAACACTCAACCCCATCCTCCCACAGGTAATTGTCCCTTCTGTTATTAGGCTGAAAGCTATCGTAGTATTTCCTTAAAAAAGAATCCTTATATTCCAAATCACTGTTATTCTCATATTCCCTGAGGGTTTCAACAAAATAATGCCCCCCTTCTGTGTATTGAAAGCCATTGTTGTCCCTGCACTTATCCATCTTGACCCTGAATATGGCAGACTCAGTCTCCAGAACCTCCAATCCCTCTGGAACCCTTGTGATTTCAGGCTCATAGCTATCCCTGGAGGATAAGAGCAGGAATCTGAACTCCCTGTCTACAGTCACAAAGGTTCTGCTAAGAAGCGGATTCCTTTTGAAATCCTCCAGGTTCAGATTCAATTCTTCAGGTACAAGGATGAAAACATCCATATTCAAATCCCTAAGATGCTCCAGTAAAAAATCCTTCTCCTTATCATACTCCTCCACAATCCAGATAAATCTGTCCAAATTCCTGTCTAAACCTTTCCCTACTACCAAGGGCGAGAGCTCCCTTTTCAGGTACTCCCTCCTATATACGGGGAAATTGGAAAAGATGCTTCTTTCCCAAGCGCTTTCATCCATTGCAAAACCAACAGAATCCAAGCCTCTCTGGGTCATGTAATTCAGCATGAAGCCGCCTGTGTTTTCAAGGTATCCTGTCCTTCCTTGATTTAGATTTACATTCTCCTGAATGATATCCATAAGGTCCCCATATATGTATGGAAATGAATAGCTGTATGTTTTTTCCTCATTTTTACACTTAATCCTTATCCGGTAGCCCTTGCCATCCCTTCTAGTGCTGGAGTAGGACTTTATGTTTCTCAAGGCCTTTTTAGCAAGGTCAAGACTCTCTTCATCCCTTTTTTTCATATACTCCATAAAAACAGAAATATTCCTGTCTTCTTCAAGTAGCCTTTCTTCTGTCAATCCCATTAAGTCACCCCCTCACAACTAAAATATACCCATTCAGGTTTAAGTGAAAAGCTCCTGGGAAAATTTCCGGGAGCTTGTTTTATGTTATTCTAGTATTTTACAACCTGTATTCCCTTCGATCTAAAATGGCGGCTTATTTCCTCGACTGTATCATGGCTTGGGGTTTTGAACTCCCTGGACGGAAGCTCAAGTCCAAGATCCAAGTACTTTTCATCTCCAAAGGAATGGTAGGGTAACAGTTCCACCTTGGGGTCCCTAATATGCTTTCCTATGAAATCTGCAGTGGCCGAAATATTTTCAAAGTGGGTGTTCACTCCCACAATCAGAGGTATCCTAACCACAAGAGGATAATTCAGCTCCCCCAATTTCCCTATGTTATCAAGGATTAAAGCATTATCCCTACCAGTGAATTTTCTATGGTCATCACCATCAAAAACCTTCAAATCAACAAATATGAGATTCATTCTATCCAGAATCCCTTTTACAGATTGAAATTCAAAATACCCACTGGTTTCCATGGCCATGTCAATTGCCTTGTCATACAGTAAGGACGAAATCTCTTCAAGTATTTCCAGCTGCATTGTTGCCTCTCCTCCGGAAAAGGTAACGCCTCCACCTGAATACCTGTAAAATATTTTCTGCCTTTCAATTATCTCCATTAACTCATCCAGACTATACTCCCTTACAAATCCCAGCCTACCCAGGCCATCCTTGGGACTACCCTGACTTTCAGGATTTGAACACCACTGGCATTTAAGGGGGCAGCCAGCCATGAAAATAAGAGTCCTTATACCATCTCCATCATTAACAGACATATTTTGTGGTTCCATGAAAAAACCCTTCATCAATATCCCTCGTGGGCGGTTCTTGCAATTATTGCATCCTGCATTTCTCTGGACAAATTGACAAATTGGGTGCTGTAGCCAGCAACCCTAACCAGAAGATCCTTGTATTTTTCTGGTTCCTCCTGGGCTTCTCTCAATACTTCTGTGGATATGGTATTGAACTGAACATGGAAAGCTCCCAGGGAGAAAAATGATTGTATCATGGCACCAAGGTTACTCCTCCCCCGCTTTGAATCAACAAGTGATTGGTTTAATCTAAGATTGAGAAGGGTTCCCCCTGAATGTATGTCCTGGTTCAGCTTAGCTGCAGACCTCATGGCAGCCAGGGGAGTGCTTCTATCCGTGCCTGCAAAGGGTGATACACCCTCAGAAAGTGGTTCTCCAGCCTTCCTCCCACATGGGGTAGCCCCTACTACCTTGCCAGTTGGAAGGTAATTGGAGATTCCCATAAATGCCGTATTGAAGCTGTTTCCATTTATGTCCTTGAAACCATGACCAACCTTGTAGTAATGGTTTGCAAGCTTTATGGCAATTTCATCCACATACTCCAGGTCATTTCCATACTTTGGGACCTGAAGGGCAAGGTCTCTCAGCCCCTCATACCCTTCCCAGTTCGCATCCATTGCCCTTGACAGCTCCTCCATTGTGGTCAGTCGGTCCTCGAAAACCAGCTTTTTTATAACCGCCAATGAGTTTGATGTTACAGCCAGTCCAATCCCAGTGAGTACAGGTCCAATATTGTACTTTGCCCCTCCGTTGACAAGGTCCACTCCATCCTCTATACAGTCTTCCATACACGAACTGAGAAATGGCCTTGGTACCATTTCCTTGTGTAACCTTTGTGCGGTCAGGGTAGCTATTACAGAGTGGTATACAAGTTTGTCAAATTCCCTGTAGAATGCCTCCTCTACTTCATTGTATGATTTATAATCCTCTGGAGACTTGTCAGTTACCCCCATCCTTCTTCCATGTACACGGCTTACTCCCTTGTTAAGTGCAAATTCCAAAGCCGCAGTAAAATTTATATTCACAGCAGATGTCCATTCACCGGTCTTCCTGAAATGAGGGACAACACAGCCACAATTGTTCCAATCTCTGGCATCTTCAGGCTCATACCCTGCGTTCAGCAGCATCTGATAACCGGCACTGTCGCTATGAATTGCAGGAAATCCTGTTCCCTTGCTCACAAGGTCTGTTACAGCCTCCATAAAGCTATCCGGACAATCCTGATGAATCCTTACGCTAAGCCCAGGTTGATGGGTCCTTACACTGTCAGTGGCCTTAAGGCACATGTATGAGAGTTCATTTGTTGCATCCCTCCCTTCCCGGGTTTTTCCTCCCACAGTCAGGTTTTGGAACTGGTTGTATCCAGCAAAGAATTCCGCTGTATTGGCAGAAATCGTCCATACCCATTCAGACAGTTTAATCCAAAGAGCCTCAATCAGCTCTTGGATTCTATCATCAGCCATACCCCCGTCCCTGTCTGAAAGATAATATGGATACATGAACTGATCAAATCTTCCTATGTTAAGGGCCAAAGGATTTTCCGACAGGATTCCCCCAAGCTGGGTGAACCACACAAACTGAATTGCTTCATGGAATGATTCAGGTGGAAACTCCGGGATTTTTCTGCATACTCTTTCAATTTCAAGGAGTTCCTCCTTTCTGGCAGCATCCTGTTGGGACTGGGCAATCCTCTTAGCTTCATCTGCATATCGATTTGCCAGTTCAATTATCCCCTTAGATGTTAGTATTATGGAGTTATAGAAGTCGATTTTTTCAAGGTTATTTGCTTCTGCAGGATCAAGTCCGGACAGCTTTTCCTCCGCTTCCAAAATGATTCCTCCAAAACCCTTCGTAAACAGTACATCCTGATAGTCTGGAGTTATCTCACCCACAGCCTGTCTCCACTTGGAATCATTATCTATTATTCCGGTGTCCACTGCAACGTTCGCAGTTTCCTTGGGCAGTCTTGACAGAAAGGCCTCTTCAAGTGATTTTCCCTTCCAGTAGGGAAAAATCTCCCTTCTAACATATTCTCTTTGTTCATCAGTCATTTCATAGGGATCCTGCCTCCTGGAGCTGAAATTATCCATCTCCCTGTCAACCCAGGTCCAAGAAAATTCAGGAGTGAGTATTCCACACTTTCTGAATTCCCCCACTGCCCCTACAATTATTTCCCCATCGAAAATATGAACATCCAAATTCCTGCATGTATCTCTAAATGCCTTTGCCCTTCTAATGGGCACCGATTCCCCTTCAGTCCTCTTGTGGGATTCAGTCCACAACCTCGCTCTTTCATATGATATTGACGGTTTTGATTCTATGTAATTAAGTCTAGCTTCTTCATTTCTAGTTCTAGTCATAACAATCACTCCTTGTGTAAGTTTGTTTTATTATACTATATATGTTATAACGCACGCAACCTTCAATATAAAGAGGGCATTTCGCCCTCTAGTATTTTATTATGTTCTGAAATTCAACCGGCTCAACAAATGGATTTGAATAGCTGTGCTCCCTGTCGGCCCTAAATGAAAATGCTGCAGGCGCCTTGATCTGGTAGCTCTCATCATCCACCTGGACTATCAGCCTACCCTTGGTAACCACTATATACTCACGACTGGAGCTGCTGTGTGGTGAAGACTTGTGGAATGCACTTGGTAGAAGCTTTATGTAGAAATACTCAAAGCCTGATACCGGATTAAATGGAAAGACATTGTAGAGCATCATTTTACCCTCTGATTCAAGAACCGGGTCTTGGTCTTCAAAATTCACAACTCCAAGATGTTCTTCACCCTTTGGTTCCAATAGCTCGGAAAAGGATAACTTCAAGCCTGTTGAGATCTTCCATAGGGTTGATATGGTTGGATTTGATTCCCCTCTTTCAATCTGTCCAAGCATTGCCTTGCTCACCCCTGTAAGCTCAGATGTTCCCTCCAGGGTCAAGCCTCTTTCAGTTCTCACCCTTTTAAGCACTATACCTATGTTTGTTGATGGATCTGTCATAATAATCACCTTTTCTTTGTTTATATGTATTATTCTATCACTTTTCCAGACTTTTCTCCAATGCAGGAAGATTTTTAATCTTTTCTCACTCTCAGTTGAATAGAATGTCCTCCAGGGGTATAATCAGAGTATGTTTAAAATCAAATGATTACAGGGAGACCACTATGAGCGCAGATAATTCAAACCTAAGTCTAAATAGCAAGCTGATAATATTTTTTGTAATAGCAGCCATCATGTTCACTGGAATAATAATATCCTTTGATTTCATAGAAATAAGCGGCGATTCAATGATGCCGACACTTGCAAGCGGCGATTCAGTCCTGATATGGAGCCTTCCATATGTTCCAGGCATGCCGGATGAAAAGCTGGATTATGGAGATATTATCGTGATTTCAGGTCCTGATTCAATGGACAATGTCCTTATGATAAAGAGGATAATAGGGTTTGAAGATGATGTAATAGAAATCATTGAGGGCCAGGTCTACAGAAACGGCCAGCTTCTTACCGAGGGGTACATAACTGGAATGACCCTACCCCTTAATCTCCAAAAGGACCCTGGAAAAATGCCGGAATGGGATGAGGAATACACCTATACCGTTCCCGAAAACCATGTATACCTGCTAGGCGACAACAGGCTGGTTTCAACTGACAGCAGGGAGTATGGTGCTCTCCCCATAAGTGACATCATTGGTAGGATGATCTTCCCTAGAAAAGTATTGCAAACACCCTAAGGATTGCATCAAAGACCCTGGACAGGAATCCTTTGTCAATATCCTCAATGAATATCTCAGTGCTCTTCTGGATTGTATCCAGTGAGTCCTCCCTGAGCCTTATGAGCGACTTGTTCCTGTAAAGTATTACTCCACACTCAAAATGCAGGTAGAGGCTTCTGTAATCCATGTTAACAGTTCCCACAACTCCAATCTTGTCATCACATACATAGCTCTTTGCATGCATGAAACCAGGTGTGTATTCATATATTCTCACACCCGCCCTCAAGAGAGGCAGGTAATTGGACCTGGTGATCCTGAACACCAGCTTCTTATCCGGTATTCCCGGGGTCACAATCCTGATATCCACCCCTCGCTTTGCAGCCATGCAAAGGGCTGTCTGCAATTCATTGTCAATTATCAGGTAGGGTGTGAAGATATATACATAATCTCGGGCCTGTGACAGTATTTCTATGTATATGTTCTCACCAAGGGGCTCATTATCAAGGGGTGAGTCTGAAAATGGCTGTACATATCCTCCTGAATCATGCTTAATCGCTTCCTCTCCCTTGTATCTGTAATCTCTGGGGTCCCCCCTGTCATCCCGAAATGCATTCCACATCTCCAAAAACATTACCGTGAAGCTCCAAACTCCAACTCCCTTGAGCATTATCCCCGTATCCTTCCAGTGGCCAAACCTCTCCTTCACATTTATATACTCATCAGCTAGATTTATCCCTCCGGTGAATGCAGTGTGTCCGTCTATTACCAGGATCTTCCTATGGTCCCTGTGGTTCATTACAACCGACAGGACGGGCCTGAACCTGTTAAAGGCCATGCAACGAATTCCCAGGTCCTCCATCCTCCTGGCAAAATCTCCCGGAAGAAGGAACATGGACCCCACATCGTCGTAGATCATCCTTACATCCAAACCCTCCCGGACCTTCCTCACAAGAACTTCAAGCATCCTGTCCCACATTACACCCTGCTCAATTATAAAGTACTCAAAGAATATGTAACTCTGTGCCTTCTCCATTTCCTGGAGCATGGCATCAAACATTTCCTCACCAAGGGGGTAGTATTTTGTCATGGTATCCCCATAGAGAGGGTAGTCGCTTTGAGAGTACACATACCTGGATGTACCCGTGGCCCTTTGGTCAATCGCTTCAAGACGTTCAGCGGTTTCACTGTCCTGAATCAGCAATGGAAGTACCTTTTCGTGCTCATTTGCAAGCCTTGTGCGCATAAATCTGGAGGGCCTCTTGTTTCCAAAGACCAAATAGAACAATCCCCCAAAAACCGGCAAGGCCATAATAAGGATTATCCAGCCGATTTTGTAGGAGGCATTCTCCTCCTTCATGTTCAGGAACAGGACCACCAAAATACTGAAAATAGAAAGGGCTGAGCTGATCCATTCTGAGTAATCAAGGATCCTCAAAAGGAAAAGTATCCCCCAAACCAGTTGCGCAACAATTATTATCCCTATCAAGGTTATCCTGTAATTAATCTTTTTTAGCAGCATCCTCTAGTCCCCCGTCTGTTTTTTAAGTACCTCACCCAATCCCTCAACTATGATTCTGGACTTCCACCAGGAATCCCTTGAGTTCTCAATAGTCATATGGGCCAGGTGGAGCATGACCTCCATTTCCTCACCATGGGAATCCACCCTTGGCTGGATAAGAGACTCCCCTCTTCCCTCCATTCTGGAGATGCATTCCTCCAAAGGCGCACGGACTCCTACAACTATTACATTGTCCGGGAACACTTCCCTCAGTATTTTGGCGCCATTTCCATCAACCACTATGGCGACTAGCTCTCCTTTGTCCACCGCACTTCTCAGTGGCCCCATGCCTGTTCCGTAAAGGTTCCCATTGTAGCTGGTGTACTCCAGCAGTTCCCCTTCCCTATAGAGTCGCAGTAGCTCCTCCTCCTTCATGAAGTAATAGTCTATGCCGTCCCTTTCGCCCTCTCTTGAAGGCCTTGTGGTGTATGTGGTAACCTTCCTGATATTCATATACTTGGCCAGCGTTGTCTTTCCGGATCCACTTGGCCCCATAAATGCAACAATATTTATCATGTTTTTTCTCCCATCCCCATTATAGTGAAACTTATTCATAGGCCCACTCCCAAGTCTCACCCTAGAATAAGGACTGACTTGGCATCCTTACATAAGAAAACAGGATTCCCCCAACCAGTAAATACAGGACCAGTCCTATAAGGACCATAACAATCTGTGCCTTGAAAAAGTTGGCCTTGCTTGTCTTTGTTCCACTTCCAAATGCCCAGACAAAGGGCATCACTATGTTTACCAGGGGTATGGCCATAACTATTGTTGTAATTATCCACTCGGAAACGCTTACAGGATCATTGTTGCCGTATTCATATCTCCTATCTCCCAAAGGAATTCTCCTTTCATCTAAATTTAGATATCTCTCCTAGCTTGATTATATCACTACTGGAGGCCACTTCCAATATTGCCGGCTTGTAAAATATCCTGATTGATGTTTTCATTTTGACTTTTGGTGGTATAATATAGGTGTAGTTAAACGTTTAACCAAGGTGGGATCTTTCAATGAAAAAACGACACTCCACAATTAAAGATATAGCCAAGGCGGCTGGTGTCTCAACTGCCACGGTTTCAATGATAATGAATAAAAAGGACAAGAACATTTCACAGCCTACACGGGAGAAGGTTCTCAAGATCGCCAAGGAAATCAACTATATTCCAAATTCCATGGCAAGAAGCCTTGTTACAAGCCAGACCAAGACCCTGGGGCTGGTCCTTCCAGACATTGTCAACCCCTTCTTCCCCGAGATTGCAAGGGGGGCCGAAGACAGGGCCAGGGAAGCAGGCTACAGCATAATAATATGCAACACGGATGACAATGTGGACCAGGAAAACAAGTACATTCAGATGCTATCAGAAAAAATGGTGGATGGGATAATCCTGACCCACTCCGCCAATAGAAGTGATGAAATGATAGGCCTTGAAAACAGCCGTGTCCCAATTATACTGATCGACCGTGATTACAATTCCCCCAATGTCCTGGGCAAGGTTCTGGTGGATAATTCAAGGGCGTCCAGGGACGGGGTGAAGTACCTTATAGACAAGGGCTACAGGAGGATTGCATACATTGCAGGTCCTCTCAATACAGGTACTGCTAGGGACAGGCTCCATGGTTACGAAATTGCCCTTGCCGAGGAAGGAATTGCTTATGACGAGGCCCTGGTCAGGGTTGGTGAATACAAGTCCAAGTGGGGCTATGATGCAGCAGAGGACCTTCTGGACAGCCAGATTGACTTCCAGGCCATCTTCTGTGGTAACGATGCAATTGCAATCGGGGCCATGAAGAAGCTCCGGGAAAGGGGGATAAAGGTCCCGGAGGATATTGCAATAATGGGCTTTGACGATATATACATAGCCTCCATGGTGGACCCGGAGCTTACGACAATCAAGCAGCCAAACTATTCCATGGGTTATGAAGCGGTCAATATGATGATAGACTCCATACAGGGCAAGAGGATTGACAGTAGGAACCTTATCCTGGAAACGGAGCTTGTGGTAAGAAAATCCAGCTGAAAGGAGCATTGATTATGGTTATAGTTGTTGGCAGTCTCAATATGGACCTTGTGATAAGGGCTCCAAAAATACCCAGACCTGGAGAAACGGTCCTTGGATCGGATTTCAGACAGGTACCAGGTGGAAAAGGGGCAAACCAGGCTGATGCAGCTGCAAAGCTTGGTGCAGAGACAGCCATCCTTGGAGCTGTTGGGAGGGATTCCATGGGAAGCACCCTGGTCCAGGCACTGAAAATGGATGGTGTAAAGGTGGACATGGTTCTGGAAAAGGAAGACCTTCCCACAGGGGTTGCTGCAATTGTTGTTGAGGATTCAGGCAACAATGCCATAACAGTTGCTCCCGGAGCAAATTCTGGCCTTACTCCCCATGACATTTCCAGTATGGAAGGGATATTTAAAGGGGCCAAAGTAATGCTGGTGCAGCTGGAGACTCCTTTGGATACTGTGAAAAGGGCTCTTCAACTGGCAAGAGAAAACAATGTAAAGACCATTCTCAATCCAGCTCCCGCAATGGAGCTTGATGATGAGATATTCTCCCTTGTGGACATCATGACTCCCAACGAGACTGAGCTTGAGATATTGAGCGGAATGGATACCAGCGACCTTGACAAGGTTGAAAGGGCCGGACAACACCTTCTTAAAAAAGGTGTTTCCAGGCTGATAGTAACCCTTGGCAGCCAGGGAAGCATGGACATTGTTCAGGATTCAGCCACAACCTACCCGGCATATAAGGTCAAGGCCGTTGATACAACAGCTGCAGGAGACAGCTTCAATGCGGCACTGGCAGTATCCATAGCCAATGGAGAATCCATGGAGGATTCAATAAGGTTTGCCACCAAGGTTGGAGCCATGACGGTAACAAAACACGGGGCCCAGACCTCCCTGCCCCTTATTGGCCAGGTTGAGGAATTTGAAGTATGGTATGAAAAAATGAAGCTTGAGGAGAGATGATTATGAAAAAAGGCTTTTTGCTCAATTCAGAGGTATCCTCTGTGATATCACACATGGGCCACATGGATGAGCTCACAGTTGGAGATGCAGGTCTTCCCATTCCCTCTGAAACCTACAGGATTGACCTTTCAGTATTTGAAGGTGTCCCCTCATTTCTGGATGTCCTAAGGGCCGTACTGTCGGAACAAAAGGTGGAAGGAATAATCCTGGCAGAAGAGATCAAGGAAGCAAGCCCAGAGATGCGCTCAAAAATCCTTAGGCTTGTTGAGGAGTTTGAGGATGAGTTTACAGTCACCTACCTAACACACGATGATTTCAAGACCAGAACTAAAGAATCCAAGGCAGTTGTAAGGACCGGTGAATTCACACCATACGCAAATGTGATCCTGATATCAGGAGTTGTATTCTAATAATCTATGAGGAGGAAATCTCCATGGAAGAAAAAGTTGTATCGATGGAAAACATCATAAAGGAGTTCTCCGGCGTAAGGGTTCTGGACAATGTTGATTTCAACATCTACAAGGGTAAGGTCATGGCGCTTGTGGGCGAGAACGGAGCCGGAAAGTCCACCTTGATGAAAATACTTACTGGTGTTTATGTAAGGACTTCAGGCAAGGTTGTTCTCAATGGAGAACCTGTAGAGTTCAACACCACAAAGGAATCCCAGGATAAGGGGATAGCATTTATCCATCAGGAGCTAAACCTGGTCAGGGACCTATCCATTGGCGAGAACATATTCCTGGGTAGGGAGCCCGTGGGCCCAGCCGGTAAGATAAGGTGGAAAAAGCTTTATGATGACTCAAGGGAATGGTTGACAAAGCTTGGCCTTGAGGAGGACCCCAGGGAGCTGGTCAGAAACCTTAGTGTTGGAAAGCAGCAGATGATTGAAATTGCAAAGGCACTATCCCTGGATGCCCAGGTTATAATCATGGACGAGCCCACCGGTGCACTTACCCTGTCTGAAACAGATAGGTTGTTCCAGGTGGTCAAGGAGTTAAGGGATTCAGGACACAGCATTGTATACATTTCACACAGGCTAAATGAAATTTTCGAAATCTGTGACCATGTCACCGTCCTTAGGGACGGAACCTTTGTGGGAGAAGAGTCCATTGAAAACCTTGATGAAGACAGGATCATTGAGATGATGGTGGGAAGAAAGCTAAGCGAACAGTACCCAAGGGTGGAAACAGAAATTGGAGATGTGGTCCTTGAGGTGAAAAACCTTTCCAACAGATTTGTGAAGGATATTTCATTCCAGCTCAGGAAGGGAGAAGTCCTTGGAGTT
>CALGAG010000059.1 GCA_937951995.1 uncultured Bacillota bacterium
CACAGTTCTCAATTCATACCCTCTCGATGAATTCTTGGGAACTCAAAGAGTTCACAAGAATTCTATCGCCGGGCACGTGGCAATTCACAATTGTTTTAGTAAATAATTAGGGTCCAAGAACCTTCGTTACACTCAGGTTGACAAACATATTGTCACTCTGAGCAAGGCGAAGAGTCCTGGACCCTTATGTTAGTCTCTAATTAATCTTCTTACTTCTAAATATTAGTTATTACCTTAATCTTTCCACTTTCTGCTTTCAACTTTCCACCAACCACTAACAACTTACCCCATGCCCTGGTTAAATCATAAATCTTTTCATTGTGCATTGTGATCTGTGAATTGTGAATTATATTGTCCCATCAAGCCTTTTCAGCGCCTCAAAAAACCTCCCCATAAACCGATCCCTGTCAACATCCATTAGCACATGTGCATTTGGAGGATCGTGCCTCATAAGCTCTCCCGTATCAGCTGCCGTCCTCCCCCTGTAATCTCCCGCGGACGTATCTATTTCAACCCTGTAGTCCCTTCCTTCAAAAATCTCCGGCTTCAAAAGGTACATAACACTAACCACATCATGAAGGGGATATGTAGTCCTTCCCTTGCTTCTATGGAAATTGGTGTAGTTTTGGAGCAGATTCCCAGCCATTCTTGAAACTGGGCCTTCAGAGTTAATCAGTCCATTGATTTCTTCATCGTTGATGGCAGCCTTGTTTGTCACCTCAAGGCCACTCATGACAATTGGGATTCCTGAATTAAATACAATCTTTGCGGCCTCGGGATCAGCATAGATGTTGAACTCGGCAAATGGTGTCCTGTTTCCTGAGAAAATGGACCCACCCATAAGGGAGATCAGTTCAATCCTTTCCTTGGTTTCAGGGAACACTGAAAACAGAAGTCCAATATTTGTCAATGGTCCAGTCGGAACCAAGGTCACCTTCCCGCCAGCCTCCATAATCTTCTCCTTAAGAAATACAATGCCATTATCTGTTTCCAGTTGAAACACAGGTGGTGGAAAGTCCCAGCCATCCAAACCGGTCTCCCCGTGTATCTCGCCTCCGTGAAGGGGATCCTTGATAAGGGGCTTTGACGCTCCGCATGCAGCGGGTATTTCAATCCTTAGGAAGGTCCACAGCTTTCTCAGGTTCCTGGTCACCTTTGCAAGGGTCTGGTTTCCAGATACGGTTGTAACCCCAAGGATATTGAGCCTGTCCTGGTTGGCCAGAGCCAATAGGAGGGCCATGACATCATCCACCCCTGGGTCGCAATCAATCAATACATTTCTCTTTTCCATCTCAAACCTCCCTTCAAGCACCAGGGACCTTCCAGCTGGAAGGTCCCTTAAGTTTAGAATTGTCTTATTCAGCTAGCTCCAGCGCTATCTCCATCATCTGAGTGAAGCTCTTTTCCCTTTCCTCCGGTGTTGTCTCTTCCTTGTTTACAATGGAATCACTTACTGTAAGGATAGTAAGTGCATTTACACCTGCATAGGCCGCATTGGCATACAATGCGTAGGATTCCATCTCAACAGCCAGGATATTCATGTCGATCCATTTGCTGCCGGCTTCATCATCCACAGTGTAGAATATGTCACTTGTAAGGATGTTTCCAACATGGTAGGGTATTCCCTTCTCCTCCGCTACACTTGTTGCCTTCTTCAACAGGTCCCAGGATGCTATTGCGGAATAGGTCCCCGGTAGCTTGTATTGCTGGGCATAGCTTGAATTTGTGCTGGCCCCCATTGCGAAGATAACATCGTAGAGTTTAAGGTCCTTTTGGTAGGCTCCGCATGATCCAACCCTTATAAGGTTCTTGACCCCGTAGAAATGTATCAGCTCATATGAGTAGATTCCAATTGAAGGAACCCCCATTCCAGTACCCATAACCGATATTCTCTTTCCCTTGTAGGTACCCGTATAGCCGAACATATTCCTTACACTGTTGAACTGAACAGGGTCCTCCAAAAATGTTTCAGCTATGAACTTTGCCCTTAAGGGATCACCAGGTAGTAGTATGGTTTCAGCAATTTCTCCCTTTTTTGCACCAATATGAGGTGTTGACATACAATCACTCCTTGTATTCATGTAGTTTATTTATCATTCACAATAGATGATACCCTTGAATTGGCCCAGCAAACCAATTTCCACTTGATAGTCAGGGTCACCTGAAAAAAATGTGTCATTTCGTTAATTAATTAGTTAACACTCATTTAAGGCACTACTAACTGGGTATATGTTATATAACAATTAGTGTGATGTCCAGGTTACTTTTAGAAGATAAGTAAGGAGGCGTTAGTCATGATCAAGAAAATCCTTGTACCCATTGACGGTTCTGAGTGCTCTATGAAAGCACTTGAAAGGGCTGCTGAGCTAGGCAAGTTCTACGAAGCTGAGCTTACACTGGTCACAGTCATTGATAGTGGGCGGTTTATATCGGTTGATTTCAAGCAGGATATGATAAATTCCAGTATCGAGGCCGGCCAGGAATTACTTAAGCAATCTGCTGAAAAAGTTGGAGATTACCCCTTCGGAGTCAAGTCAACCTACAGGATGGGCGATATTGCCAACGAAATCATCACCATGGCCGAGGAAAATGATTTTGACCTGATAGTCATGGGAAGCAGAGGTCTTGGGGTATTCACAAGGGCTCTCCTTGGGGGAGTGTCCCATAAGGTTGTGTGCCATGCACCTACATCAGTTCACGTTGTAAAATAGACATTGTTTAAGGACCCCTGTTCAGGGGTCCAAATTCTTGCTTCACACCTATTCCCCAAGATGGTCTTTTCGGATTTCCTCCAGAAGTCCAGGTGTATTGTAGACATCCAAGATAAACCTGGAGATAATTTCCCCTCCAAGGGCTATAGCCCTATGGGTCTTTTTTGTCTTCATGGCCTGTGCAAACTCCTCGGTGTGTGCATTCAGGTCCTTGCCAATATCAAGATAAGGATGGAAGGCCGGACATAGGCTGCTTACATTTCCTATATCAGACGAACCTCCTGTCTCATGGCTAGTATCCACAAGGGTCAGGCCAAGGTCCTGGTAGATTCCTTCCAACACCCTTTCTCCGCCTATGTTTCTCCTTAGGCTGTCATACTTTTCACCTACCTCCTCAACATTCCATGAGGTTCTAGTTGCAAGTGCAGCTGCCTGTGCACAATCCATTACCCACTTGCTGACCTGGTCAAGATACTCCCTCTTTGCAGCCCTTACAAGGACCTCAGCCTCAGTGTAATGAGGAACGATGTTTGAGGCATCTCCCCCCTTGACAATATAGCCATGGAGTCTCACATCATCCTTTAGATGCTGCCTCATCATATCCATGGCATCAAAGAAGAGCCGCATTGAATTCAGGGCGTTTCTACCTTCCCATGGTATGCTGGAAGCGTGTGCGGGCTTTCCCTGGAAGGTGAACCTGTATGCGTCAAGAGCCAGAAAATTTGAGAAAAGAGCATTCTTGTTGCTCATGTGGATCATAATTGCAAAATCCATGTCATTGAAGACACCAGATTTGACCATTGGAACCTTGCCCCCATGCATCTCCTCGTCTGGAGTTCCTATTATGTGGATTTCAGCTGGGATCCTGTCCTTCAGCTCATTTAGAATCAAGGCTGCAAGAATGCTGATAGATCCACTTGCACAGTGGCCGCAAGCATGCCCCAAACCCCTTAGTGCATCGTACTCAACAAGTATTGCAGCCTTCCTGCCCATTCCCTTGTTGATTATCCCCCTAAAGGCTGTGTCCATTCCTGCAAATGGATATTCAACTGGAATTCCATGGCTTTCAAGCAGACGGACCATCCTCTTGGAGGATTGGTATTCCTGGCCACCGATTTCCGGATTATCGGCCATAAAATCATTTAAGTCTATTACTTCACGGTAGTATTTACTGACTAGTTCTTTCATTTCACCCTCCCCTTGTGATTAGTCTTATCTATTTAACCTATCATAGCAAATATGAGCCCTCAGGCATAGAGTAAACATGTCTTCCCTTCGTAAACAATCAATATATTCAGATTATATTGGGTATATAGGGATGGAATGGAAAATATATGGAGGTGTGACAATGAAAAAAATTCTAGTACCAATTGATGGGTCCGACTGCTCAAAAAAGGCCCTTATGAAGGCAAAAGACCTGGGTAAGGCTTTTGGTTCCCACATTACAATCCTAACCATCATAGACAGTATCAGGTATCTTGACATGGATTTTAAATTCGATGCGGTCAGGGATGGCATTGACCTTAGCAAACAGCTTCTCGTAACTGCATTGGAGGATTTCAAGGATTACCCAGGGGAGGTTGAAACACTGTACAAGACCGGTGATGTGGCCGAGGAAATAATAGATGTGGCTGAAGAGGGTGGCTTCGACCTTATCGTTATGGGCAGCAGGGGTCTTGGTGTTTTTTCAAGGACAATTCTTGGAAGCGTATCCCACAAGGTAATCCAGCACTCAAAAACCACTGTAATGGTCGTTAAAGACTGTGGTCAGGTGGATGACCAATAAGTCCCCACCTTAGTTGACCTGCTTGAATATTCATCTAAATTGTCAGAAAATGATTGAATTTTTTCTGAAAATAGTGTAATCTATAATAGAATCTG
Organism: uncultured Bacillota bacterium; assembly: GCA_937951995.1. Lineage (GTDB taxonomy): Bacteria > Bacillota > Clostridia > Tissierellales > Tissierellaceae > Gudongella. The sequence goes on from CALGAG010000059.1 coordinate 4,593, forward strand.
TGCGTAAAACACATAGGGTGTGAAAACGTATTCAGATACTAATATTTAGGGGGGTTTATATGAAAACGAAGAAACAAGCAACAATCGGTCATGCATTAATACCTATTATCGTTCTAGTGGCATCTTTGTTTGTTGGTATCGTTTATCTGGGTACTGATGCACATATCCCAATACTGATTGCAATCATAGTTGCAGCGGCAGTGGGAATTTGGGGCCTTGGCTTTACCTGGGGTGAAATTGAGAAGGGTGCAATTGAAACCATTCAGATGTCAATGCAGGCAATATTGATACTTATGGTTATCGGTACAGTTGTAGGGTCCTGGATCCTTAGTGGAACAGTTCCAGCGATGATCTACTACGGCCTTCAGATCCTTTCACCAGGGATTTTCCTTGTGGCAACAGCAATAATTTGTGCAATCGTATCACTTGCAACAGGTAGTTCATGGACAACTGCAGGTACTGTAGGTATTGCACTTATGGGAGTTGGACAAGGACTTGGAATGCCAGCATACATAGTAGCAGGTGCTGTTGTATCCGGAGCATACTTCGGAGACAAGATATCACCTCTTTCAGACACAACAAACCTTGCACCGGCAATGGCTGGATCAACATTGTTCGAGCATATCAAGTACATGTTCTGGACAACAATACCAAGTTTCGCAATAGCATTGATACTTTACGGAATAATCGGAGCAAGATATGCGGGAAGCCAGCTTGACACATCAAACCTCAACATTATCCTTGATGGAATCGCAGCAAACTTCAACATATCACCAATACTCTTCCTTCCACCAATCATCGTAATTGGTCTTGTAGTAATGAAGGTTCCTGCACTTCCAGGACTTATTGCAGGTACAGCAGTAGGTGGACTATTTGCAGCTGTATTCCAGGGTGCAGGTCTTGGAGACATAATCAACACCGCACACTACGGATTTGAGATTGAAAGTGGAGTTGAAATGGTGGACGAGCTTCTTAACCGTGGAGGACTTGACAGCATGATGTGGACCGTTTCACTGATACTACTAGCCATGACCTTTGGAGGTATCATGGAGAGAACAGGCATGCTCCACTCAATAGCAGCTGCAATCCTTAAGCTTGCAAACAACACAGGATCACTTGTCACTGCAACAATACTTACAAGTATTGCAATAAACATATTGGCAGCAGACCAGTACCTTGCAATTGTAATACCTGGTAGAATGTACAAGGATGCATATGACGAAGCTGGCCTGGAGCCAAGACTTCTTTCAAGAACCTTGGAGGATGGAGGTACTCTTACCTCATCACTTATTCCATGGAACACCTGTGGTGCCTACATGCAGAGTGTACTTCTGGTATCACCCCTTGCATATGCGCCATTTGCATTCCTGAACCTTATCAATCCAATAGTTGCAATCATCTATGGATTCACAGGCTTCAGCATCAAGAAACCAGAACCAAAAGCGGATTAATCAAAAACCAGCATTCCCAAGGGATGCTGGTTTTTTAATTCTCAATTCACAATTGCTAAAAGCTGAGATCCCTCCACCTTGGTCGGGATGACCGATACTAGGTTGATCTCA
>CALGAG010000060.1 GCA_937951995.1 uncultured Bacillota bacterium
GTCAACCTAAATTCAATAATATTAGTTTACAATTAAAACAAAATAAAATCAAGTAAAATATTGACAAGTAATATATTATTGTCTATACTGTATATACACGATATAAACAGTATAGACGGTGGAGGTTGAAAATGAGAATACTAATATCCAATAGCTCCGATGAACCAATTTATACTCAGATAAAAGATCAAATAAAGGATCAGATCATAAGAGGTGAGCTGGACGCAGGAGTCCAGCTGCCCTCCATAAGAGGTCTGGCCAAGGACCTTCAGATTTCAGTGATCACAAGCAAGAGGGCATACGAAGAACTGGAGAGAGAAGGATTTGTTGAGACGATACCCGGCAAGGGAAGCTATGTTGCGCCTCAAAACAAGGAATTGATAAGGGAACAGAGGCTCAGGATCATTGAAGGCTCCCTTATGGATGTCGTTCGGGAAGGTAAGCTTTTGGGCTTGGACTATAAGGAGCTTGAGGAAATGTTAAGAATTATTTTTGAGGAGGAGTAGAAATGCTTGAAGTAAGAAATCTATCAAAGAAATTCAAGGAAGGTTTTCATCTGGATGACATATCCTTTACCCTGGAGCCTGGATATATCATGGGTTTCATAGGTCCGAACGGTTCAGGAAAAACCACCACAATTAATCTTATCATGAACCTAATGAAGAGGGATTCGGGGACGGTAAGGATTTTTGGAGATGATATAACTGAGAATGAAAGGGAAATAAAGAACAGGATTGGGTTTGTCTATGATGAGGCCCACTTCTATGACGACCTTACCCTGGAGCAGATGAAAAGGATAATAGCTCCCTTCTACAAGGAATGGAATGATAGCCTATACAAGGATTACATTGATAAGTTTGAACTTGATTCAAGAATGAGAATCAAGAAGATGTCAAAAGGGATGAAGACAAAATATTCTTTGGCACTGGCCTTAAGTCACAATGCTGATCTGATAATAATGGACGAACCAACCTCGGGGCTTGATCCCATTTTCAGAAAAGAGATTCTGGATATTCTATATGACATAATCCAGGATGAGAACAAATCCATATTCTTTTCAACCCACATCACGACAGACCTTGAGCAGATTGCTGACTATATCACCTTTGTAAATAAAGGGAGAATGGTTTTTTCAAAGCCAAAGGATGAGATTATGGAAGAATTCAAGATAGTAAAGGGTGATTCAAGAAACCTTATTCCCGATGTAAGGGAGAGGTTCATAAGTCTTAGGGAAACCGGATATGGCTTTGAAGGTCTTACACGGGAGGCGACAAAACTTAAGGACATGTTGGATGATAACACATTGGTTGAAAATGCATCACTGCAGGATATCATGTACTACATGAGAACGGAGGGATAAAGATGGGTCCACTTGTTATGAAGGATATCAGGTTAATTGTATCAAACAGAGCCACGCAGATATTTCTGCTTCTCTACATCCCTTTCCTGCTTATTATTGCTGGCTATGACTTTAGGGCAGAGTATATGTATCTGGTGGTCCTTGTCTCCGGAGCATACATGATAACAATACTGAGCTTCTCGTACGAAATAGGAAGAAAGACAAACCAGCTGCTCCTTTCACTACCTGTTAGAAGGACTGATATTGTCAATGCAAAATATCTCTTTGTGTTTGCAGCATTTATAATGTCAGGAGTCTATTCTGGAATATATATTGGGCTAATCAAGCATTTCCTGGATAGCCAGCTGATAGCATTTGACCTTTCAATGCTCAGGAACGCATCAATATTGACGCTCCTGTTTGTAAGTCTTGTACTACCGCTGTTCTTCGGTCTGCCACACAAAATTGCAAACCTTTTAAACGTATTTGTATTTGTTACCCTGTTTCAGATATTTGGCATGGGCGTGGGAACTCTGGAAGGTATTTTTGCTTCTCCAGTCTTCGCTGGAGCGGGTGGACTCTATGGTATATCAGCAGGGATTCTTCTTTTGATAATATCCAGGCAGCTATCTAGTTTTCTATTTGCAAGAAGAGATTAGGGGTTGATTATAATGCTATCGCTATTTAAGAAGGATGTTATGATATCTAGAAAGCCCATGATGCTTATAGGTGTTTTGGTTCTAATCTGGACAATACCGGCATTTCTTGTACAGAACCAAATAATGGCACAGGTTGTGTTCGGCTACATGCTGTTTTTTCAGAGCTATTACCTTGCCATCATGCTGACCCAACAGGATGAGGCTGTTAAGGCTGACCTTATCATAAACAGTCTTCCAGTCAACAGGAATCTAGTTGTGGCAGAAAGATACTTGTTCTTTATTATCCAGCCTGCTGCAATGACAGCCTTTATCCTTGTGTTTTCAAGGGCGGTATGGTCCATACCGGCACCTGGATTTCCCCAGGGACAGGGATTCTCAATTGTAGGCGCCATGGTGGTACTACCCATAATATGGATAATTCTGACCTTCTATCTGCCGATAAACTATATGAGCATAGGGAAAATAAAGGTATTCAACCAGCTGTCATTTATGGCACTGATACTTTTGCCAGGAATAGCCTCAAGATTCATTAAAGGTGCCCAGATGCCAAGCTGGTTTCAGGGGATTCTGGAAATGCCTGTGGGGCTTGTGGTAGCTAGTCTGATAATTGTATCGATGACAAGCTATTTCATATCCTACCAGTTTTCAAAAAGAATATATAGGAACAAGGACTTCTACTAGGGATGGAGGTCCTTTTTCATAGGTAAAATCATATATAATCTAGTCT
>CALGAG010000061.1 GCA_937951995.1 uncultured Bacillota bacterium
AAGCCCTAGACCTAACGGTAACAGTAAAAAAACAGGAACTTCCTGCCCACATGCCACAGTATAAGCCAGCGGTAGGCCTAGTATATGCGGTGAATCCTTTTGGTGCAGACCACCAATCAAGTGAGCATGATCCATTCCTGGTTATGCCGGAGGATAGCATGGAAAGAAGAAGACTGGCTCAGTTGGGAATCCAAAAAGGCTATGAGGATCCATTTACAATGGACGATGACAAGGTCAGATTTGCATGGGATACTCAAAAATACTTCTCAACCCTGGATACCCTTTGTCTTTGCCAATTTGTTTGGGGACCTTCCTGGGAACTGTATGGACCGGATGAAATGGTAGAACTTTGTAAAACAGGACTTGGCTGGGAAACATCACTTTATGAGCTGATGCAGGTTGGAGAAAGGCGGATCAATATGATGAGAGCCTTTAATGCCAAGGAAGGCTTCACCAAGGAAGACGACCTTCTACCCAGGAAGATTTTCACGCCCCTTAAGGGTGGACCCACTGATGGTGTTGTTTTGGATAAGGAATCACATAAATATGCCAAGAATCTTTATTATGATTTGGCTGGATGGGACAAGGAAAAGGGAAACCCCACAGAATCGACCCTAAAGAGACTGTCCCTACAATGGATGCTTTAATTAAGGAACTTTTGATATGAAAGTTACATGCAATAACAAAACTATGGAAATTGAAGAAAAGATCACATTACCAGAGCTTCTGGAAATGCTTAACTATCGGAAGACTGTAGCGGTATTCATCAACGGAAAACAGCTGCTTTCATCTCAATTGGATGGTTACAGGATTAATGAAGGCGACCAGATTAAGATAATTAGGATACTGGGCGGTGGTTAATATGAGGAGGAAAAAAATGCTAAGAACAACGCAAGAAATTGATAATATGCTTAAAAAGCATGATTCCTACAGAAATGGGTGCTTAAACCTTATTGCATCGGAAAACTTTGCCAGTGAAAAGGTAAGAAGCTACCTGACCAGTGATTTTGGGAACAGGTATGGCTGCTACTCAACCATGGACCCAGCTGAAAGGGAGTACACGGGCAATAAGTTCATACACCAGTTTGAAATGGAAGCCCATGAGCTGGTAAAGGAGATATTCAAGGCTAAGTATACGGATTTAAGACCCATAGGTGGACACATGGCCGGAATGTCGGTGGTTTTGGCCCTCCTTGAGCCAGGAGACCTGGTTATCGAAGTAAGCCTGTCAGACTGGGGACACGGACTGGTAGGACCCATGTGCCAGGTAAGACAATTTGATGAGACAATCAATGTTGAATATATGGCCTTTGATGAAAATAGGGCAGTTGACACAGAGAAGCTGATAGAGCAGGCTAAAAGGCTAAAGCCAAAGATGATAATATTCGGTGGCTCAGGAACCCTATTCCCAGAGCCTGTCAGAGAACTCAGGGCACTTGCAGATGAGCTTGGCTTCCATATTGCATATGTCGCATCTCATGTAACGGGACTGATTGCCTCTGGAATCTTCCCGAATCCACTTGAAGAGGGAGCAGACATTATGTTTGGCAGTACTCATAAGTCCTTCCCAGGGCCGCAAGGTGGCTTCGTGGTCTCAAATGACAAGAAGTTGATGATTAAGGTGGGTAATACACTTGCTCCATCTCTTGTGACCAGCCATCATCTCAACAGATTACCAGCATTGGCAGCTTCAATACTTGAAATGAAGGAGTTCGGCGATGAATACGGAAAGCAGGTGGTCAGAAATTCAAAATCCCTTGCAAAAGCCTTGGCCAAGAGGGGATTCAAGGTACTGGGAGAAGGAAAGGACTACACTGAAAGTCATCTGCTGCTTGTTGACATAGGGGAATATGTTGACTTTGCACCTGCCAAGTTCCTGGAAAAGGCCAATATACTATGCTCAGATGATTTCTCCGGAAATAGCCCTGAAGTAAGAATTGGTACACCAGAATCAACAAGAAGAGGTATGAAGGAAGAAAACATGGAGGATATTGCAGAGTTTTTCAAGCGACTGATTATTGATAAAGAGGATGTTGAAACCGTTAAGAAGGATGTTGAAAGCTACGCTAGACAGTTCACAGGATTGGATTATTCATATTAGTTACCTCCCGATGGAAACCACACAAGAGTGTGGTTTTCCTCATTGCAAATAAAGTTATTAATGTAAGGATATTGGGGTATACTCTAATATAGAGTATTAGGACCAAAATAAACATAAAGGGGAGATATATATGGGTCTAGTTACATCAACTGAATTGTTCAGAAGGGCGCAGGAAGGTGGATACGCAATCGGTGCATTCAACGTAAACAACATGGAGATAATCCAGGGTATCGTTGACGCTGCCAAGGAGGAAAAGTCAGGGTTGATTCTTCAGGTTTCCGCTGGCGCGAGAAAGTATGCAAACTCAATTTATCTTAGGAAGCTCGTAGAGGCTGCAATTGAAGATAGTGACCTGGACATAGTTCTGCACCTGGACCACGGTGAAAACCTTGAAATTGTAAAGCAATGCATCGATGACGGATTTACCTCCGTAATGATCGACGCATCACATTATCCTTTTGAGGAAAATGTAAGAATTACCAAGGAAGTGGTTGACTATGCCCATGCCAGGGGAGTTGTTGTTGAGGCCGAGCTTGGCAAGCTTGCAGGTGTGGAGGATGCAGTAAGCGTGGCCAAGGAGGATGCTACCTACACAGACCCAGATGAGGCGGTTGAGTTTGTCAAGAGGACAGGCATTGATTCACTGGCTGTAGCAATTGGTACAAGCCATGGTGCATACAAGTTCAAGGGTGAACCAAAGCTTGACTTTGAACGATTGGAGAAAATCGGAAAACTTATTCCAAATACACCTTTGGTACTTCACGGTGCATCAACTGTACTTCCAGAGTTTGTGGAGCTCTGCAACAAGTATGGCGGGGACATTCCTGGAGCTCAGGGAGTACCTGAAGAGATGCTAAGAAGAGCTGCTCAGATGAATGTTGCAAAAATAAATATAGATACGGACCTGAGACTTGCCATGACAGCTGCAATAAGACAATTCATGGTGGAAAATCCATCGGAATTCGACCCAAGAAAATATCTTGGACCTGCCAGAGCAGCCATAAAGGGAATGGTTCAGCACAAAATCAAGAACGTTTTGGGATCAAGCGGATCGAATCTTTAAGATAAAGGGGCTAAATGCCCCTTCGATTTTTTGTAGGAGTTGGTAATATGGATAGTTTTCCAGAAATTGACCGGGTACACCAGATGCTGGACGAGATTGCAGAAACCCTGCCTCTTGAATTCTTCAACAGGCTGAACGAGGGTGTTGTTCTTCTGCCCCAGCACAAGTATCATCCAAGAAGCCGCAGTGACAGAAGGCTCTATGTAATGGGGGAATACCACAAGAGCTTTACTGGAAGCCA
>CALGAG010000062.1 GCA_937951995.1 uncultured Bacillota bacterium
TTTGTTCACTGGCCTTCATTCCTGTAAATATCAAATCAATCACCGGCTCCAGGTCGACATCCTCAGGCTTCTTGCCTCCAATCACACACTGGACAGCATAGCCCTCGTTGATGGAACCAAGGATAACGGAGGTGGCTGAGCCTGTATCAAGTCCAGCCCTCAGTTCACCTGATTTGATACCTTCCTGTAACACGTCCTCCACCAGCTGGAAGATCTTCATCTTCCAGCCAAGCATCTCCTTCTTTATCTCCAGGGAGACACTTGCTGAGTCTGACATTGTATTCTCAGCCAGTTCCATATGACTCTTTATAAAGCTGCCGTGGTCCTTGGCAAAGGACAGGAGCTTTTCCCTGGAGGAGTTCCCCCTATCCAGAGCTTCCTTAACATCCTCGTAGTAATCCTTAGCTATAAACCTTATCATCTCCTCAAAAAGGTCCTTCTTGCTGTCAAAGTACTCATACACAGTGGACTTGCCAATTTCTGCCTCCTGGGCAATCTCTCCCATCTTGGACCTGTGGTAGCCGGTCTTTCCAAACACTGTCATGGCAGCCTGGATTATCTGTTCTCTCCGTTCCTCCCTGATTCCTGCCATCAGTCCATCACCTCTTCTGATTCTTCTTTCCTTCGGATTTTGGCCTTGGTCTTTTGGGACATGTCATCAAGGATGGTGTACATGACAGGCACTACAACTAGGGTCAGGACTGTGGAAAGGATCAATCCACCGATTACCACACTTCCCATCGGAGCCATCAACTCCGCTCCTTCCCCTATTCCAAGGGTGATTGGTATCAGGCCAAGAATAGTTGTAAGGCTTGTCATAAGGATAGGTCTAAGTCTGATGGGGCCAGCCGTCTCAATAGCCTCTCTTCTCTCCATGCCCTGCTTTCTCAATGTGTTGATATAGTCGATAAGGACTATACCGTTGTTAACAACTATACCTGAAAGGATAATAACTCCAATCAGGGCAGTTACCCCAAGTGACCTTCCCGTTAGGAAGAGGCCCAAGGCACCTCCTGAAAATGCAAGAGGGATTGTGAACATTATGATAAATGGATATATGAGGGATTCAAACTGGGCCGCCATAACCATATAGATCAGGACAATGGCAAGTGCCAATGCAAGGCCCAGCTGCTGGAATGCATCAATCATCTCCTCGTTCTCTCCACCGATGGAGTAGGAATATCCATCTGGCATGGTGTAGCCCTGAAGCCTGGCCTCAACATCAGTTACTATGCTGTTAAGGTCCCTGTCCACAATCTGACTGCTCACAGAGACAACCCTCTCCTGGTTCTCCCTGTTTATGGCCGTTGGTCCCTTCTCCACTGTAACATCTGCAATCTGGCTAAGTGGAATGTTTGTTCCTGTTGGTGTGGATATCTCCATGTACTGGAAGCTACCCATGCTTTCAGTGACTCCTCCAACTGACCTGATTACGACATCTATCTCCTCGCCACCCTGCTTAAGCCTTGTCACAATGTTTCCTGCTGCATTGTTCCTGACGCTTGTTGCAACCTGGGCTGCAGTAAGTCCATAGGTAGCGGCGATTTCCTTGTTCACCAGAACCTGGATCTCAGGCATGGAATCACTAAGGCTAGTTGTTACCTCCCTTGTTCCATTTACTGATTCCACCAGGTCTTTAATGTCTTCGGAGATCCTCTCAAGTTCATCCAGTTCAGGACCCTTTATTGATATGTTTATTGGGTTTCCAGACCCTATCATGGCAGTTGAAGAGGCCTCGGACACTGATATTTCAGCACCTGGGATTTCCTTGACCCTCCTTCTTATCTCCTCAGCAACCTGTGCAGTGGACCTATCCCTTTCAGATAGTGGTATAAGAAGCATGGAAATTGAAGAGTCTCCCCCGCCCCCCATTCCCATCATCATGTTTCCTCCACCAATGCTGGTGGAGATGATATCAAGCTCTGGAATGTCAAGAAGCTCTTCCTCAACCTTCTTGGTTATCTCATCAACCTTGTCAATGTCCGAGCCTAGGGGAAGCCCGATTGACATGTTTATCATACCCTCATCAGTTGAAGGAAGAAACTCCATTCCAACAACAAAGAGGCTTGCTATACTTCCGACAAATATTGCCAGTGCAATAAAAAGGGTCAGCTTCCTCTTGTGGAGACTCCTTGACAACATTTTTCTGTAGGTTCCATCAACCCTGTCATAGACCCCATCGAAGGCGTTGTACAGTGGCTGAAGCTTTCTCTTCTTCCCCTTCTCCCTTTCCGACACCTTCATGATCTTTGAGGAAAGCATGGGAATAAGGGTCAGCGAAACCACAAGTGATGCCGCAAGGGACAAGGTAACAGTCAGGGCAAAGTCCCTGAATATGGTTCCTACGATCCCCTCAACAAACATGATTGGGACAAATACAGCAATTGTTGTAAGTGTCGAGGCTGTAATGGCCATCCCGACTTCCGATGCACCCTGGATTGCAGCCTCTTCCCTTGAATAGCCCTCGGAGTTGAACCTGAAGATGTTCTCAAGAACAACAATGGCACTGTCAACAAGCATACCTACAGCCAGGGCCAGTCCTCCCAGGGTCATCATGTTCAGGGTGATCCCATTGAAGAACAGTAGAATAAAGGATGTTACCAATGATATTGGTATTGCAACACCGATTATCAGGGTTGTCCTTAAATTCTTAAGGAAAATGTACAGGATCAGCACTGCCAGTAGAGACCCAAGGATTGCATTCTGGGCAACCGTATTGATTGACTGGACAATAAAGTCAGCCGTATCCAGTACCACATCTATTTTGGTGTTTGGATAATCCCTTTGCAGCCTTTCCACCTCTCTCTGAATACTTTCAGAGACCTGGACCGTATTCCTTCCTGATTGTTTCTGGATTGACATTGTGATACTGTCAGCTCCGTTTGTTCTTGATATGGTGTTTATATCCTCTGCAACAAGGTCTACAGCTGCAATATCCCCAAGCCTGATTACATCACCTGAGCTAAGAGGTATTGGCATGTTCTTGATGTCTTCAATGCTTTCAAACTCCCCTGTTACCCTGACTGAAAGGTCCTGGTCCCCCCTGCTTACGCTACCACCTGGAAGACTCAGGTTTGATGCTGAAAGGAGCTGGGCAAGCTGTGAAGAGCTTAGTCCATAATTTGCAAGCTCATTCTGGTTAACTGCAATCTCAACCTCCCTGGAGAAGCCTCCGTAAATATCCACAGAAGCTACTCCATCTATCCTCTCAAGCCTTTGGCTGAAGGTATCCTCAGCAAGGTTCTGCAGTCCCTCAAGGTCTCCCTCCGTTGAAAGAGATATCTGGACAATTGGCATGGCATTTGGGTCAATCTTCATAACCATGGGTTCTTCTGATGCCTCAGGCAGGAAGCCCTTAACCATGTCCACCTTTTCACGCATTTCTAGGGCAGCCATGTCCATGTCCACCCCAAAGTTGAACAGGGCTATGACTATTGAGGACCCCTCAGAGGATATGGATGAGACAGTATCAATATTTGCAACAGTGGAAATGGCACCCTCAATCTGTCTTGTTATAAGGTTCTCCATCTCCTGTGGTCCGGTTCCAGAGTAGGATGTGGCTACAATGGCCACCGGCACCTCAATTTCAGGAAAGAGGTCTATTGGCAATTCAGTGAAGGAGATCGCACCAATAAGGACCACAATAAGGACCAGCATTGTTATGGTGACAGGTCTTTTTACGGATATCTTAGAAATATTCATACCTATTCACCCCTGACTACTTTCACAGTCACTCCGTCTGAAACATATTGCTGTCCCTGGACTATGACCTGGTCCCCTTCGCTTAAACCAGAGACGATGTGGACCATCTCCCCTGTATCAAGGCCAGTCTGGACCTCTTTTTCAACCGCCTTATCCTCCTGGACAACATATACAACCTGGATGTCGTCCCTGTCAATAACCGCACTTGAAGGCACAACAATTACGCCCTCTTCCCTTTCAAGGTTAAGCTTTACAGACCCTGTCATTCCGGACCTGATTCCATACTGTGTGTTATCCACATAGACCCTTACCTCATAGAGCTTGCTCATTGGGTCAGCTGAGGGGCCAACAAAATCAATCTCACTGTCAATGTAGCCTTCAAAGGCTGCTGGTACTGAAATCTGGACCTTCTGACCCTCCATCAGACTGTTTACAACATTCTCAACCACATTAATCCTGATATAGACTGTATCCGTGTTTACAATTGTTGCAGCAGGCTGTCCGCTGGCGGCAATCTGTCCCTCCTTGACATTAAGGGCTGAGACAAGCCCTGTCATAGGTGATGTGACCACCGTATTGCTCAATCCACTCTGGGCCTGCTGGTAGGATATCTGGGCCTGCTGAAGCTGGTCCTGGGCCTGTTGGTAGGAAATCTGTGCCTGGTTAACCTGAGCCTGGAGGGCATCAAGGTTCAGCTGGCTAGCTGAAAGCTCAGCCTGCTCAAGCTGTGATTTCGAAACCGCTCCCTCCTCGTAAAGCTGTCTGGTCCTTTCCAGGTTCAACTGGGCATTCTCGATCTTTTCCTTGTTCAGTTCAAAGTTGATCCTTGCGGAGTTCAGGCCGTTCTCAGCCTGGGCCACGCTTTTTCTGGCCATGTCCACTCCGTTTGCTGCCTGGGAGACTGAAAGGTTCATATCCGTCTGTTCGATCACAAAAAGGGTGTCCCCCTCCTGAACCTGGTCCCCAAGCCTTACATCAAGGGAAACAACCGTACCCATTGCCTTTGGAATGACGGAAACCTCCTGGTCCGCCGAAACACGCCCGTTGATTGTTACGGAGTTTTCAATGTCTCCAAGCTGGGCTGACTGTATTTCAACAGCTGTAAAACTCTCCACTGGAGCCTCCTCCGTTTGATTCCCCTGGCACCCCGCCAGTAGACTTGCTATCATTATCATTACCAAAAGTAGTGATATTGTTCTTTTATTCATGACAAAATTCCTCCTGATCTAATTGACTTAATTCAAAAACCGAATGGTCGGTCGGCATAGTCTATTATACAAAACTACAGGTCAATTAGCAATG
>CALGAG010000063.1 GCA_937951995.1 uncultured Bacillota bacterium
ATACAGCACAGGATGAGCTGGGAATAGCAGCAATAGGAGGAAAGGATTCCATGTCAGGAACCTTCAAGGATATTTCCGTTCCTCCCACAATAATAACCTTTGCAGTTGCAACAGAAAGAACAGACAAGATTCTTTCTCCTGAGTTCAAGAAAACAGAGTCACTGGTTTATCTTGCTGAAATCAAGAATGATGCAAACGACCTTCCAGACTTCCAAATGGCAAGGGAAGTCTACAAAGAAATAAAGAACCTTGTTGACCAGGGTGTAATTCTGTCGGCAAAAACCATTTCCAATGGAGGAATTGCTGCTGCCATAGCCAAGATGAGCTTTGGGAACAAGATAGGATTTAGATTTGAAGACGTTGAAAATATAGACTTGTATGATAAGAAGACTGGAAGCATTCTCATGGAAATTGATTCAAAGGATGCAGAAAAGTTTTCAGGCAGCTTCAGAAAAATTGGTGAAACATTAACTGAAGAGCAGTTGATATATGAAAATGAATCAGTAGACCTTGATAGCCTTATAAAAATCTGGTTGGGTACACTTGAGGGAGTTTTCCCAATCAAGCTGGATGTTGATGAGGAAATCAGAAATCTTAAGAGTGATGCAGGTCCAAAGCCATACGGAGGCATCAAGATAGCCAAGCCAAGAATATTTATACCTGTTTTCCCTGGAACAAACAGTGAGTATGATTCTGTAAGGGCATTTCAGAAGGCAGGAGGGATTGTTAGCAGTTCAGTTTTCAGAAACCAGAATTCCCAGGATATTAATGATTCCCTCAAGGAATGGGCAGATGAAATCTCAAAGAGTCAGATCCTGATGATTCCAGGTGGCTTCAGCGCCGGTGATGAGCCTGAAGGGTCAGGTAAGTTCATTGCAACCATATTCAGAAATCCCTATCTTACAGAGGCAGTCATGGATTTGCTTAAGAACAGGGATGGTCTGGTTCTTGGAATCTGTAATGGTTTCCAGGCACTGATTAAGCTTGGACTATTACCAAATGGAGAAATCGGAACAATAGATGAGAATTCACCTACAATTACCTTTAACAGGATAGGAAGACACATTTCCCAGCTGCAGCCTGTAAGAATTGTTTCTAAGCTATCACCCTGGTATGCAAATACCCAGGTGGGTGAAATATACACCATGCCCCTTTCTCACGGAGAGGGAAGGTTTGTTGCCAAGGAGGATGTGTTAGAGAAGCTAATTCAAAATGGCCAGATTTCTTCACAGTATGTTGACCTTGAAGGCAATGCCACATATGATGGATTCTACAATGCAAATGGATCCCTCATGGCAGTGGAGTCCCTTACAAGTCCGGACGGAAGGGTTCTTGGCAAGATGGGACACTCGGAAAGGATAGCAGAGGACATCTACAAGAATATACCGGGAGAAAAGGACCAGAGACTCTTTAAGGCTGGAATTGATTACTTCGGATAATAGAGGTAGAATTTTACAATGAAAAATAAAATGAGGATAGCTTGATTTTTCAAGCTATCCTCTTACTTTTAAAGTCTGTCCTGGTCCTTTAGCTCCTTTAGAAAATACGGCATCTGGACTCTCCACCAGGGCCAATCGTGGTC
>CALGAG010000064.1 GCA_937951995.1 uncultured Bacillota bacterium
TCCCCATCCTCTGTATTTACAACATAAACATTTGTGTTGGAATTATAGTCAAATATATTTGATTCAGTCCCAATTGTCATTCTAGTTTGGTCAATCTCAAATCTTCCACGTGAATCCTTTAGAACATCCTCTGCATTCGCTTCAATATATTCTGGGGTTGCAACCCTCACAAGCCTATCAATTAGGCTTCCTTCATGGATTAAATATGCAATGGATCCTCTAGTAAAATCATCCAGTCCTGCAGAACCATTTGGATTTCTTCTAAGAAGGGTTGAAAAATTATCGGTCCTGTAGGTTTCCAAACTGCCATTTTCAAGAAGCACTTTAATATCCCTTGTTCCTGAATCACTAACCAGTACCATCTTTTCAGACACTTCCACCTGACCACTCATCAATTGAAGGGAGTCATTTACATCAAGGATGAAATTAACATCTTCATCCTCAAAATACACCAGGTCATCTGATGCATTCATGTCATTCAGAGTGAAATAGTTTGCACCATTCACTGAATAGACTGGTCTCTTGTTGTTTGTAGCTCTTATAAGGTAAAGGTCACCGTCAATCTCCACATAGTAAACATCATTTGACTCCCTTACCCTATCATATTCACCTGTAAATCTGCCATCTGTCCTAACGATTCCATACTCCCCGTAAACATGTAGCACATCGTCAACATCTACCTGATCAAGGGCCATGGTAAACAGGTCTCCATTTTGGAAGCCTACAATCCTATCCAGGAAGTATGCCTCTTCTCCTGCTGAAGGATAGTCACTTCTTACAATTATCTCTTCTCCATCATCTTCAACATCCATTACAGGAGCAATATCATCAAACATGTATGCATCAATAAAGAATACAGAATCACCTTTTACAGTTACCCTTGCAAACTCCGCCACAAAGGCACCATCCCTGGAACCATCAGAGTCGTCATTGTCAGCAACATAATCAAGATAGTCGTATGCCTCGTCATTAAGGTAAACTCCATAGAGCTTTTCAATGGATCTGGAAGACCTCACTTCCTCGATTACATCATAATAATCTCCATTGTTTAGCATTATCTCCATGTCCATGGCCGCAAATGGACCTGTATGGTATCCAAAACTTGTATCAATCGCCACACTGATCAATCTGTCATCCTTGTCGATTGTTATATCTGCTACTTTGCCAAGAAGGGTTTCAGGGTCCATACCTGCTCCAAGTGTAACCTCAACCTGGTCGTCCTTCTCATATCTAAGTGTCGCATCTGGAGAGTTTGTTCCCTCATCAAGTATTACAAGAGACATTTCATCCTCATCAAGATTTCCAGTTCTTTCATTTTCAACAAAGATAGCCTGGTAGACTTCCCTGTCCGCCATAAGTCTGTTCATAACCGTATTGTAGATCATCTCAAAAACCTTTTCTCTTGTAGCTGAAGCATTATAATTTGAACCTGGTATTGAAACACCTTCAGTTATGCCTAGCTCAATAGCCTTGATGACATATGGGGTTGCCCAGAATTCACCGGATCCAACAGTACTATTTACTTCCTCACCTGTGGTTCTAACAAGTATCGTTATCATCTCAGCATAGGTTATATTCCTATCTGGACCAAAGGTCCCATCCGGATACCCGTTTACATACTTCATGCTGGTGGCATAGTTGATGTACCCATTTGCCCAATGACT
>CALGAG010000065.1 GCA_937951995.1 uncultured Bacillota bacterium
ATCGATTAAGGGCTTTCCGTCCTTCATTGCAGGAGTATGAATTGAAACGAAGTCTGATTTTTTTAGAAGCTCATCCAGGTCCATGTAAGAAAATTGAGGATACTCATCCTTTGGTCCGCTCCTGTTGGTGTAGATAACATCCATACCAAGAGCGCTGGCCTTTTCAGCCAACTCGTGAGATATCCTTCCAAACCCAACCAGTCCCAGGGTTTTCCCTGCCAGCTCGATTCCCTTGTATTTCTTCTTGTTCCATTCACCATTACGCATGGTTACATTTGAAATTCCTACAAAGCGTGCCAGTGAAAGCATGTGGGCAAGTACAAGTTCAGCAACAGATGCACTGCTTGAATTGGGAGTGTTTCTAACCTTGATTCCCTTCTCTTCAGCATATTTGACATCGATGTTGTCAACTCCAACACCTGCCCTTATAATCATCTTAAGCCTTCCACCAGCTGCAGCATCTATTATAGGCTCCCTAATCTTTGTGGCAGACCTCACAACTACAACATCATAATCCTTAAGAGCCTCCTTTAGGTCTTCAGGCTCATAAAACTGCTCGTCTACCACATGACCAAGAGCTTCAAGTTCCTTAACGGCGGACTTGTCCAGTCCGTCTGTGGCTAGTATCTTTAACATTTAATCACCTCTCTAAAGTCCTAGAATATCATCGATGGTTGAAAGAAGTTCCTTAACATCTTCCATGGTGTAATCTGCCATGTGTGAAATTCTGAAGGTAAGGTTCTTCAGGTCTCCATAGCCGTTTGAAATCATGAAGCCTCTGTTGGCAAGCTCCTTGTTAAGGTCGCCAACGCTGATTTCCCTTGTGTTTTTTATTGTGGTAAGGGTCTGGGAAAGGTATTTTTCATCATGTACAAGGAGGTCAAAATTCTTTCTTGCCCAAGCCCTAACATAATCAGCCATTTCCTTGTGTCTGGCATATCTGTTCTCAAGACCTTCTTCGAGAATCCTGTCCAATTGGTAGTCAAGTGCAAACATGTGGGATAGGGAAGGGGTGGACGGATACTGATGGTCCTTTTTCTTAACGGTATCATATAGTGATACAAGATCCAGATAAAGTCCTCTGTTTGGAACCTGGCGACCAGCCTCGATTGCTCTTTCAGATACTGAGCATATTGCCATCCCTGCAGGCAGTCCAAGAGCTTTTTGGGTTGATGTTATTACGACATCCATACCCCATGCATCTGACTCGATTTTAACTCCTCCCATTGAGCTGACAGTATCCACAAGATACAGAACATCAGGATACTTTTCCTTTAGAAGAGCTCCTATTTCGGCAGTAGGGTTCATAACCCCCGTTGAGGTTTCATTGTGTGTTACAGTAATTACATCGTATTTTCCTGTTGCAAGAGCCTCATCCACCATCTGGACTGTTGTGGGCTCTCCTGGCTCTGACTTGAAAAGGTCTGCAGGAACATTGTTGGTGGTAGCCATTTTGTACCATCTGTCGCCAAAAGCTCCAACTGAGAAACAAGCAACTCTCCTTCTAGTGAAGGACCTTACTGCTCCTTCCATCAGTCCACTACCTGAGCTTGTTGAGAGAAGTATCTGGTTTTCAGTATAAAAGACCTTCTGAAGTTTCTCTGAGATACCTCTTTGAAGGTCTGAAGCCTCCTTGGTTCGGTGGCCTATCTGCGGTGTTGCCATCTTTTCCAGAACCTCTGGCAGTACATCGACAGGTCCCGGTATAAATAATTTTTTGTGCATAGCATTACCTCCTTAATTGGTCTTGTGATAGTATTACCCTAAAACACCATCAAATATACGTTTAAGGTCAAAAAAATCCGTCAACTGTGGGTTTTCACCTCTACTGACACTGTGATAAGATAGAGGTGGGTTTAAAATAAGAAAAAAGTGGTGAAAATAATGATAAAGATGGTAGTAGGTGGAGCCAGAAGTGGCAAAAGCTCCTTTGCAGAGAGGCAGTTTATGGAAAGGGAAGATGTTGTCTATATGGCAACCTCAAGGGTTGAGGATCAGGAGATGCAGGACAGGGTGGACCACCACAAAAGAACCAGACCAGAAGGTTGGCGAACCTTCGAAGGAAGCTACGACCTTTTCCAGGCAGTTGGACAGGAAGAAAATTACCTTTTGGATTGCTTGACAGTACTTACCTCAAACATCATGTTTGATATGACATACGAGTCAGAAAGAACCGTCCCCATTGACTCAGGGCTTCAGAAGAAAGTGGAGGACAGGATATTTGAAGAGGTGGCTTCGCTGATAAAGGCTGTTGAAGAAAAGGGATTCAATCTTATTATAGTAACCAATGAGGTTGGCTACTCCCTGGTGCCTGAGAATCACATAGGCAGGGTATTCAGGGATATACAGGGAAGATTGAATCAGAGGGTTGCAGAAAGGGCAGATGAGGTCTATCTTGTAACCTGTGGAATACCTGTGAGGATAAAATAATGGATGGATTGATTCTTGCATTACAATTTTTCACCAGAATACCTGTAAATAAGGAGGTCTCATTTCAGGGTAAGAATATCGGGAAAAGTCTCTTCTATCTTCCCATTATTGGCCTTGTCATTGGAATGATAGCAGCTCTTCCAGCAATACTGTTAAGTGGATACAGCAAGCCAATTTCTGCCCTTTTAACAGTACTCATAATAACGGGACTTACAGGAGGACTCCACCTTGATGGACTTGCAGACACCTTTGATGGATTTCTCTCAGGAAGAGAAAAGAACCGGGTTATGGAGATTATGAAGGACAGCACCCTGGGAGCCTTTGGAGCAGTTGCACTGATTTTTGCAATAATCTCAAAGCTTGTGGCAGTACATGAACTGCCGGCAGAATACTGGATTGGCATACCCTTGTCCCTTGCCAATGCAAGACTTGTGGCTGGATATGTGATTACAACTAAGAAAAATGCCAGGGAGGATGGCCTGGGGGCCTTGTTCAAGTTCTCAAGACCAGGTCGGAGCGTCCTTTTATCAGGACTGGTTTTGACTGGGATAACTCTTTTCATTGACCCAATTTTTCTAATACCTCTTGCTGGAAGCTTCCTGTTGGGTGAGCTGGTTTCAATTTGGGCCTACAGGAAAATAGATGGAATGACTGGAGATGTGTACGGAGCTGTCATTGAGCTTTGTGAGCTTACTTCATTGATAATATTTTGGGGAGTGACTACATGGATATAATATTTGTTAGACATGGGGAATCCCATGACAATGTGGAAAAAAGGTTCAGCAGGGACTTTATAACCCTTACGGAAAGAGGTGTACAGCAGATAAGGGAGGCCAGGGACAATCTTGCAGCCTATGACTTTACCAGGGTTTATGTAAGTCCTTTGAAAAGAACACTCCAAACTCTTTCGCACCTGGGTCTTGATGGTGTGGTGGATGACAGGGTAAGGGAGATGAACTTTGGTGTATTTACAGGCCTAACCTTCAATGAGTACCAGGACAAGTATCCCCAGGAGACAAGACTGTGGATGGAGGATTCCTTCAACTATACCATCCCAGAGGGTGAAAGCATAGCTGATACCTATAAAAGAGTGGAAAGCTTTATGGAGGATATGCTCCAAAAGAATGAGAATGCACTTGTTGTAACCCATGAGGGAATCATCAGACTTGCATGCAGCTGGGTTATAGGGGGTGCGGACCACTTTTACAGATTCAGGGCGGACAATGGCAGCGCAACAGTGATTTCAGCTGATAGAAACTACAGATTCATCAAACAGCTGAATCACAAGTAGGGGGATCAGACCATGAGAAGAATAGTGAACTGCATAAGTACAATAAGAGAGCTTGATGTGGAAGACCTAAATGCGGCTGGCTGCGGAGTGGAGCTGCAGGATTTTGTGGAGCCAAATCTTTCAGAGAATGACATGAAAAAACTGATTAATGAGTACAAGAGAAGTCTTCGGGAAATCAAGGGAATAAAATCAATGCACGGACCGTTCCTGGACCTTAAGCCTGCAAGTCCCGACAAGGAAATCAGAAGGGTCAGTCAGATTAAGTACAGAAGGACTCTTGAGATTGCACATGAACTGGATGTGGATTATGTTGTATTTCACAGCCAGATAAATCCCTACCTTAACCAGCCCTTCCTAAGGGATCTAAACAATAGGCAGGCAGCCGCCTTTTGGAGGGCATTGATGGATGTGACTCCCTATAAGGGAGAGGTGGTCATTGAGAACGTGTTTGAAGAATCTCCCTACATGCTTAGAGACCTGATTGATGCAATTGGTCATGAAAGGATTTCAATAAATCTGGACATTGGCCACTCCAACCTGGGATATACATCACTTAAGGACTGGATCCATGTACTCGCGGACAGACTTTCCTACATGCATGTTCACGGGAACAGTGGCTTTGAGGACCAGCATATTGTACCATCTGATGAAAAGCTTGATAGTCTTCTGGAGATTTTGGATCAGGAGGGAATAGACCCTGTTCTGGCATTGGAATATAAGAT
>CALGAG010000066.1 GCA_937951995.1 uncultured Bacillota bacterium
ACATTTCTCCAATACCTCCTTCACATTCTTGTTAAGTTGCGTCACATTATCCCGATTATGTGACCTAGATAAAGTTCTGTTCCCCTTCGAATACATGTAAGTTCCATACCTGCATGTTTAAGTCCCCTGGTAAAACTTTATCCCAATACTTATCTTCCATTTGTAATTGATACAGCATCCATTGAACAAGTCTTCCAGCCATGTAGATATCATTTCTAAAATGTCTCCTGTAATCACAGCTCCTGATGGGATAATACATATCCAGTTTATCCCCCCTGTGGATGAACCAATACCCGATAGTACAAGGCACACGTTCACCATGATGAGCCCCTGTATCTTCAGGAAACCAGATAGGGAGAAATGCTTGACGGGTATGGGGATCATCTCTCATAAGGTCTATCAAATCCCGGAGATTACCATACCTATACCTGATACCCATTATGTCTTGGGGAGCCCACATTCTTTCTGGGTAGGAATGGGAGAATTTACCATCTACCCGTCTCCAATCCTCGTCATTCCGGTAATGAGGCCAATCCTTATAGGAAGGTGGGGGATTCAATGGCTTACCCGATACCCGTTCTATGAAATGATCGTCAGCCCAGGGTAATGAGGGTTTAACGTCCTCAGCCCATGACCATTTTTCTGTAGGGATAGGTATGCTCATATTCAGATTAAAGATCTCCCACATGCCTATGTTTACGTCAATCGCCTGCCATTTCTTTGGTCTACATACTTTACCAAAAGATTTTAATAATTCCCCTGCTGTTTCAATAGCCTCTGTGGCATTGTTATATCTCATGCTCAACGTCCTCCCCCTTTTTTCCCGAACAGATCCTGGTACACTTCGTCATCTAACTGGAAGGATGGAAGCATTTCATATAGTTCTTCCATATCCACCTGTTCAGTTTCATCCCTGAGTATTCTGTCGAAGTTGAATGTAGCTCTTTGTTGGATGGCATAGTTATATACCTTCCTTTCATTCTTTAAATCAAAGTTCCTACGGTATCGGGATTGAATTGTCTTCTGCCATTTTGTCTTAGGTTCCTGTTCCATCAGCTTAATGATCTGACCTTCAGACAGGCACATTGCCATCCACAGGTTAACCCCTATGACTGATTGGTAAGCGGCATCAATGCTCCAGTATACGTGCATATCTTCATAGTCGATTTCCATATAGTCACACAGCTTACGAAGAAAGATATGAACAAAGACCATATCAGCATATAACCTTTGAGCTATTTCACTGGCTCGTGTTCGTACTTGAACAATCCATCCTCTGGTTGGGGATTTACCCACAGATATATATTGCAAGCATGCTCCGGTACGGTTCATTCTTTTCTTGAAATCTAAGACTGTGGCAACCACATACTTCTTGCCGTCTGAATCCACATTCTTATAATGATGCAGCCGGGCAATAAATTCTTTACAGTTCTGATCATCCCAATACAGAGTCATTAAGTTTCTGAACTTCGATTTGGTATAGCCAATACTTCCCATGTTGACGTCTTCAAGATGAGGGTTTTCAATTTCCATGAGGCAGTTGAAGTAGTGGGCATTACTTGAAATGTGTTCAGGTTGTCCTTTAAGTGCCTGGAGATTAATATCTGCCCAGGCTTGGTGAAAAGTTGGTTTCTTAGTATGGATTCCGTACATATAGTGACCTCCTCGATTACGTATATTTGTCTGCTTTGTCTTCCAAATTCCAATGCTTTCTTTACCACTCCGGGTTCTTCATACGGATTCCCCATATATACGTCGATTCTGTTGCCCCTTATAGCCCCTCCAGTGTCCATTACGGTTCTCTTACCCATACCGGGTATATAAACGGTGGTTCCGTTTGGTAAGACGTCCCAATCCGTCGCTAAGGCCCTCGGTTTAATGTACTCACCTGAACGGGTAATACCGAAAGCTGGATGGTCAGGGGCTTTACCACATTCTTCTTCTCTTAATGTGTATGCAGTTAGTTCAAATTCCCCCTGTGGAATGTATATCTCAGCTTCCACAGTAGGGGGTAATGTTGATAACAGCATAGACAGTAAGATCTCAATAACCATTGTTCTGTCTCTCTTGGTTTATTTTATTCTTACCCATGTAATGCTCGTACAAAGTATCTGGGGTAAATCCTACACATATACAAGCGGCTATGAAACATTCCCAAACCCCGAAGAGCCTATCAAGATATGCCCTTACGTCTGTGTCCTTGTGTGATTGCTTCCAGGGACGGTTCTTCAATTCGTTGGAAGCTAATCCCAATTCAAAGATTGCTTGTCCTGCCCAGTAGTATGGTTCTTGTCGGCATCGTTGCAGCCAGGACCACACACACTTGAATACTATGTCCAATGTGTCTCCTTTGAATTTCTCGTTATGAATATCTTCCCTGAGTTGTGCATCCTTCTGTAGACAGAACACCCCCAATTCTTCAACGAATAAGTCTGTGGATAGTATTGACAATTCAGTTAAGAAATGTAAAGCATCAGCCCATTCTTCCATACGGACTTCCAGTTTCATTATACTGGGGTCAACAGCTTCACCAATTTCTTCTGTGGTTCTCCACATGAAATCTTTTAATCTTGCCTGACCATGTTTGTCGTGGAGATTTACAGGTACAGAGGATGTTTGCAACAGTCCATTAGCTTCTTCGATGGGGTGATACTTTTTCATTAGTTCTCTTTGATGATCGAATATCTCTTGAAGTCTATCCATTAATTTACCTCCTTTAAATATGTTCTCACTACGTCCAGTATGAAATCTTCTGAATCTTCTGTCCAGTCATAGGTTACTACATTGAACCCGGCACAGAGAAGAGTACCAACGGATTCCGTTCCCCTGAACATCTCATCATACTTATCATACACCTGATGTAATGACTTATGGTCAACGTACTGGTTTCTTTCTTTGAAGGAGAATAAGTTCATTTCCAATGGGATTCTACAATAGATGACTAAGGGTTTATGCATCCCCATAAGTAAAGGTAAGCCAACGTGTTCACGAGGGGACAATGATACCTTATCCCTTACCACTTCCCCATATACTACTTCACTGAAATAACATCGGTCAAATACCACAGGGCCTAATGATACTTCCCCAAAATTACAGTTGTAAAGAGTCATGTAGATGTCACTGTAAAAGCTGCGTAATCTTCTTTCCATTTCTTTGGGGTCGTGAGATGGTTCAAACTTCTTAGGAAATGGAAACAATTCTGAAAACTCTTCTAACAATGTGTTCTTCAATGTGGTCTTACCGCAGTTGTCTGGTCCTTCTAAAATTATCATTGACATTCTCCTTCCGTATCTACAGTTAATGGGATAATTCAATTATAACATTTACAGGTTACCTTTGTCAATTAAAAATTTCATACTTATAATTTTGAACATACTCGGATAAGTCTTGTTTCAAAAGTGTTGCCTGCCACATATGATAGTCTATTGTATCTCTTGCCAGCATAACATATGTGAACACTCTTCGCTTTTGTCCCAGACGGTGAATCCGTTTCAATGCCTGGTAGTAATCATCATACTTTTTAGACAGTGAGTGGAAGATACAATACCTGGCAGCATGGAGCGTGATGCCAATACCCTTGGAGATCTGCATTATCATTATGGGATAGTCAGGGTCATTCTGGAATTTATATTTAGCATCATCCGCAGCTGTCTCTGATGTACCCCCGTAGATTAGGAGAGGTTTGTGTTTCTTCAATCTCATCATCAGCTGTTTCAGTTCCCATACATAATAGGCATAGATCACGATCTTCTCTCCTTGTTCCACCTTTAATTCTGTCAATTCTACCGTTGCATCAAGCTTCTCAGTTCCGATGGGGTAGGTGATACGTTTACCTTCTAATTTATTTTCAGCTGTTATGAATCCCCCGGCTATCTGTTGTAATCGTAAAGCCTTAACCAACGGTATGTCTGCCACGTAGGGGAATCCATTTAAGGTTACAATGCCTTCTTTCTTCATGGTATCGTATATATCCCTGGTCTTTTTCTCAATGTCCACAGGGATAACTTGTGGGGCTGCCCGTTCAGGAATCTCCAAACATTCTTCTTCACGTATGCGAACAGCACATTGATGAACAGCTTCTAAGAATAGTTCTGATTCTTTGTACCCAATGATGTTCTTGTTATAGTATCCCCCCATAATAGCAAATTTATTTCTGAACTTAAAGAAATTAGTCCCAAAGATTTGATCGTCCAGGAACCTGTATTGACCAAAGACGTCCATTCTGCATCTGGTTATCATCGTCCCAGTCATGATTAACCTGTGGTCAGATTTTTTAGCCAGTTTGTATGCAGCCTTTGATCGTGCAGACGTATTGGACTTTATCATTTGAGACTCATCACATATGACAGCATCTGCATTGAACTCCAGCAGACGGTTCATATATTCCTGATCTTTCTTATCATTGTTACCCCTGCGTATCTCTGATGCTGAATCATAACTGATCAGGATAACATGGAGTCCCTTCTTGGTTGATTCCCTAATAGCATCGTCAATTATCTGTAACTTTTCTTTCCGTTGTCCTCTGACTCGGTAGGTTTTATATGGGATGGTATCAGGAAGATGAGTGTTGAACTCATCCTCCCATACCCCCAACACAACCTTTGGAGCCAGGATGATAACCTTTTTCAATCCGTCCCGGAGATACCGAGCACCCAGGTTATCAATGGCAATCTTTGTCTTACCAAGACCGGGGTCAAGCAATAATGCTGTGTGCTTTTGTGTCAATGTCTTGTATAATGCTACTTTCTGATGCTTGAATGGTTGTGTCTTGAACTTATACTTCATCGTTTCACTTCCTGTTTGTTTTGACTTGGATCTTCTCCCCGTTAGCCCATATCGTTGTAGTCAGGTTACCATCTTCATCAGCTATGCATTGAATCATTGCAGCGGTAATCTCTTTGCCTTTGTCTAATTGTGTCAGGGTTAAATACATTCCTCCTGTGGTACTTTGGGAAGGACCCCCAACTAAGGGGGTCTTTCTTCCGTCACAGTTACCATGAACCCAGAAGTTACGTTTAGCCATTGTAATCCTCCTATTTGTAAATATTCAATCCCATCTTGGCTTCTGTTCCCGGGATGCCAATGTTTCCAGCTGT
Source organism: uncultured Bacillota bacterium (assembly GCA_937951995.1). Lineage (GTDB taxonomy): Bacteria > Bacillota > Clostridia > Tissierellales > Tissierellaceae > Gudongella. Next base: position 5,097 of record CALGAG010000066.1, read on the forward strand.
GGTTGCAATGATCTCAGATTTACCGGATTTGCTTTGACCAAAAGTCTTTGTTAAATCCACCTTGATTGTTAAAATGTTCTTTTCTACCTTCATCTCGATATTTTTCATTTTACTTCCTCCTTTTAGGTTTTTCGAATAGATGATTGAATTTCCTTACCCAATAATCAGAATCGCTCATGTTACAGATGATACAGTTCTTTACGTCCAGTTCCTCGTTACGGATAAACCTCCTTTCTTTTCGGCAGTATGGACAATACATATACCCCCTTTTAGGTTTAGTTTCTGTCTTCGGTGGAAACGCCTGGTTTCTGGAAATGAGTTCCACCGTACAATTAGGATTCTTTTTCTTCAGCTTGAAATAATATTCCTTTACCCGTTTGAAGTTAGCTTCACGAGATTCATTCTCTCTTACCGGAAAGTGTATTATCTCATGTGATTTTGTGTTCCTAACTGAAATCCCCCAAAGTACCATAGTCACCCCTCCCCCACACGCACGTATTTATTTTAATGTTCGGTTTTTTCTTCTGCTCCAATTTCTGCTTTGTAGCTTTCAATCAATTCAACAGCTTCCATCATTTCTTCTTCATTTAAGTTACCTTCCAGATAGTTGGTCAGTTCAGCAATTAACAATGCCGCTTCTCCGGGGGTAACACTCCCAATTCCCTTAAAAGATCGAACTGAACCTGTTTCCTCATAATGTTCAAACAAGAATGTGATACCCTTTCCCTCTTTCTTTTCGCCCTCATATTCAACGGTGATTCTTTTTCTTATTTCTTCCATACGATCATCCTTTCTTGAATGTTCTCGGTTAATGTTTCCCGGTACAATACCATTATATCGCTTTATGAACGCTATTACAACTCTTTATTCGGGGAGTTGTTAAATTTTTTCAAAAGATATTGCAAGCAGTGTTTCAGTGTGTTACAATTAAATTGTTAAATTTTAACAATCACGAGGGGAGGTGAACTAATGGCTGAATACTTGACAATCAAACAGGTTGCTAAACAGTACGGTGTTGAAGAGCACCAAGTCAGATATGCAATATCCACAGATAAGATTGTGGCAATGAAGGTAGGATGGCAGTGGTTAATTCCAAAGGATAAACTTCCTGACAAATGGCCTGTTCATGCATAGAAAATTGACACGAAAGGAGGTATAGCATGAAAACAATCTTCTATGTGTGGAAACAACAGGGAACAGGGTATGTATCTCTTCCAAGAAAGAAAGATGGCAAATGGGAAGAAAAAAGTTTTAAGTGGCCTGCACAATTAGACCAAATCCAGAAATGGATAAAAGATTCAGTTAAGAACCAGATGGATATTTACTGGTGTCCCAATGTATTGAAAGGTAACAGACGTGTAGAAGATAACGTCAGATCCATGAAAGTATTATATGCTGATATGGATGAAGCTAATCCCGGAAACCTACCGGGGGATCTACAACCTTCAATGGCATGGGAAACCAGCCCAGGACGATATGCTGCCCTTTGGTTATTGGATGAGAAGATTGGGGCTACCACAGGGTTAATTTTGAACAAACGTCTGACTTATTATATCAATGCGGATAAGTCAGGATGGGATGCCACACAGGTATTAAGAATACCAGGTACCCGGAATTATAAGTATAAGGATAGTCCCAAAGGGTCATTGCTGTGGTACAAGGGTAACAGGATATTCTCGGAAGAATATTTTGAATTTCTCCCGGAGGTGACAGTCAGTGACGATGTTGATGCTATGGATATGGAAGAGACTGGGGACGTTGATCAGATCTTGTATAAATATGCTGATAAGTTATTGTCTAAGACATACAAGCTGCTGTTCACCCCCCCTGACCACGTGGAAGAGGGAACCAGATCAGAGAAGCTATGGGAATTAGAATGTTTGTTGCTTGAATCGGGCATGTCTGTGGATGAGGCATATACATTAGTCAAACAGTCCCCCTGGAATAAGTTCCAAGGACGCCGGGACGAAGAAATAAGATTAAAACGTGAGATAACAAAAGCATTAACACAGGTTGAGATTGTAGATACGAATCCCCGGAAGTTAATGACCTATGGACAGTTAATGTCCAAGAAGATGGATTCTCCTAAATGGTTAATCGAAGGATGGTGGGAGGCACAGTCACATGGTATTATAGCCGGGGAACCTAAGACGTACAAATCAACCATCTCCACAGAAATAGCCATCAGTGTATCATCAGGAAGACCACTGTTCAATCGTTATCCTGTGGACACCCCAGGACCTGTGGTCATTATACAGGAAGAGAACAGTGACTGGTTGATGCAGGACAGGTTCAACAAAGTAGCTAACAATAAAAAGTTACTGGGTGCCTGTTCCACAGATGGAACTTGTTTGACATTTGCTTCACCGCAGGATCTACCGATTCACATGTTTAACAGGGAGGGTTTTAATCTTACCCGTCAGGAAGACAGAACATTAATTGAAGAGACATTAGATGAAATAAAACCTGTGCTGTTAATATGTGATCCTATCTATCTGTTGTTGGGGGAAGCGGATGAGAACCACATGAAAGATATTAGAGAAGTGTTGGGGTGGTTTATAAAAGTTGAGAAACATTACAAGACCGCTATTATGCTGATTCACCATTTTAATAAGTCAGGTTCATCCCCTCGTGGGGGACAAAGGATGTTAGGTTCTGTTGGATGGCATGCTTGGATTGAATCTGCAATCTACAACAGGGTATCAGAGGATAAGAAAAACCACATTACAGTGGAACGGGAGTTCAGATCATTCATGGCACCTAATAATATTGAAATAGGTTTCAAGATGGGTGAACCCGGAGAATTAGAATACGAGATTGAAATTGCAGAAGACATATTGAATGACCTTAATGTAATCGTTAATATACTTAGGGGTAACACCGGGATGAGCTTGAAGGACATTGCTGATACATTGTCCATGAGTCAGTCACATGTAAAGACACAACTTAACAGGGGTATTACAGAAGGTACGATCAAGTACGATGGGGAGACCAAGAAATATAAGGTAGGTGAATGATATGTTACCTTTCACAGGAATGAACTGGCACAAAGAAGCCCGGGCATTAAAGACAAAGATTAAATTGATATTAGAGCATGGGGGTCAACCCTATAAGCACCCCGGGATGTTGAGACAAAGTGATTTAGCTGTATACACCAAGATGGAAAAGTTCTTATTGATTAAACGTGAAGGAAGATGGATATATCCTAACATGCCTCTCATCCGACGATGGTGCAGCGTGACCACAGATGAAGGGTTTGAGAAATATCTTCAATGGTTACGGAGGCAGAAATGGATTGTAAAGAAGGGGGCTCAATGGATTGAAGAAGCTGAACGTCAGGAGATGACGTATGAGGAGATCAATGATTACCTGGAGAAACAGTTGGAACAGGAAGAGAAACAATACCAAAGAAGAATAAGTAAGAGGTCACCCAAGGAAACCAGCAGAAAGAACTTTACCAAACGGGGGAAGTCAAAGAAGGCAATTAAAGATATTGACTTTGTTGGAGTTTTGAAAGGGGAAATAGACATTGATGAAATTGACAAGATGCAGGATGAGATCACCGAGGAAGAATGAAGAAACCTGGCGTAAGATTGACAGTGATAAGTGGGGAAGAATCTGTAACTATATTAAAGGCTGGATGGTGTACTCAAACGGTGAGATAAATATGGACTCATTCTATAAACACTTCCCTCTGTGGGGTGTGCCAGCCAAAGAGATCTATGCAGTTATGATGTTTATGACCACAGAACAAATAGTTATCTTTGATAAATCCTGGAAGTGTCTGATTGTGACATATAAGAATGATGAACCTGTGGGATTTAAACTTGTACCCCGACTGGAGGTGGTGAAATGAAACGCAGAATGGCTATCAGAATACACAGTAAGTTGTATGAAAACTGTAAGAATCATTTCATAGCTGAGTTTGATTGTGCCTACGTTAAGCACCCTATGGAGATGTTTCTTAAGTACATGAATGACCACAGGGGATCAAAGAAGAAATTGTACTTGAAGATCAGAAAAGACTTCATCAATTATCTGGCATTGTATGAAGGTGCTGATGTAAGTATTGATGATTATTTTGATTACAAGCCAAAGTTTACAATAGAGTTCTGGAATACGCTCAAGCAGCTGACATATGATTATGAAGTTAGATCCTGTGATATTGTGAACACTTCATTGTTTATGTTAGAAAAAATGTCTTTGGAAGAGCTGCAGCAGTTGGGAGATTATAAGCCCCCAAGAATTATGTATCTCTCGTTAGAACCTGATGTAGCGGCTACGTTTAAACATTATACTGATGAAAGAATGATAGAATATATCAACAAGGTTTTACGCAAAGTCGGACGTTTGGGTTGATGGGGGACGCAGCTTGTAAGTTTGTCGATCGCTAGGATGTTGTGTTTTCAACGGTAGACGAACGAGGAAAATAACAACCCGGTTAGAACCGTTGAAAACACTCAGATTTTGCTGGCACGGTGTCGAAAAATGTGTATCTGGAGGCGTTCAGGATGTAGTGATTTCAACAAATTTCGCTGCGTATTCCCATAACAGAATGTTTTTTTGGGTGAGTTAACACCCGTTAAAAAACAGAACCTTAATCTTAAACAACCTGTACTCTAATGTAGGCTCGGAAATGAGATAAACTCCGTCCATAGTCGCCCCGCCTCCGCTGCGCTCCGGCGGGACGTCTTCGCCTGGGGGGGCGGGACAGAGGTTTACTTCCTGTGGGTCGTAGATTTAGGGAGGTTAGGAGTTGGGTGGTAGGTAAGGCGGATGGGGGATGTTGGTAGGTGGATGAAAAAAAGGAGGAATGGAAAATGGAAGCAGGATTAGTTGTTGGTTTCTTGAGTGGGGTATTAGTAGTTTGGACTGTGAGTGGGGTGAAGAGTTATATTGATGAAGCTAAGAAAGAGGGTATCAGGGCTTGGAGAAGAGAGTATGAGCCAGGGGTTTTGATGCTGGGGGATAAGGTTAAAGATCTGGAGAAGAGAATGTCGGGGGTTGAGGGTTTGGAAAAGAGGGTGTTGGAGTTGGAAATGGAGAAGGTTAGTTATGAAATAAATAGTGATGTTAAGTCTGATGAATTGAATAAGTTGTAGGTTGAGGAATTTAATGGGTGTTTTTAGATCTTGATTTGATTGGTTGGGGGTTGGTATGGGTATGGGTCATGGAGGGGCTAAAATGATGTGTTGTGGACTCGTGATGGGTATAGGTGATGGTGTTTGATGGTTTGGGTTTGGAAAATGGGAGGAGGGATAAAATGTATAAAGCTCCTAAGGTAGGACTTAAGGAATGGCTATGGTTTGCTGTTGTGTTTGTTCTGTGGTATCTGTTAGGCAAGCTGTGGTGAGGGGGTAGGCTTTAGATGAGCAGGTTAGTAGAAGAAATGGAATGGGGAAAGGGGATGAAGGGAATGGCTGTTAAGGTTATTTTTAGAATCAGGGAGAGGGGAATGTTTGTTCGGGTTAGTGGTATCAGGGGTGGAGATCTGGAGAAAGTTGTTGGGAGTATGGAGGAGATGAGCAGGTGGCTGGAAGAGGATATTGGTATTGAGGTTAATAGGCTTCAGATGAGAAGCCATGAGGACAGAAGAAGATTGGCTGATCGCAGAAAGAGTGATAGGGAAAAGGACGGGAGTGGTAGAAGGGAGATTGGAGTGGGAGACAGGAGGAGGACTCAGGTTGAAGGGGTTGATAAGGAGGTCTATGATGTGTGGATGGAAGAGGTTAGGAGGGGTGCAGGTAGAGGCGGGGGGTCTTCTGAGGGTGGCAGGGATAGGTCGGGGGATATGAAAAAGCCCAGTACATACAGGCTGTACCGGGACTTGTGTAATGATGAGTGGGAAGGGGATTAGAGGGAATGTGTGTTCTTAGAGATCTGGGTCATCTGTTCCCAGATATGGGTTGAAGTTAGGTGACTCGGGTTCATCGTATTCTGTGGGATAGTAGTCAGGGAGATCGTAATAGGCATCATCCAGAGACAGAGAATGTTTTCCTAATACCTCTTCAAGATCGGCAAGTACCTGTTGGGCTTGTTCTGGGGTTAAATCGTCTTCGACAGACAGGGTAAAGGTTGTCATGGTTTATTCCTCCTTATGATCTGTGGGTTGATTGGCTCTGTAGATTTCAGGTAGTGGATGGTGGGCTATGTTGATGGTTGTTAGTACAGGTTCAGGGGGTGGCGAGGTGTAGATGAATCCCCAAAGTCTTCCATAGTTCTTGGTGCAATGTAGTCTTACCTGTGCTTCTGATCGTGCTTTGAATTTGACTGCGTAGCCTGAGAGGTCATTAATCAGGGTGACGTAGTAGGTGTTGGGTTTTTCTTCTGGGTAGGTGAATTCTGTAGTTGAGTTAGTGGCTGTCATTGGGTGATGCTCCTTTCTGTGGTTAGGTTGTCTAGGGCATGGGCGATGCGTAGGACGAGATCCAGGAAGTTACGGAACTCTTTGTTTGTGCCTTTGAAGGTGAAGGTTTTGTGGGGCTTTCGCTTGTGTCTGAGCATGGAGGAGGATAAGCGGGTGGGACAATGGAAGCCCAGATTGTGTTTGGTTAGTCCTTGGGGTTTGCGTTGATAGGGGTTAGTCATTGTGAATCCTCCTTATCTTTTAGATTCCTTATCTTTGATTTCTTGAAGTACAATCAGGGTCTCTTGTAATGCCACGACAGCTAGGATGATAACGATTAGTAAGATGAGTGTGTGGACTGGGTTTGTTCGGATGAAGCCTGGGATGTAGTCGATCAGGTTCACTGTTATTCCCCCCATCCCTCGTCTGCTAACATGGTCAACAGTCCATCGTGATCTTCTGTCTCTCCTAGTAATGAAGCTAATGCAAACACTGTTTCTTCTGGTACTCCGTAATCTTCTGCAACGCCTTTTAGGTATTCTTCACGTTCTTTGCTGTTTTTCATCTTTATTCCTCCTTTATAGTTTGGTTATGTAGTTTGGGAGCCAGCCACCACAACTGACTCCCTTTGATACTGTATATTATCGGGGATAGTACCTATTTGACTGATATGTCGGGAACGTCTGTCTCGGGTTCCTGGTGAAGCTTAACGCTGATTGTGATCTCTCCTACGAAGTCATTGAATTGTATCAGGGGTTCTATCTGTTTCTTGATTTCCTCCATTGGGTCAAAGATCTGATATTTGTCTTCTTCGATTTCACCTGTTTCTTCGTTAACCTGTGGGCCTCGGAATGGGACTTGGATTCCATGCCAGCCTATGTGTAGTGTACGCATGCCTGAACTGTATTTGAATTCTTTCATTATTTCACCTCCTTAACTGTTGCCTTGGTTGATGTTGCTTTGGCTTTGCTTGATTTTCCATCGGTTCCTGTGGCTTTTTGTTTGGGTGTCCACAGCTTCGTGAGGTAGTCGATGATTTCGGCTAACTGTTTGTCACCCTCCTGCCATTGCCACGCAGTTCCATGTTCGTGAGCTTCCGAGAAGTTTGCACGTAGTTGTGCCCTGATCTTCTTCTGGAGGTCGTCATTTGAGGTGAGAGAAAGTCTAGACCGAAGAGCCTCATGTTTTTTCAACATTTCCGCCAAGTCCTTGGGGCGTATAGTCCGCTTTTTTGTGTTTTCAGGCACGCTAACTTTGGGTGTGGATTTTGTGGCTTCTTGCTTCTTGGCTGTCATTACAATTCCTCCTTTTCTTCTTTCCTTCTTGGCTTCTCGGGGTTCGTCCCCGTCCATAATACCATTATACACCTTCAGAGGTGACTCATACAACTATTATGTAGCATAGCTCTCTAAAGCTCTTTCGGCTTTATGGGATAGAGCAGCACTCTACTTCTCCTACTGGAAGAGGAGACCTGGGTAGGCTTCAGTTGAGAAGCTCTCCTGTTCAGGAAAGAGGGGGAGGCCTCACTCCCGGATGGAAGTAGGAGCCCTGTGGGAGTGTATAGATATACAAGCAGGAGCCCTTCTCCTATATTCATGCATTAAGGGAGTAGGTCTTCTGTAGGCTTCAGATGACGAGGTGAGGGAGAAAGAAGTAGGAGGCCTCTGTAGACTTCAGATGAGAAGGCCTTGGAGGCAGGAGGAGCCCTCAGTCGTGAGTTCGTAGGCGTGATGTGAGGAGGAGGCCTGCACCATATGTTGGTTTGAAACATGAAGCGATTTAAATGCGTTTTAACGTGCCTACGTAATAATGCCCCGGGGTTTGTACCCGTAACGTAAAAAGCCCCCG
>CALGAG010000067.1 GCA_937951995.1 uncultured Bacillota bacterium
TTTTTTCCATTAAGTTAAAGTACATATTCCAGCTGGCAGTCGTAGGGTTCCCTATCCACGTGGTCCTGGCTGTATTCCTTTGCTTCCACACAGCCCAAGAATCTGTAGAAACCCTGGGTTTCAAGGGATGAATGGGCGGATATGTATAGCTTTTTAGCTCCCTTTTCCCTTGCCCAATTGGACGCCATTTGGAAGAGGACCTTGCCAATTCCCTTACCCCTCATATCCTCTGAAACATGCAGGCTTGAAAGGTCCAGGTATTCCTTGTCAGATCCCAGGAAATCCGCTTCAACAGATGCAAAGCCCTTAAGCTTGCCCTCCTGGAAGGCTCCAATTACAATGCCTCCGGTTTGTGAGGTGTTTTTCAGGTATCCAGTTAGAAGTGAGTACTCCTCTTCAGTCCAGTCATCAATGAACTCTATGTCCTTAATTACCCATTCCCCTTCAACTTTCCTCCAGCATTTGGTCACCTTCTGATGGCGGACAAAGCCCTTGAATAATTCTTTTGATATTTTATCTTCAGTAAGGTTCCTATATTCCATTAAGATTCAACCCCGAGTCGATCTTCTACCTTCTTAAGCATCTTTATTATAGGCAAACTGTAGGGGCATCTTGTCTCACAGATTCCACACTCGATGCAATCACTTGCCTTTGTTTCCATTCCACGGTATCTGTCAACCGCCCAGTCCTGAAGATTGTACCTTGAGTAGTAGCCCTCAAGGATAAACTGGGTCGGGATGTCGATTCCCACCGTACAGGGGGCACAATAGCCGCATCTTCTGCAGAATTCCTCTCCCAGAGTTGCAGCTTCCTCCATAAGGACCTTTCTTTCATCCCCGGTAAGGGGTCTGATTTCATTTCCTGCCCTGGCATTTTCAATTACCTGTTCAACGGAATCCATTCCAGGTATTGCCACTGTAACGTCCTCATTCTCCATTATGTATCTAAGTGAAAGCTCACCCTTTGAAATGGCTCCACCAGCAAGGGGCTTCATAACTATTACTCCAAGGTTGTTCTCCCTTGCCTTTCTGAACACTGGCTCTCCCTGGTTTTCCACGGGGTTGTAGGGGTATTGGATCGTGCTGAACTCACCAGTGTCTATTGCTATATAACGAAGGTCAACACTGTGGCTTGTGATCCCGATTTCCTTAACAATTCCCTTTTCCTTGTACTCCTTGATGGCCTTAAGGGCTCCGTTTTCTCCCATTATGGTCTCAAGGTCCGCTTCCTTGGTGACATTGTGAAACTGGAATAGGTCTATGTAGTCAGTCCTCAAATTCTTAAGGCTTGTCTCAAACTCCTCAATAACTGCATCGTAGGTTTTGGCCATTGATTTTGTAGCCAGGATGAACTTACCCCTTCCTATTCTTTCCAGGGCACTACCAAGTAGTTCTTCACTCTCCTTGTAGCCTCTTGCCGTATCGATGAAATTTATCCCCTGTCTGTGGGCTTCCACAAGCAGCTGATAAGCAATCTCTTCATCCACCCTTTGGATGGGAATCCCACCAAATCCGATTACAGAAACCTCAAAGTTTGTTCTACCAAGTATCCTCTTTTCCATGCTCCAATCCACCGTCCCTTTCTATTCAGCAATATATGTATTTCTTTACTTATGGGAATATTATACCATAGAGCAACCCCCTGCCGGTAATATTCCTGCAAGGGGCTAGGACTGGGCCCTATCATTCAATCAAGATATGGGCATTCTTTTTGCCAAACTTGTTGTCGCTATTGGCATCGCTGATCATCTTGCCATAGGAAATGGAATCTGGATTGGTTTCCACATGGACACCACAGGAGATGGTCCTGTATTTATCTGAGTTGCGGGCATAGTCCAAGGCCAGGTCTTCCATGGTCATATTAAGGGCTGCAGCTGATTCCATGGTGCAGAAGGTGACTGGAACGCCTGAGTTAAGTAGAGATTCCATTGCTTCCGGATCCTGATGGATTGAGGTCTCAGCAAAGGGTGTGCTGTCACCTCTCTTGAGTGTGCCTCCTGCATAGATGATTCTCTTTACATTTTTCACAAGGCCTGGCCATACCTTGAATGCCAGGGCAGCGGAGGATGGCCCCTCTATCAGGACCAGAATAATATCCTTTTTGTTTTTTAACTGCTCCCATTCCTTGGGAAGGTGAGTTTCAGGCTTAAGAAATTTACCCTTCATGGAGGAAAGGTCCTTTCCGCTAACTATTATTTTCATATCTAGGCCTCCCTTCCAGTGAAATGCTCCACTGCTTTAATAAGCTCTTCTATAAAGGCTTCCCGGTCAAGATTTAGAAGAGCCATACCATTGAAGTGGTCATTATCTTCAAAGTCAGCAAGAATTCCACCTCTTGAGTGGATTCCCCTTGTTTCCACTTGAAGATAAGCTTCCCTTATTTCAAACAGGTCTGGCTTGATCAGGGATAGAACAGCGCAGGGATCATGGAGTGGCCAACCCTTGTAGCCCAAGGCTGCGTGGGTCTCCCCGAAAAAGTCCAACCAGCCCGAGACGACATGTCCCATTGGAGTTCCGATCTCTCGAATACGGTCGACATCCTCAGGATAGACCAGGGCTTTTTCAGTTACATCCAGTCCGGACATGATTACAGGAACACCGGATTCAAATACGATTCTGGCTGCCTCCGGGTCCACCAGAATATTGAATTCGGCTGCCGGTGTCCAGTTTCCATTCTCTATTCCACCGCCCATGATGTAGAATGCCTTTATCTTATCCTTTAGATCCGGCCTGTAAAGAAGGAGTGTTGCAAGATTTGTCTGTGCACCAGTTCCTATTATTACAACCGGATCTTCGCTCTCCTCCAATACCTTCACCATAAGCTCAACTGCGGAGTATTGACTTAGAGTCCTGTCTGACTGGGGTAGGTCCACTCCGTCAAGGCCTGTCTCTCCGTGAAAGTCTCCTGCTGTTATTCCCTCAACAACCAAGGGGCCATGGGCTCCCTTGCCTATTGGAGCTTCAATATTAAAAAGGGAGCAGACATTCAGTGTATTTCTCGTTACATTTTCTATATCCTTGTTGCCTGCAACTGTTGTGACAGCCTTGATGTCAAGGATGGGTGATGCAGCTGCCACCATCCAGGCAATTGCATCGTCGTGGCCTGGATCTCCATCTAGGATTACAGGGATTCTTTTCATACGGTTATGCCTCCTTTTTTGATGATTAAACTGCATTATCAGATACTATTTCTAATTATACATTGCATTTGGTTAGAGTTCTATGAAGCTCTAAGATTACTTTTTTGACCTCATCAAAATCTGGTAAATCTCCGTATACAAATTCAACTCCAAATCGTTCTCTATAGGCAATTTCGATTCTTGAATCATCTAGAATTGAAAATAGTGGTGCAGTATTCCATTGTACATCTGATGGATACATGTCCTTGAATCTTGATTTAGCTTCAGCTTCTTTTACAATACCAACCATCTCTGATAAAGCTTTCTCATCCTCATAAAATTTGCTAACCATACTATAAGTCATGTACAAATCATAAAGATGCCTAGTTTTAGTCTGAAACTCTTTCAAATCTTCTTGGTAAGACATCCGTATCAATGATGCTAGTTTTTCAATTACTGTCCTTTCAATTGATAGTACATTTAATTCAAACTTTTCGAGTTCAAATTCTGCAATAACATCATGCATACCATTTTCATTCAAATACTGCTCAATAAATGTTCCCACTTTTCTATGTTCATAAGGATGAGGATGCATGAAGCTTGTAAGTTCAAATCTGATTTTGGGATGAAGCTCCCTCAAATTTCCCGAAAACAATGAATCGTAAGTGAACTGTGTGTATCGATAATCTCCAGATTTTCTCTCTTCGTCAAATTCATTAGACTTGAGTTCAAAGCTCATGATTTCCTCAACTTTTTGTAGAGTTTTCTTGATTTTTGAATTAGTCATGTCATTAGCAAGTATTGCAATGTCGATATCTTCTGAAAATCTGTGCAAATCTTTATAGCATTTGGTTAATGAAGTACCACCCTTAAAGACAACATTGTTTTTATACTCTGATTTTGATAGGTGATATAAAGCACTAGTGATCCAGTAATCTTTTTCAACAATTGTTGGATCTAATCCTTGGTGTTCTGATACTATCAATATAATATCTTTAAATTCCTCAATGCTTCTGTGTAATTTCATAACCGTTCCCCCAAGTTCTATTCCCCCCGAAAACAACGGGGTTTATATCAATAATCATCTTTTTGCCCTCCTGAACCTCCTCTTTCAAACATTTTAGCAGTGCTCTAAAATACTCGTCATTAATATCAGCACTCTCTGCAATTAATCCGAATATAACTTTTACCTTCTTATTATATTTTTTTACTTCTTCTAAGGTTGCAATTCGATCATAGACCTCAAACTTTTCTTTATATATTGCAATTAGCTTTTTTGCAACATTTTCCTTATCAGTATCTTGAATGAGATCAATTTGGTCAATTATGTCCAAAAACTGAAGCGCTCTTATGTTTTTCTCTTTTATATTCCCATTGGCTTTAATAACTAAAACATTCAAATCTTCATCTAGCTTCTTCTGTCTAACATTTTGGGCAATCCATATTCTATTAGGCATTTGTGCAGTCAATCCCCATTCATTCCAAATCTGCGGACCTGTCACATAGCCTAGTACTTTATTATCTCTTTTCAAGTATTTTTTCTCGACTAATTTCCTCTTGTCTAAACCAACTTTACCAAACCTTGATTTTTTTGGCTTGTAATATATGCCTTTTTTATAGTTCTCAATAATTCCTTCTCCAACTAATCTGTTCAATGTAACATAAACTGCATTTCTGTGTTTACCCAAACCTTCTACAATTTCATCAACTAAAATCGGCTCTGTTGCTTTGTATTGTTCTATTTTTTCTTTAACAACATGTGCAACATTCATATACTCATCTCCTTTCATTTATTTGTCTTAATCTTTATTTATCATTATTTAAACCGCACTACTATCCGTTACCATTTTTACTTATTTCCTTACATTTATTATAACTCTACATCACAAATATTGCAAGAGAACGTTAAAGTGTATTGAACATCATTATTAACATTCTGTTCAGGCTTCTTTCATCTCTTTAATAATTGCACCTTTTTCGCTGTAAATAGTGAATCTGTGGTATTGTATTTGTGCAGCTTTTAATTTATCTTCGATCGTATCGATTTACTCCAGCAATTGATAGAACTCTTGTTGAATACAAAAAAAGAAGAGGTATACTTCTCCTCTTCTTATAAGCAATATCTATTTGTGCATTGAAATATTTGACTATTCCAGCTGGAAATTAATATAGACATTCAAACCAAATCCAATTCCAGCACTGGGTAGTCGTAAAATTAGGACTGAAAGTCCTCTACTCGCAGTAGGATGTACCCATTCTCTACGCAGCTTCGCTGTTAGACACATTCCGGTGCCGTAGGTTACATACCTCTATCTCCCTTTAGTCGATACAGGTCACGTCAACCCCGGCCGTCGAATCCTACCCAATCTAGCTTCGCTTCACTTGCTCTCTTGGGGATTCTTGGCATGAGACCTGTCTCTGCTTTGAGAAAAAGAATCCTCAAAGCAGGGCTAGGGCTTCAACAGGGGAACTCCCTTGCC
>CALGAG010000068.1 GCA_937951995.1 uncultured Bacillota bacterium
CTGGTCAATCTACGGATGAAATTATCTATTGTCATCTACCTCCCCTTGTTTTGATTTAAGAAAAAGGGGAGCAAGCTCCCCTTTTCCCATTATTTCTTAGTGGTCCAATGAAGGCGGTCTTTCTGGTATAAGTCTGAAGTTGGCTTCACTGTCTGTCTCTCTGAAATCATCTTCACTTAACCATATTCTATCATTTTCATGACAGGATTCACAGCTTTCATTTTGGAAGGTACTTGCCTGTATATTATGGGTAGGCGAATACTTCCAGTTTGTTATTTCATTGAAGTTAGGCATCATGTTCTCCCCAACCACATCAAGCATGGCTTCCTGTCCTGGAACATGCCTCAAGGCAACGTATTTGTAAGGCCTTTCCTCCGTTGGATTGGGGTTAAGTCCCACTCTGAACATAATCTTGCTCTCAGATGAACTTTGAAGTCCACTCCCATCCTCCTTTGGATCCAGATGGCACTCAAAGCAGTTGTTGTTTGCCTGAGCATGACATACCTGACATGACAGTGAATCCCCATGAACCTTGTGGTTTACGTCCGTTGCAACTGCCGGATCCTTGTCCGTGTGACAATCCGTACATGCGGGAAGGTTCTCCTCCCACATATTTTTTGTTGCTGTTTCAGATCCGTGGAAGTTGTCAACCGGGTGGCAGTCCATACATGTCAAGCCTGCTTCATAGTGGACATCTCCTCCAAATCCTATCAGACCCATGTACTCCCCTGCATTCCTTGCATTATGGCAAGCGTAGCAGTTTTCCTCCATTGATGGAGTTCCCAGGAATGTGTGCTGGTCAACAAGACCATTTGAAAAGTTCTTTGCCCTGCTTACATGACAGTCTCCACAGGTTGCATGACACTTGAAGCAATCCTGGTCAAATACCTCCTCGTGATGGGGAGACTCAGACAAGGACATAACATCTGCAAATGCCGCCAAGCCATTTTCCATTCCGTGTAGATTGTAGTGAATGGATGTTGCATAAATATCGGTTACATTGCTGTGACAAGCCCCGCAGTTTGCTTCGAAGTTCCTTGATGGATATGGTTCCATCCCTTCATGGGCAACTGCCTTGTCAACCTCGTTTGCTCCACCGTGGCAGGTTATGCAGCCAAGACTTCCGTGTGTGGAGTCAACAAACTCCTGTGATACAAGAAACATCTCCACAGCTTCCAGCTGTGGCCCTGGGGCCCCTCAGCCCCCTGTGTCTTCCGCGACAGGCTGTTCCTCAACCCAGGTGGATGCAGCTATCACTGCTTCGCTGGTATGGCAGGCAACACAGCTTGCGCTGTCAACTGATGGAAACTCAAATGGTTTGTCCTCCCCTCCGCCGACAGGAGTATATTCCTCCTCTGGCAATCCAGGCAGGATTCCAATCTGATATATTCCAATGGCAACGATTGCAAGAACTGCAACCACTGCAAGGCTCCCTAACCAGCTATTGAAGATTTTGGGTTTTGACATAGATCTCACCCCCTGTTAAGTAGATCTTTACAGCCTCTTTCTAATCCATCACCTTAGGTAGCTCAGCTCCGTCCCAGCCTGTCATTCCTCTGCTTAGACTGATTGCATTGTAGCCCATCATTCTCATTGGAGCTATTGTGATTCCAGCTGTCTGTCCTGTATAGCAGGTTACATAGGCCGGTCTGTTCATTGGTATCTGATCGATGTTTGCTCCAACCTCTTTGAAAGGTATATGGATGGCTCCCTCAATGTGTCCTGCAGCATAGTCATCAGCCGACCTGATATCAACCACAGTTATGGCGTCTGGATTCTCCTCAACAAGAGCAAGAAGGTCCTCCGGTGATATGATGTTGTTAGTTGCTGGTGGGAAGTAAGCAACTGCTGCATCCCATATGATCTGCTCTCTTTCATCCAGGTCCGGTGCACTTGCTTGTGGCAGGTCATTGGCTTCCATTTCCAAGGTATCCTCGCCCAGCTCCAATGGAGCCCATCCGAAGTTCATTCCACCTCTAAAGGAAACTGCATTGAATCCAAGCATCTGAGCTAGTGCCGTCGCTTGTGCAGAAGTCTGTCCTGAATAGCATTGCATTATAATCTGCCTGTTTGATGGAAGAACATCCCAGTGACTTCCCAGCTCTGCAAATGGAATGTTTACAGCACCTGCAATGTGACCAGCTGCATAGTCATCAGGAGATCTTAGGTCTACCCAGAAAACTGCTCCCGGATTCTCCTCAAACAAGGATAAAGCTTCGTCTGATGCCATTATAAAATTATTGTCTGGAATGTTGTTAAGTAAATCAAGCGCTGCTTCCCTAAGTACCTCCTCAGGATCCAGTGCAGGCTCCTCTGCTGGCTCCTCGGCAGGTTCCTCGGCAGGCTCTTCCGCTGGCTCTTCTGCTGGAGGTGCTGGCTCTTCGGCCGGTGCGGCAGGTGAACATGCAGTCAGTACTGAAAATGAAAGCAAAAGTACCATCAGCATGCTTAAAAACTTAGTCTTACTTCTCATAGAAACTCCCCCTTAAATTTGTTAGTTAAATTTTTAACTTACTTTGGCAGGATAGATGACATATTCCCGTTACCTTAAAGTATAGCATTTTATGGTCATATGTCAACATTTATGTGTAATTGTCACACAATTACAATAATTTCAATCCTTCCTGTAACAGGTCCTTGTAATCCTTAAGTCCCGTTGCCTGCTTGGCCTCAAATGTTAGAGGAACAACATCCTCACGGGCTATGCTCTTTAGGTCAAACTTCCTGTTAAGTGCCATCAGCTGTTGAGTCCCGGCTTTAATCCTTCCAAGATAGGAGTAAAGTCCTATTGCTCCTGTGGAGAAGGTGTCCGCATCCTCATAATATTGCCTCAGGTCCCTAAGTCCCTCAAACAGGTCTTCCTTGGTCTCTCCAAATCTTTGGAATTCCTTGGGGACCTTTCCTTCCTCAAGCAGGTCTCCAATGGTCTTTCCAACCATTGCCGCCGTCATTGCAGCCCTACCGATACCCACCATATTGATGTATGGAGCTCCCAGTGCCAGGGCCTTGAAAACCTGGTCCTCCATGGCAATTCCACCAGTGATCGCAACCTGTGGTAGCCTGTGGCCCTTGTTTTCCATTTCCTTCAAGAGTGAATAGAGGATGCTCTCAAGGACGATCGTGGGCATTCCCCATTCATTCATCATCTTCACAGGGCTGTTTCCTGTTCCTCCCCCTGCTCCATCAAAGGTGACAAGGTCAACTCCTGCCTTTGATGCTATCATGAGTATTTTTGCAAGGTCTGAGGGGTCAAAGGGACCTGTCTTGAAGAAGACCCTCTTGGCTCCCATTTCCTTCAGTTCTCCTACACGTCCCACAAGGTGGTCCTCATTCCATATGGGAAGCTTTCCAACCTTTTCAAACCTCTGACCGATTCCTACCTTGTACTTTTCTGCAACTTCATCATCCTCAGGGTCAGGATGGACAATGTATCCCCTTTTCTTAAGCTTTAGGGCATCTTCCAGGGTATTGACCATACCAAGTCCCTGGATCCCCTTTGCAGCTTGGGCAAACTTCAACTCAACGGAAGTTGCACCAAGGTCTTTAATGGCATAATCCAGGACACCGTTGTACTCATCGTCGTAGTTTCCCTGAAGCACTATGTCTCCATAGCCCCTGTTGTATTTCCTGAATGAATCCAGCATCTCGCCTATCAAGGGTGCACTTTTTACTTTGCCGTCTTCAAGTACAAGGTCTGGATCCTTCATTATTACATCCTCTCCTATCACCACAAGGACTCCTGCCATGGCAGCACCTGCATAGTAGTCCCTCCAATTAAGCTTTGCCATTGCCGGCAGGATAATGGGCATCTTAAGCTTCACAGGATTTTCAATTCCAACCCTTGCTTCCATGTTTGCCTTGGGGTAGGTGGCCTCGTAGGGGTCTTCCTTGCAACCCCAGGCACCAAACACCCTTCCATTGATGTTAAGATGAGAGTAGTCCACCGGATAATCCTTCTCCGATGCGAACTGGCTACTGTCCGTTTGGAAGGGGTAGGTCGCCTCCTTCCCCCTTAAGGCAGAAAGGCCGATCTCACACATCCCTATGCAGTTTGCCGTACATACGGAGCACATCCCAGAGAATGGAGAAAGGTTGTCAGGAGTTCTCATCCTGGTATTTGTTAATGAGCTTCCCAAGCTTGGACTATAGGTCATTGTTGTTCCTCCTCTACTTTAAATTGATATAGTCTACACCTTAATATTACGCCCTTTTCTGACATATGTCAATTTCAACTATGGATAAATATATGTTATAATCAAGACATATTGAGGAGGTTTTTTATATGAAAAGGATAACAGTTTTCGGAAGTCCCCTTTGACCGGAGTGTGAACCACTGAGAGAGTTTCTCTTGGAAAATGGAGTTGAGTTTGAGTATATCGACATTACTGACAGCATGAGAAGCCTTAAGATATTCCTGGCATTCAGGGACAAATTTGAGTATTTCGATCCCATTAGGAAAAAGGGCAGCGTTGGTATACCAACAATCATGATTGGACACGGAGAAGAATTTATGGAAGGTGTTCCAGGAATGGACCTTTCCAGATTAAAATAGGGGCTGACATATTTGTCAGACCCTATTTTTATTTTGATCATATTTTCTTGTAGTAGACCATGTCCGAATAGATTACACCCTTGTGCTCTTCATACCTAAAGCCGGCCATGATGTAGTTCTGCTTTTGCCTGAAGGCCAGGGATGCAAAGTTTGGCAGGGGATTCACCACTGTTTCAGAGAAAATGTAGTGGATGTCATTTTCCCTCATATCCTCAATTATCCTCCTGTATATCTTGCTGCCGATTCCCTCCCCTGTGTATTCCGCTTCAATTGCCGTCTTGTCGATCAGGATGAAATCATCCAGCAATGACTTGTCAAAGGAAGGATGCCAGTGTATGTCCTCAAGCCAGGTTGGATTGTACTTTATCCACATCTCCTTCTTGTATGCCAGTGAAAATCCAATTATCCTGCCACCCAGTTCGGCAACATAAAAATACCTTAGGTTCCTGATCCTATCCCTGAAAAGGTCTATGTAATACTCAGGATACTTGTGGTAGTCATCAATGAGGAAGCCCTGGTATGAGTCCCTTTCCCCTTCCGTAACTGTACATGCAATCTTGTATATTCCCTCTTCGTCACCTTCATGTGCCCTTCTAACATTTATCTTATCAAGGTCTATATCATGGGTCTTGATAAACTTTACATTTGAACTCATGCAGCCACCTCCTTTAATCAATGCCTTTCCCTCTATCTTTATGATACCCTAAACCAGCTTTTTCTCTTTTATTTTACACTAAAAACATCAATAACTGAAGCAAATTGAAGATATTCCACGGAATAACCATATAATTGGGGTTTTGATGGCAAATATTAACTTTTTAATCAATTCCGATAGTTTTTGTTGGGATTATGCTCAATGTGGGTAATATATTATATAAGCTTAAAAGAATAGAAGTTCTAAACATATTATCCGAGGAGTGATTTTGATGAATAAGAAGTATTTAAGCATATTGGTTCTTGTACTGGTCGCAGCAGTGGCACTTGTAGGTTGCGCCTCAGGCAACGGGTCGGAAGCACCTGCAGAAGAAGGAGACAGGGTCTTCACCCTGGAGGAGCTTGCAGAATATGACGGTCTTGAAGGTCGGGAAGCCTATGTGGCTGTTGATGGTGTTGTATATGATGTAACCGGGTCTGACATGTGGGATGAAGGCGGACACAACGGCTTTCAGGCAGGACAGGATTTGACTGAAGGAATAAAGGAAGCTTCTCCTCATGGTGTTTCTGTTCTCAGCAGAATGCCTGTTGTGGGAACACTGGAAGAATAGTGATTTTGGGGGTGTTGTATGTACTCAGTATTGGGATGGCTTAATGTAATAATTTTGGGAGTGATCCTCTCGCCATATGTCCTTGGGTTTCTAAACAGGAAGTTTCTCAAAACCCGGAACAAGGGCTTTATGAACACAATTAAATTCTTGAGGAGGCTTCACAAGCCCTTTGGTCTTGCAATGGCTGTTCTTGCCCTTGTACATGGCTACATGGCAATGGGAGGCTTCAGACTTCATACGGGAAGTCTTCTTTACGCCTCCATTTTCTTGACGGCCCTTCTAGGGGGAAGCTTCTACAAGCTGAAGAAGAGAGCCCTTTTTACATGGCACAAGAGGATGGCCCTGGTGTCGTTCCTGCTGCTTTTACTCCACCTTTTCTATCCAAGCGCACTATATTATATCCTCAATTGAAAAATCCCGGGAAACCGGGATTTTTTTAGTCTTGTTCAATATATACAATCCTTGTCTCCCGCTGGTCTCCCCTGGTAGGATGGTCTGCAACAAAGGTTACAAGGTGGAATTTCTCCCTAAGGTCAAGCTCCGGGGTCATGGAAAGCTTTCCAATGTCCCTTTGGACGGGATATCTTCTTCCATCGACTACACCATAAATTTCCAAGTTTTCATGGTCCCCGGAAATATCTGCAGAAAACACTGGCCTTCCATTTTGAAATATCTCCCCCATGCTGAAGTCAGGGGTTATTGCGACACCCTCAAGTAATGGTCTTATTTCAGCTAGCTGGTCGTTTTCCTTTATTACCCTCAACATGTTAAGTCCAAGAATCTTCCTTATCTCCCTGTCACCATAGCCTCTTTTTACAAGCTCCCCGGTTATCCTGTAGACCTTTGATGCATCCTCCAGACCCACTGGCAGGTATGCTCCATCAAAGTCTGACCCCAATCCTACGTGGTCAACTCCCACAAGGTCTATTATATGCTCCATGTGGTCAACTATATCCTTAACATAAGTCTTTCCAGGTCCTGCCACAAACTCATCATGATAGACCACTCCTATGACTCCTCCATTCTCTCCAATGGCTAAAATCTGGTCATCCTTAAGATTCCTTGGATGGGGATAAGCTCCATAGGCTCCGGAGTGGGAAGCCATTACAGGACTTTTTGAGTTGGCCATCACATCCCAGAAGCTCTCCTCCGAAAGATGACTGACATCCGCGATTATCCCAAGCTGGTTCATCCTTTCAAGGGTCCGGATACCAAGATGGGTGAGTCCACCTTCACTGGGTGTGCCATTGTAGTCACCGTAGGCCCTGTAGAGGCCCTCTGCAAGCTCATTGGAATAATTCCAGGTAAATCCTATTGCCTTGACTCCAAGGTCCCTGTATTGCAGGAGGAGTTCTTCCCAATTGCCATGGGTTATGGAATATGCTCCTTCTATTGTGGGGACAGCTGCAATCCTTCTATTCAAGAGAGCCTTTTCAATTTCATCATAGGTTGAGACTATCTCCAGGATATCCGGATTGTTCCTTTCAGTCCAGTACAAGGCGTTGAAAATAGCCAGGGTTCTGCTTAGGCTCCTTTCTGGCTGACCGTAGAAGGGCGATGAGTATGCTGCAAAAAAAGGGACGCTGATATTTCCTGCCCGAAGCTTCCACAGGTCGGCATGAAGGCTTGTCCCCTTCCGAATATCCTCCCGGGGTAGCCAGGTCCCTTCATCTATTGTCCTGAGCATGGTGTCGTTGTGGCCATCCACAACTAGTGAGTCGATATGAAGCTTAAGTGGATTCCTTGCCCTGCTTGAGATCCCTTGGGCAGATGAATATCCACACGCAATTATAATTGCCATAAGAAGAATCATCGTTCTCTTCATGAGCTTTCTCCTCTTTTCTACTCCACGGCTTTCTTTTTCCTGAAGGTTAGGGTAATGAAGAATGAAACCACCAAAAGACCGAAGCTAACTAAAAAGGCTGGTCCATATGCTCCTGTTGCATCGTATATTGCTGCACCTGTCATAGGGCCGATTATTCCGCCCAGTCCCCATCCTGAGAAGAGGAGACCATAGTTGAATCCGAAATACTTTGTTCCATAGTAGTCGCCAACGGCAGCAGGGAAGACCGAGAAGCCAGCTCCGTAGCAGAGGCCGGCGATTGCAGCTGCAACAACCATGACAGGTATTGATGTTGCATTTCTGAAAAGCAGCATGTTGGCCGCCTGCATAAGGAAGAGCACCCTCATGGTATTGATTCTTCCAATCCTGTCTGAAAGGCTTCCTCCAATGATCCTACCTGAACTGTTAAATAGCGATATTACCATTACAAGGATAAAGCCCGCCTTCCAGCCGCTTTGAATATTTGCTATGCTGGAAATGTGGGATATTACCATCAGTCCAGCCGACGAAGACAGGCCCAGCATTATCCAGAGCTTGTAGAACTCGCCCGTCCTAAGCATTTCTCTCCATTGGATGTCCCTGGAGTATACATAGTCTGCCTTTGCCTTGAATCCATCAAAATCATATCCCTCCGGTGGATTCTCCAGCTTAAGGGCAAGGAAGAGGGTTGTTGGAAGAACCAAAATCCCTATATATAGAAGGGTCCTTGCAACTCCAACCGATCCCACAAGAAATGTTCCCATTGGAGAGTAGAGCAATGCCGACAGTCCAACCCCTGCAACGACAATTCCGGTGATTTTCCCCTTCATGCTGGGGTGAAACCATTTAATGGCCGGGGGAGCGGTGGATATGGTTATGATTCCAACACCTGCACCTGCCATGACACCTATGGTAAGAAGCATTGCAAAGGGATCCAAAAATATACCTGACAGGATGAAACCCAGGCCCACCAGGACACTTCCCAGAAGCCCTGAAATACGTGGTCCCTTCTCATCCTGGAACTTTCCGAAAACAACCATTGCAAGGGGAAAAGCTATGGTAAAAATTGTGTATGGTAGCGAAGCCTCCTTGCTGGTCCAGCCGTGGTCCTCAACCAAGGCCTTGCTGATTATGCTCCAGGCATACATCATGCCTGTCATGAAGTTTATCAGGGCAGCAGCTGTTACAACCTGCTTTCCCCTATTTGTTTCTACAAGGTCATTATTGTTCATACATGTCTCCTTTAATGTTTGCTGTATGTATTATAACATGATTTGGAGGATTTTTTCACATATGGACCAAATTTACATATCTTGGTGGCATTTTGTAGGGCTTTCTTAACCTGATTGTAACCGGATTGTATCACTTTGGATGTTTTTCTGGGGTATAATTACTCAAAAGGAGATGAGATTTATGAAGAATGGATTTAAGCTCACAGCTCTGCTTTTAGGACTTCTACTTATTGTTTCCTTGCTTGGAGGCTGCGGCTCCATGATAGCAAGGGAAGAATCTTCAACGGATAGTGCAGGCCCCTATCCAGCAGAAGAACCTGCAGCGGAGGCTCCCGCCT